>JANQGK010000183.1 GCA_028277365.1 Halieaceae bacterium | reverse complement strand
CTGGGTGTTTGATGCACTGAAACTACACAGCGTGCTCAGCGGCATCGACACAGACAGGGTCAAGGGCGTATTCATCACCCCGGAGGGCGTCACCGGATTCAACAAAGCGGAAGGCGCGCTCACCCGGCTGGCGCTGGACGACTGCCTCGACAGCCGCCTTGAATGCATCGGCAGGGATGCAAGCGCGCTCGATCAGCTCGAGGCTGCCCTGCTGGACTGTGTAATCTCGCGCTAGGCTGTGGCCACGCCCACCGGGCAGGACACGCCGGTGCCGCCCAGGCCGCAGTAGCCGCCGGGGTTCTTGGCCAGGTACTGCTGGTGGTAGTCCTCGGCGTAGTAGAACTCTCCGGCCGGGACGATCTCGGTGGTGATCTCGCCGTAACCCGCATCTGACAGGATCGGCTGGAACGCCTGCCTGGAGGCTTCGGCGGCCTCGGCCTGGGCCGCGCTGAAGGTGTAAATGCCGGAGCGGTACTGGGTGCCCATATCGTTGCCCTGGCGCATGCCCTGGGTGGGATCGTGGCCCTCCCAGAAGGTTTTCAGTAGTGCATCAAAGCTGATCACCTGCGGGTCGTAGACCACCAGCACCACCTCGTTGTGGCCGGTCTGGCCGCTGCACACTTCCTGGTAAGTGGGGTTGGGTGTGAAGCCCGCCGCGTAGCCCGCCGCCGTGGTATACACACCCGCTAGCTGCCAGAACATCCGCTCCACGCCCCAGAAGCAGCCCATGCCGAACACGGCCTGCTCATAGCCGTCGGGGAAGTGTCCCTGCAGCGGGTTGCCGTTCACGAAGTGCTCAGCCGGCACCGGCAGGGCCTCGTCGCGACCAGGCAGGGCATCCTGCGGTGACGGCATCAGGTGTTTCTTGCGAATGTCGAAAAGGCCCATGGCGTAACTCCTGCTGGGGTGAATCTCATTTGACGGTGGTACGGAATTGTACGGTATCCGGACCGCTGCTTTGACCACAGCTGCATTGATTTGCTCCAGGCCTCGGCAGGCTTTCTGTCATCGGGAGCGAACTTTTCTGTCATGCAACTGTCAAAGAGAATCGATATATTTCACACACTTACGTCAACATTTTAATTGGCGCTTCAAGTGAAACTGTGGCAAATTCAAGCCATGAATGCGTTTCTGGCGTGTATCGCTGACGGAAATGTTAGCAGTTGGTAGCAAATCAAGCGTGATGGCTATAGCAACCGTAACAGTCAGACCAGCGAGACCCGGCGGGCCTAAAGCCCCCCGGCACGCCCTCAAAAGAACAAGATGGTAGGTAGTAAGCAATGCAACAAGAAGCACAGACATTCAATATGCACGAATTCTCCAGTCGCAAGCTGTGGGAAATGGTAAGCACCGAAGAGGAAGACACCTCACCGGAAGAGCTGCTGGCCGCGGTACGCGAGCTGGCCCATCGCCGCCACTACCTCGTCGAGCTGGAGCAGATCGGCAAGCTCAAGCCTCAGAACTGACTTCAGCACTGAACCAGGCCGATTGGCTAAGCCTCCTAAAGTCCGGTCCTCCGCCGGCGAGATCGACAAGTTCCTGACCCGCAGCAAAACGCTGGCCGAACGTGCGGCCAGCGGCGCTCGCCTGCTGTTTGCCATCGACGCCACCGCCAGCCGCCAGCCCACCTGGGACCGCGCCTGCCAGCTGCAGGGCGAGATGTTCATGGCTACCCAGGACCTCGGCGGCCTCGCCGTGCAACTCTGTTACTACCGCGGGCTGGCCGAATTGCGCGCCACTCGCTGGCTGGTGGATGAACACGCCCTGCTCAAGCAGATGAACCGCGTGCGCTGCGAGGGCGGCATGACCCAGATCGAGCGGTTGCTGAATCACGCCCTGCGCGAACATCGCGAGCTGCCGGTAAAGGCTGTGGTCTTTATCGGCGATGCCTGCGAGGAAAACCCGGACCGGCTGGCCGCGAAAGCCGGCGAGCTGGGCATTGCCGGGCTGCCGCTGTTCATGTTTCAGGAGGGAGGCGACCCGATGGTGGAGCGCAGCTTCAAACAGCTCGCCCGCCTGAGTGGCGGCGCCTGGGCGCGCTTCGACCACGCCAGCCCCCACCAGCTCGCGGAACTGCTGGGCGCCGTGGCCCGCTTTGCGGCCGCCGGGAAATCCGCCATGCTGGAACATGGCAGCCGGGATAGCGGGAACGCTAAACTGCTGCTGGACCAACTCAAGTAGGAGCCACCGTGGCCCGCCTTATCCTGTTACTGGCCATTGGCCTGGCCGTGTGGATTGTTTACCAGCGCATCAAGGCCCTGCCGCCGGCCCAGCGCAAGCCCGCCTACCTCAAGCTGGGCGTAGGCCTGCTCGTGGTGGTAGTGGTCATCGGCGTGGTGACGGGCCGCATGCACTGGCTGGGAGCGGCCATTACCGGCCTGCTTGTGGGCGCTCTCCGGCTGCTGCCGGCGCTGGCACAGCTGTTTCCCATCTTCCAACAGATTCGCCGCCACACCTCGGGTACCGCAGGCGCAAGCCGCTCCGAGGTGGAAACCGCCGTTCTCAAGATGGTGCTGGATCACGAAACCGGCGATCTTAGCGGCCAGGTGCTCAGCGGCGAGTTTGAGGGCCGGAGCCTTGACTCCCTGGACCGGGCGGACCTGGACAACCTGCTGGCCTATTGCCGCGCTCAGGACCTGGATTCCGCCCGCCTGCTGGAGAGCTACCTGCAACGGCGTTTCGGTGCCGACTGGGGCGGCGACTACACCCCGCCGGCAGACAGCGGCAGCGATATGAGCAACGCTGAGGCACTGGCCATCCTCGGCCTTGAGGAAGGGGCAGACGAGCAAGCCATCGTTCAAGCACACCGCAAGCTGATGCAGAAACTGCACCCGGACCGCGGCGGCAACGACTACCTGGCCGCAAAACTCAACCAGGCGAAGGACACCCTGCTGGCGTGAGGCAGGTCCTGCTTGGATGCGCGCACGCGAGCGGCTACACTGCGCGCCACATCACTACAGCGCTACACCACGGGAGTAATCAGCAGGACCATGACTGAGGTATTCGTCGTTCGCAACCAACTGGGCCAGTACTGGGGCAAGAAGAAGCGTTGGGTAGACGGCACCAAGCCGCGCACCGTTGCCCACTTCAAACACGAGGACGAAGGCCTGAACCAGCTGGTGGAACTGTCTTCCAAGGACATCGAGCTGCGCGGCGAGGTGGCCAGCGCGCCGCTGGACGAGCGCGGCGTACCGGTGATCGAACCTAGCGAACACCTGATTCCCGACGAAGACGACCTGCTCACCGAAACCGGCGCGGGTACCGCCGAGGCGACCGACACGGAAGCCGAAACTACCAAGGAAGACGCTAAGCCTGCCGATGCGGGCCTTGACCAGAGCGACGCCGCCCTCGAAGAAGAAACTCCTCCAAGCCCTTGAAACTTTCGCCGCGCGCCACATATCCAATGCTGTAACGCCCGCACCCCGGGCCCGGTGAATGAGGTGAACTGACATGCGCATCCTGCTGTTCCTGGCGACCAACCTGGCCGTGGTGTTCGTGCTGGGCATCGTGCTCAGCCTGTTGGGATTCGACCAACTCATGGCGGCCAACGGCGTCGGCATCAACACCACCGGCACGTTGTTCTTCTGCGCCATTTTCGGTTTTGGCGGCTCGCTGCTGTCGCTGTTCATCTCCAAGTGGATGGCTAAGCGCGGCACCGGCACTTACGTGATCGAGCAGCCCCGTAACGCCAGCGAGCAGTGGCTGGTAGACACGGTGGCCGAGCTGGCCCGAGAGGCTGGAATCGGCATGCCTGAGGTGGGTGTGTTCCCCAGCCAGGTGTCCAACGCCTTTGCCACGGGCTGGAACCGCAATGACGCCCTGGTAGCGGTCAGCCAGGGGCTGCTGCAGCGTTTCAACAAGGATGAAATCCGCGCCGTGCTGGCCCACGAGATCGGCCACGTGGCCAACGGCGACATGGTGACTCTGACCATGATCCAGGGCGTGGTGAACACCTTCGTACTGTTCTTCTCCCGGGTCATCGGCCACACCGTGGACCGGGTGGTGTTTAAGAACGAGCGCGGCTTCGGACCGGGGTACTGGATCGGCACTATCCTCGCCCAGATCGTGCTGAG
>JANQGK010000138.1 GCA_028277365.1 Halieaceae bacterium | reverse complement strand
AAATCCGCAAGATTTTTGTGGCCAATGGGGTCAGCGCCGGGGACTTCACCAAGGCCTACCGCTCATTCGGCGTCGGCAGCCAGGTGCGCCAGGCCGGTGCCCGTGCCAAGGGTGCCCGCATCAGCGGCACACCGGAAATGATGGTGGCGGGCAAGTACCGTATCAGCACCCGCAAAGCTGGTAGCCAGGCCAATATGCTGGCGATCGTCGACTATCTGGTGGAGCGTGAACGCGCCGCTGCGGGTGGAGACGGCGCTGCCGCTGAATAAGCGCCGCAGCCGAATAGCGAAAGGCAAGCAGTAGGAAGCAGCGGCAATTACATGCCGCTGCTGTATTGCTCCAGGCTGGCGGCTCCGCTAGCCCTTATTCCCACAAACGCTTTTGTGTACTCTTTCAGCAGGCGCAGACAATAGGTCAGGCGCGCCTCGAAGTACTCCTGCGCGCTGTCCTTGTTGGCTGCCACGTCGTCGTTGAATACCGTATCCACATAGCGAATGATCAGGTGTTCCGGCAGGTAACACAGGCGATTGTTCTTGTAGCTGCTCATACGCAGCTCCGCCACCGGGTATGAGCCGCCGTCGGCCACCGACACGGTGACGATCAACGCCGGCTTGTGGGCGAGTTCGCCGCCGCCGGTAAACACCAGGAAAAAATTCTTCAAACCCGCAGGCGCCATGCCGTGCCATTCCGGAGACACCACCACGAAGCCGTCGCAGCTGTTCAGCTGTTCTGACAGAGGCGCCAGGCGTTGTTTCCAGTCGGGGTCACCTTCCCAGATGCCCTCGTCCCAGAGCGGTAGCGGGTTGTTTGCCAACAGGTAGAGCCAGGTCTCATCGCAGTGACCCTGTTCGACCAGGGCGCGCTCGATATAGCGCGCTACTTTCTCGCTTTGTGAGTCTTCGCGGTGGCTCCCGCAGATGATGCCGATTTTCATGGCGGTCCCTGAGTGTGTAGTGAGTCTGGTGTAGCTGGTACGGGCCGCAGGCCGGGCTAGATGTCCATCCAGTCCGGTGTCGGTAGCCCGCGGTTGCGCAGGTAGGCGGGATTGAACAGCTTGCTCTGGTAGCGGTTGCCGAAGTCGCAGAGGATGGTGACGATGGTATGGCCGGGTCCCAGCTCCTCCGCCATGCTTACCGCGCCTGCAATATTGATGCCCGAAGAGCCACCCAGGCACAGCCCCTCGTTTTTGAGCAAGCTGAACACCCAGGGCAGGGCGTCGGCGTCGGGCACCTGGTAGGCGTAGTCGACCCGCGCCTGTGCAATGTTCTCGGTGATATGGTTAATGCCGATGCCTTCCATCATCGAGCTGCCCTCGCCGGGTTTCAGCTCGCCGTGGGTGTAGTAGTTGTAAAGAGAGGCATCTTCCGGGTCGGCCAGACCGATCTTTACATCGGGGTTGTGCTCTTTGAGCGCATTGGACACGCCTGCCAGCGTGCCGCCGGTGCCCACTGCACAGACGAAGCCGTCTACCTTGCCATCGGTTTGCTCCCAGATCTCAGTGCCGGTAGTGGCAGCATGGAATCGCATATTGGCGAGGTTATCGAACTGCTGAGCCCAGAAAGCACCCTTGTCTGAGGTCTTGTTGAGCTGCTCGGCGAGTCGCCCGGCGGTGTGGATATAGTGATTCTCATCTTTGTAGGAGGTGGCCGGCACCAGGTGCAGCTCAGCGCCCAGCAGCTCCAGGGTTTCGATCTTTTCCTTGCTCTGGGTGACCGGCATCACCACCACGCTGCGATAGCCCAGTGCATTGGCCAGCAGGGTGAGGCCGATGCCGGTATTGCCCGCCGTGCCCTCAACCACAGTACCGCCGGGAGCGATGGCGCCGCGCTGCTCGGCATCGCGCAGGATGCCTAGCGCCGTGCGATCCTTGACCGAGCTGCCGGGATTGAGGAACTCGGCCTTGCCGTAGATCTGGCAGCCGGTGCGTTCCGAAGCCTCCCGCAGGTACAGGAGCGGGGTGTTGCCGATCAGCTGGGTAACGTCCTGGGCAGGCATGTCACAATTCCTGGGAGACTGCGCGCTAGTATGACACATCGGCGTGTCGCAGGCGCCAGATCAGCAGCAGCGACAGCAGGCTGCAGCCCAGGATGGCGGCGCCCATGGGTGTCGGTGAGTCCTTCAACAGCGCGCCAACCACGGCTCCGGCAGCGGCTGAAAGGCCCATCTGTATGAAGCCGAATAGCGCCGAAGCGGTGCCGGCCATTTCCGCAAAGGGTTTCAGCGCCGTGGCCATGGCGTGGGGTAGAGCAATGCCCACGCCGCCCACATACAGGGCCATGGGCAACACGATGCTGGCTGGGTGAAACCAGGCCAGTGGCCCCAGCAGTATCAGCACAGCGCCGCCGGTGGCGGCGAGGCCCCCCAGCCACATTACCGCCTCAGAACTGCGGTGTAGGGCAAGCCGGGCGCTGAGAGCGCTGCCGCCGATGTAGCCGGCCACCGTGGTCAGGAACAGGGCGCCGAAATACTTCAGCGGCACTCCCATCATGTCAATAAAGACAAAGCTCGCCCCGGACAGGAAGCACACCATACCGGCATAGAGCAAAGCGCTGGCGACGGTGGTGGTAAAGAACTGCCGGTGCCGCAGCAGCATCCTGTAGTTGCGGGCTATATTGACCGGATGCAGCGCCTGCCGCACCGGCACCGATTCCGGTAGCTTGACTCCCACGACCAATGCCACCAGCAGGCTGTAGGCGGCCAGCGACAGGAAGATCCACGGCCAGGGCAGTAAACCCAGCATCAAGCTGCCCAGAGTGGGCGCCACCGCCGGCGCCAGTGCCATGATCATGGCGA
>JANQGK010000059.1 GCA_028277365.1 Halieaceae bacterium | reverse complement strand
CGTCTCGCAGGCGCCCTGCGGGCGATTCACGGCCAGCCTGGGGAGAACTGGAGCCTCGATGCCCTGGCGGGAGAAGCGGCAATGTCGCGGACCCGTTTTGCCGTCCGCTTTCGCGACACCATCGGTATGGCTCCGATGGAATACCTGACGCTGTGGCGTATGCAGGTCGCTCGGCAGCTGATTCTGCAGAGCAGGCTACCGATGATCGAGATCGCCAATCGCGTGGGTTACACCTCGGAGTCCGCATTCAGTCGCGCCTTTCATCGCCAGGTAGGAAAACCGCCTGGCAGCCTGCGCCGCGAGCTGCAGCGGCGCTCCCTCGCGTGAGTTGAGCCGCCCTCGAGCCTGCAAAATTTACAGGCATTTTGGGGCGACGGGGGTTTAACCCGGCCCCGGGGGCCGGGTCGACTGGTTAAAGTTTAGCTGCAGCCGTGTGCTGAATCTTGCGCCAGTTGCGTGCGGCTTTCTTGATGGTGCCCGCCCGGTCCTTCTGAAAGGCCTGGAATATCTCCTCGTTTAGGAATAGGTAGAGCTTGCCATCCATGACGGCTGCGTACTGCGGGTCACCGTCGAACTTCTTGCCGACCGACACCCCAAAGGTGCAGAAGCCCCCGTTCTGGGGGATGTAGCGCGAGGGCTTGTCCTCGAACGAGACCTTGTTGTCTTCGGAATCGAAGTAATAGGCCACGCCGTCATGCACCGCCGTGTGGCGGGCAGAGCCGTCCACCCGGTTGCCGAGTGTTACAAAAGCCACCGGGTCGACTCCGTGAAGTCCCAGCGGCGCACCAGCCGCGGTCAGCCCCGTGGCCACGTTGTACTCATCCACCGCCAGTGCGGGCAGGGCGGTGGTTCCAGCTGCTAGCGCCAGTGCTGCGCTCGCCATGGTTTTCTTACCGAATATGTTCATCTGTCATACCTTTTTGCAAACTATGGAAGTGCCGCGGAGTACGCGACTGGCGGCAGTCTGGCGGCGGTCACCTCACCAGGCAATGGCGTTGCATGCGATAGGGCCGATCAGCAAAGTATTCGGAATGCCCGGCAAGCATCCTCGGCTTTAATCGCCGGAGTCGAACTCGATGCCCTGGGCCAGCGGTAGCTCGGTGGAGTAGTTCACGGTCACGGTCTGGCGCCGCATATAGGCCTTCCAGGCATCGGAGCCGGATTCGCGCCCGCCGCCGGTTTCCTTCTCGCCGCCGAAGGCGCCGCCAATCTCCGCACCGCTCGGGCCGATATTGACGTTGGCGATACCGCAGTCGCTGCCGGCCGCCGACAGGAAGGTTTCCGCTTCCAGCACATCGTGGGTGAAGATGCAGGAAGACAGACCCTGGGGCACATCGTTGTGCAGGGTGAGGGCCTCCTCCAGGCTGTCGTAGGGCAGGATGTAGAGAATGGGCGCAAAGGTTTCGGCACGCATGTGTTCGTCCTGGGTGTCCATTTCCACCAGCGCTGGCTGCACGTAGTAGCCGCCGTCGCCGTCCGCCACCTGGACGCGTTCCCCGCCTGTCACACTCCGCCCGGCAGCCCGCAGTGCTTCAAGCCGCGACTGCATGGCATCGAATGCGTCCCGGTCGATTAACGGGCCCACCAGTACCCCGTCTTCCAGGGGATTGCCGATGGAGACCTGGGCGTAGGCGTCCTGCAGGCGCGCGGTCAGCTCGGTGTGTATATCCCGGTGTACGATCAGCCGGCGCAGGGTGGTGCAGCGCTGGCCGGTGGTACCTACTGCTGAAAACAGGATGGCCCGCAGCGCCATGTCCAGGTCCGCCGAGGGTGTCACGATCATGGCGTTGTTGCCGCCCAGCTCCAGCAGGCAACGGCCAAAGCGCTCCGCCACCACCGGGCCGACCTGGCGGCCCATGTGGGTGGAGCCGGTGGCGCTGACCAGGGCAACGCCCGGGTCGCGCACCAGGGTGTCGCCGATGTCGGCGCCGCCGATGGCCAGGTGGGCGAGATCGTCCGGCGCGTCACCAAACTGCTCGGCGGCGCGGCGCAGCAGGCTGACGCAGGTGAGCGCCGTGAGCGGGGTTTTTTCCGAAGGTTTCCAGATCACAGGATTGCCGCAGACCAAGGCAATCGCCGCGTTCCAGGCCCATACCGCCACCGGGAAGTTGAAGGCTGAAATCACTGCCACCGGCCCCAGGGGCTGCCAGGTTTCGCGCATGGTGTGGCCGGGGCGCTCCGAGGGCATGGTCAGGCCGTACAGCTGGCGTGACAGGCCCACGGCGAAGTCGCAGATGTCGATCATCTCCTGCACTTCACCCAGGCCTTCCTGCAGCAGCTTGCCGCACTCCATGGTGACCAGGCTGCCCAGCGCCTGTTTGTGGGCACGCAGCTCCTCGCCGAACAGCCGCACCAGTTCGCCGCGTCGCGGTGCGGGCACTACACGCCAGGCTTGGAATGCGACCGCAGCAGCGCCGATTTTTGCCTCCAGATCCGCCGCGGTATCCAACGGGGCACTGCCCAGCAGGGAGCCGTCGATGGGTGAGTGCACGGGCAGCTCACCGCTGACGCCGGTGAGGTTCAGCTCTTCGAGTACGGCGGGCAGCAAACGGGCCAGGGCCTGGTTCATGGGCTTACTCCTCGGTAACGGCGTATTGTCGGGCGGACTCCGAGGTGAAGATACGGCCAAAGCGGTTGGCGAGGAAGTCCTCCAGGGCCACCTGCTCCTGGCGCACCAGGCCGCGTGAAGGCAGCCGGCCCTCCACCAGCAGGTCGAGCATGGCGC
>JANQGK010000029.1 GCA_028277365.1 Halieaceae bacterium | reverse complement strand
AGGGTGAGCCCCTGTTACGGCACACGGTGGCGGCGGTGCTGGCGGCGCAGCTGTCCTGCCGGGTCTGCCTGCGCCCCGATGACGGCACCCTGCCATTGCTGCTGAACCTGCCGGGCATCGAATTCATCGAGTGCCCATCCGCCGTTCGTGGCATGGGCGCGACCCTGGCCGAGGGCGTGCGCGCCTGTGGCGACTGGGACGGGTTGCTGGTGGTGCTGGGCGATATGGCCTGGGTGCAGCCGGCTACCCTGGTGGCGCTGTGGCGGGCGCTGACGCCGGACAGCCTGGTAGAGCCGCAGTATGAAGGCAAGAGCGGCAATCCGAAGGGTTTTGGCAGTGCGTACTTCGCAGAGCTGGCGGCGCTGGACGGCGACGGTGGCGGTAAGGAAATCGTCGCCCGGCACAGCGCGCAAATGCGCGGCGTCGCGGTAGACGACCCCGGGGTGTTGCGCGACCTGGATGAGCCACCTTTGCGGACCTGATACACAGGTTTACATGTCTTTACAGTGCCGGGTTTTATATTGCACACCCCAACCCTATAATTCCCGCATTGTTTCTTCACGCGTGATTGACAGTGAACACCGAGCGGCTGGCTGACGCCGGCACCAAACTGGACGAAATCTGGCAACAGCTAGTCGCCCGCCTGCAAACTCTCTCTGAACCCGCGCGCCAGCGCCGCCTCAAACAGGGCCTGGTGGCGGTGGCTGTTGTCTGGATGGTGTTTGCGCTGGTTGAGCTGGTGTGGAGCCTGGTGCCTGCACCCGAAGCGCCGCCGGCACCGGGCAATGTCGTCAATCCGCTGGTGGAGGCGGCGGCCTCCTCGGGTCGCAAGCCGGTCAATATCGAGGAAATGGCGGGCTGGAGCCTGTTCGGAGATTCAGCCTCCGACCCTGCAGTGGTCATACCGGAGCCGGAGGAAGCCTCCCTGGCGCAGGGCGGCCTGGCCGGCATTGAAGACAACGCTCAGGAAACCCGCCTGGCGCTCAAGCTGCAGGGGATTGTGGCCTCCTCCAATCCGGACCTGGCGCGGGCTATTATCGAGGCCAAGCGCGAGCAGGCCCAGTATGCGGTGGGCGATGAGCTGCCCATCAACAACCGGGTCAAACTGGCAAAGATCCTTTCCGACCGGGTGGTGATCGACAATGCCGGCAAGTACGAACTGTTGCTGCTGTTTAACGAGGACGATTTCAAGCTGACGCAGGGGGCCAGCGCACCGCAGACGGCTGCATCACTGCAGCGCCCGGCCGTGAACAGTGCGCGCCGCATGGACCGCCGCGGCAGCCAGGATGTCACCCAGCTGGCGGAAAACTACCGGCGCCGTCTCTATAGCAATCCGCAGTCCCTGGCGCAGGTGGTCAACATCGCAGCAGTGCGTGAAGAGGGGCAGCTCAAGGGCTACCGGGTGAGCGCCGGTCGCGACTCCGAGCAGTTCGCGGCCATGGGCTTCCAGTCCAACGACATAGTGACGGGCGTGAACGGCATCCGTCTCAGCGATCCGGGCAAGGCCATGGAGCTGTACCGGGTGATGCGCACCGCCAAGGAAGCCAGCTTCGACGTGCTGCGCGACGGCCAGGAAGTCACCCTGGTGGTGGGGCTGGGCGAACCCGAGGGAAGCGGGCAGTGAAGCCACCGGGACTTCCGGTAACAGAGCTGTCACAATCCGGAAATAGTATGGGAACCCTTTTTGACCAGTGACTCATTCATGGGAATTCTAACCAGGCGCCCGCTGCGCGCGGCGCTGCTGTGCCTGCTCTTCGCGGCCGTGCCCGCCGCTGCTCAGGACTGGACCGTCAACCTCAAGGAGACGGATATTCAGGAGCTGATCAAGTTCGTGGCCGAGGCTACCAACACCACTATCGTGGTGGATCCCAAGGTAAAGGGCACTGTAAAGGTCGTGTCAGCAAAGCCGGTATCCAGCAACGAGCTGTACGACCTGTTTCTGTCCATCCTCGACGTGCACGGTTACACGGCAGTGCGCAGCGGCAACGTTGTGCGCGTCATCCAGTCCAAGGATGCGCGCTCGGCACCGGTACGGGTCGAAACCGCAGGCGTGCGCGCCAACGATGAGTACCTGACCCATGTGATCCGCCTGGAGAATATTTCCGCCGCCAAGCTGATTCCGGTGCTGCGTCCGCTGGTACCCCAGCAGGCCCATATGGCGGCTTACGCGCCGTCTAACGCCATCATCATCAGTGACACGGCGGCCAACATCGACCGCATCCGCGACATTATCGAGGGCATGGACCAGAGCGCCGTGCAGCAAACCGAGATTATCAACCTCGAGTACGCGGTGGCCGAAGACGTGGTGCGCATGCTGCTGGAGCTGGCAAAAAGCGAGGCCAAACAGGCCGGCGGCGCTGATGCTGAAATCCTGCTGGTGGCGGACAAGCGTACCAACAGCGTGCTGGTCAGCGGCGACGAGCTGGAGCGGGCGCGCATGCGCAAGCTCATTGCTTACCTGGACACGCCGCTGGAGCAGAGCGGCAACGTCAAGGTGATTTACCTGGAATACGCCGACGCCGTAGCGATAGCCGAAGTGCTGACCCGGGTGATGCAGAACATCAGCAAGCTCGACCCGGAGGAGGGCACCAACCGCCGCCGCAGCGACTCCAGCGCCACCATCGAGGCGGACGAGGGCACCAACGCCCTGATCGTGACCGCCGACGCCGACGAGATGCAGTCTATCGAGGCAGTCATCCAGCGCCTGGATATCCGCCGTGCCCAGGTGCTGGTGGAAGCCATTATCGCCGAGCTCGAAGTCATCGACGGGGACGATCTGGGCGTGCAGTGGCTGTTCCGCGACGACAGCGGATCCTTCGGTAGCAATATCATCGCCAGCGACAACAACCGGGCCGCCGGCATCGCCAACGCCATTGCCAGCCCCAACAATGATGCGGACGACAGCACCAACGATGACCTGGGCGATGAATTTGACCGCGACGCCTTCCTGTCGGCGCTCGCCGGCACGCCAGGCCTGTCACTGGGGTGGGGCCAGCTGGACGAAAGCCTGGATATCGCAGTGATCCTCAGCGCGCTCAGCTCCGAAACCAATGCCAACATCCTTTCTACGCCGAGCCTTCTGACCCTCGACAATCAGGAGGCGTTTATCACGGTCGGCCAGGAAGTGCCGTTTGTCACCGGTTCGTTTACCAATACCGGTGCCCAGAACCAGCCCAACAACCCGTTCCAGACCATTGAGCGTCAGAATGTCGGTATTACTCTGACCGTGACGCCGCACGTCAACGAGGGCGACCTGGTGCAGCTGGATATTTCCCAGGAAGTGTCCAGCGTGATCGGCGGCAGCCAGCTACTGGCCTCTGACCTGATCACCAATGAGCGCCGGGTGGAAACCAAGGTGCTGGCCGGCGACGGCCGCACGGTGGTGCTGGGCGGCCTGATCGAGGATGAGCTGCAGGACCAGACTCAGAAGATTCCCTTCCTGGGTGATATTCCCTTCCTGGGCCGGCTGTTTCGACAGGACGCGGCCACCGTCACCCAGTCCAACCTCATGGTGTTCATCAAACCCACCATTATTCGCGACGACAAGGCCCTGGAAGGCGCCACCGCCCAGAAATACAAGTACATCCGCGCGCAGCAGCAGATGCGCATCGACGCCGGAGTGGAGTTCAAGGACGGCTCCGACGTGCCCATCCTGCCCGAGTGGGAGGAGCAGATTAAGCAGCTCGAGGAAATCAAAGAGTCGAGCAGCGCCGCGGAGACCGTCGACAACGGGGCGAGCTGATGGAACAGAGCCTCCGGTCCCTGCCGTTTACCTTCGCCAAGCAGCACGGCATCCTGCTGCAGGACGGCGAGGTGCCGACCATCCTGCACCAGGGCCCGCTGACCGTGCCGCTGCTGGCGGAGCTGCGGCGCTACCTGGGCGGGCCCTTCGCTCTGGAAGAGGTGCCCGACGACCAGTTCCAGCGGCGCCTGACCCAGGCCTACCAGCGCGACAACAACGAGGCCTCCCAGGTGGCGGAGGACCTGTCCACCGATGTCGACCTGACCCGGCTGGCAGACGAGATTCCCGAGATCGGCGACCTGATGGACGCCGAGGACGATGCCCCGATCATCCGTTTGATCAACGCCATTCTCTCCCAGGCGGTGCGTGAACAGGCCTCGGATATCCACATCGAAACCTTCGAGGATCGCCTCTCGGTGCGCTTCCGGATCGACGGCGTGCTGTCGGAGGTGCTCTCACCCAAGCGCATGTTGGCGCCGCTGCTGGTCTCGCGCCTGAAGGTAATGGCCAAGCTCGACATCGCCGAGAAGCGGGTGCCCCAGGACGGCCGCATCTCGGTACGACTGGCGGGCCATGCGGTGGATATTCGCATGTCCACCATTCCCTCGGCCCACGGTGAGCGGGTGGTGCTGCGTCTGCTGGACAAGCAGGCCGGCCAACTGCAGCTCGACCAGCTCAACATGAACGAGCAGGTGCGCAAGGGCTACGAGCACGGACTGCACAGCGCCCACGGCATTATCCTGGTGACCGGGCCCACCGGCTCCGGCAAAACCACCACGCTGTATGCGGGCCTCACGCATATCAATGAGTCCACCCGCAATATCCTTACCATTGAGGACCCCATCGAATACATGTTGCCGGGGGTCGGCCAGACCCAGGTCAACGCCAAGGTCGACATGACCTTCGCTCGCGGCCTGCGCGCTATTCTGCGCCAGGACCCTGACGTGGTAATGGTGGGCGAGATTCGCGACCTGGAAACCGCGGAGATCGCGGTGCAGGCCTCGCTGACCGGCCACCTGGTGCTTTCCACCCTGCACACCAACACCGCCATCGGCGCGGTCACGCGACTGCAGGATATGGGCATCGAGCCCTTCCTGCTGTCCTCGTCGCTGATCGGCGTGATGGCCCAGCGCCTGGTGCGGCTGCTGTGCAAGGACTGCCGGGAAGAGCACCAGGTCACCGAAGCTGAGGCCGAGTGGCTGGGCCTGCCGGCAGGCAGCACCCAAACCATCTACCGGCCGAAGGGCTGCGACCACTGCAACTTTACCGGCTACCGCGGCCGAACCGGCATCTATGAACTGATCGAGATCGACGATGCGATGCGCGCACTGATCCACGAGAATGCCAGCGAGATGGAGATGGTCAAGCTCGCCCGGGAGCGGGCGCCGGGCATTCTCGGCGACGGTCAGCAGCGCGTACTCAGTGGCGAGACCAGCATGGAAGAGGTGATGCGAGTCACCACCGCCGGGTAAGTCATGACCGCCTACCGCTACCGCGCCCTCGATGCCGACGGCAAGCTGCAGAAGGGAATCCTGGAAGGAGACTCGGAGCGGCAGATTCGCTCCTCCCTGCGCGCCCAGCACCTCAAGCCGGTGGAGGTGTCAGAGGCCAACCGCCGCAGCGCCGCCCCCTCGGCGGGCATCGGCAAGGTCTTCGCACCCCGCGTCAAGCCGGCGGAGCTGGCCCTGGTCACCCGCCAGCTCGCCACCCTGGTGCAGTCCAACCTGCCCATTGATGAATGCCTCACGGCGGTCGCCGAACAAACCAGCAAGCAGCGCCTCAAGGGCCTGCTGCTGCAGGTGCGCTCGCGGGTGGCGGAGGGTCACACCCTGGCCTACGCCATGGGGGAGTTCCCCAACGTCTTCAACGAAATGTACCGGGCGATGGTCAAGGCCGGGGAAACCGCCGGTTTCCTGGGCCCCGTTCTTGAACAGCTCGCCGACTACAGCGAGCAGCGCCAGTACACTCAGCAGAAACTGCAGCAGGCCATGATCTATCCCTTTATCCTGTTGGGCGTCGCCGTGGCGGTGGTGGCTGCACTGATGGTCTTCGTAGTGCCGGAACTGGTGGGCATCTTCGCCCATACCAATGCGGAACTGCCCTGGCTGACAAAATTCCTGATCGCCTCCAGTGATTTTGTGCGCGGCTACGGCGTCTGGGTGCTGGTGGGTCTTGTTCTTCTGGTCTTCGGCTTTCGGCAGGCGCTGCGCAACGAGGGCCGGCGCCGGGCCTGGCACCAGTTCCTGCTGCGTATCCCGGGGATACGCGGCATCCTGACCACGGTGGACACGGCGCGCTTTGCCTCCACCCTCAGCATTCTCATGGCCAGCGGCGTGCCGCTGCTGGAATCCCTGCGTATTGCCGGCGAGGTGCTGCGCAACCGCGTGTTGCGCGAATCCAGCGGCCAGGTCGCGGAGATGGTGCAGGAAGGCTCCAGCCTGCACCGTGCCCTGCAGCAGAGCGGCCGTTTCCCGCCGCTGATGGTGCACATGGTGGCCAGCGGTGAGGCCTCCGGCGAGCTGGAAACCATGCTGCAACGCTCCGCTACCAACCAGGAGCGCGAACTGGAGATGACCCTGGGCGCGCTGATGGGCATCATGGAGCCGGTCATGGTGGTATTTATGGGTGGGATGGTGCTGGGCATTGTGCTCGCCATCCTGCTGCCGATATTCCAACTCAATACGATGGTGAATTAGATGAAGCAACAGCGTGGATTCAGCCTGGTAGAGATCCTGGTGGTGCTGGTGATCCTGGGTCTGCTGGTCAGCGTGGTGGCGCCCACGGTGCTGAACCGCGCCGACGAAGCGCGGGTGCAGAAGGTGTATGCCGACTTTGCCAATATCGAAACGGCCCTCAAGCTCTACCGGCTGGACAACTTCAACTACCCCACTACCGAGCAGGGCCTGGAAGCGCTGGTAGCGCCCTCGGGCCTGGACCCGGTGCCCCGCAACTTCAAGCAAGGCGGTTACCTGGAGCGCACCCCGATGGACCCCTGGGGTCGCCCCTATCTGTACCTGAGCCCCGGCGACAACGGCGAGTTTGACCTCTATTCACTGGGCGCAGACGGCCTGACTGGCGGCGAGAACCAGAACGCCGACCTGGGCAACTGGGATGGCGACGACCAGGACCTGTAAACCCTTCCGCCAGTGTGGTTTCAGCCTGCTGGAGCTGCTGCTGGTACTGGTGGTGGTGGGCATGATCGTGTCGATTGCCGGGCTGTCCTTAAGCTCCGGCAGCCGGGATTACCAGGTCGACGCCGCCGCCCGCGAGTTCGCCGATATTGCCAGCTATGCCATGGACGAGGCTGAACTCAACGGCACCGACATGGGGGTGCTGTTCGGCCTGGACAGTGCCGGAGATGTCACGATTTACAGCTACGAATGGCTGCAGCGTGCCGGCAACGTCTGGCGCACCGCGCCTTTTGACGAGGACGCCTTCGGCCGCCGCCAATTGCCGCATGACGTGGACGTGATCCTCGAGATCGAGGAGGGAGAAACCGAGCTCGAGCAGCGCCAGGACCCGGAAGACGAAACCCTGCCGCCGGCGCCGCAGATCGTATTCTTTGCCAGCGGTGAGGCAATCCCCGGCGTTATGACCTGGGTTGATGCCGGCAACGGTGACGTGCTGTGGGAACTGGAGTGGGACCTGCTGGGGCGCTTCGAGCTGCGCCGCCGCGGGATAGACGAGGACGAGGAGTAGGTGAGGCGCTGTCGCGGCTTTACGCTGGTGGAAGTGATGGTGGCTCTGATGGTCATCGCCATCGCCCTGCCCGCCATGCTGCGGGCGCTCTACCAACAGGTGGACGCCACCGGCTACCTGCGCGATAAGTCCATGGCGCAATGGGTGGCGACCAACAAGATGACCGAGGTGCGTCTGCTGCTCAACCGCGGGGGGCCTTTCTTCCGCGGCGAGCGCCGCGGTACCGAGGACATGGCCGACCGGGAGTGGTACTACTGGATGGAGAGCCAGCCCACCGATGCGCCGGACTTCTACCGCCTGCAGATCACCGTCGCTGCTGAAGAGGAACAGCGGGAGACGCCGCTGTATACCCTGGTGGGCTTTATCTATACCACCAATGTGACCGGGGGTGGGCAGTGATGGCGGGGCGCTGCGCGCGTGGTTTCACCTTGATCGAGGTGCTGATAGCTATGGCTATCACCGCCATGGTGGCGACCCTGGCCTTCGCCAGCCTCGACCAGACCATGAACAGCGCCGAGACGCTGCGTGAACAGGGTGAGCGCATCTCCGAGATCAACCGGGCCTGGAGCCTGCTGAGTCGCGACCTTTCACACTTTATCGACCGCCCGGTGCGCAACGAGTTCGGGGCCACCGTGCCGGCAATGTTTGGCGGCGAGCGCGTTGAGCAGCAAATCGCTTTCACCCGCGTCGGCTGGTTCAACACCCTGGGACGCCAGCGCAGTCATATGCAGCGGGTGCGCTACGTGTTGGAGGACACCACCTTGTACCGCGAACAGTTTCAGGTCCTGGACCGCACCAACGAAACCGAGCCCCAGCGGGTGGCCTTGC
Source organism: Halieaceae bacterium (assembly GCA_028277365.1). Lineage (GTDB taxonomy): Bacteria > Pseudomonadota > Gammaproteobacteria > Pseudomonadales > Halieaceae > JANQIO01. Next base: position 2,293 of record JANQGK010000029.1, on the reverse strand, counting down.
TTGAGAACGTGAACCTGATGGAGTTCCGCTTCCTCGGGGACGGGATCGAACTCGCCCCCAACGAGATCGAAACCGAGAACTGGCCCGAGGCCTGGGGTCTCAACGGCGGCCAGGGGGTGAACACGGTGCCCGAAGCGGTGGAAGTGCGGCTGGAACTGGAGGACTGGGGCGAAGTGAGGTGGCTGTATGAACTGCCGCAACGCGAACTCTAGGCGCTGCCGGCCGAGGCGCTACCGGCCGAGGTGCTACCGGTCGGGCCGCGGCCGGCAGCGCGGCGCGGCGCTGATTGTCGCCATGCTGGTCTTTGCACTGGCCACCACCCTGGTGGTGGCCATGAGCAGCGAGTTCACGCTGTTCATGAAGCGCGGCGCCAACAGCTTTGTTGCCAGCCAGGCCCACGCTTACCTGCGCGGCGGCGAAGACCTGGCCAAGATGGTGCTCATCCAGGACGAGGAGGCCGATACCCAGGCCAATCTCCAACGCGACGATCTCTCCGAACTGTGGGCCGGGCCTGCAGTGACCTACCCCATCGACGAGGGCGGGTTTCTCACCGGCAGTATCCAGGACCTGTCCGGACGTCTGTACATTAACAGCCTCAATGCCAGCCGGTCCTCCGCTGACGACGGCGATGGCGGCCAGGGGCCCGGCCGCGGCCTCGCAATCACCGGCGACGGCGTGGAGGCCTTCACGACCTCCCAGCGCCGTTTCCTGCGCCTGCTGCAATCCTTTGAGGAACCCCAGGTCAGCGAGCAGGACGCCCGGCTGATCCTGGAGGCCATCCAGGACTGGATGGACAATGACAGTAACCCCTCCGACTTCGGCGCGGAGGACAGCTACTACATCGATGCGGAGCCGTCCTACCGGGCCGCCAACCGTCAGTTCAGCAGTGTCAGCGAGCTGCGCATGGTGGCCTACATGACGCCGGAGCTGTATCTGGCCGTCGAACCGTACGTCACCGTGTGGGGTGATGGTTCGCTGAATATCCAGACCGCACCGGCCCAGGTCCTGCGTACCATCAACGCCGACGACCGGCTGGAGCCGCTGTCGGAATCCGAGGGCGAGGCCTTGGTAGCGCTGCGCGGCGAGGAGGGTTTCGAGAGTGTCGAGGCTTTCCTGGCGAGCCCGGTACTGGCCAATCTCACCGTGGACCGGAACCTGCTGTCGGAGGATACCGACTACTTCCTCTACACCGGCCAGGTGGAAGTTGCTGACCGCCAGGCGACCCTTTACAGTGTACTGCGCCGCCAGGGCGGGCAGGTCAAAACGCTAATGAGAAGCAGTGGGGCTTTTTAAAAGCCCGCCGGGGGCTCACTAGAAGCCCGCTGGAGGCCCACTAGAAGCCCGCTGGAGGCCCACTAGGAACCCGCTGAGAGCCCGTTATCAATTTCATGGAGAGTTTGTGCGCGAATCCGCAGTAATCCGTTGGCTGGACGACTCGCTGGTCTGGTACCCGCCCGGTTCCAGCGACGACCCGCGCCCGCTGGATGACGAGGCGCAGCGCGAACAACTGCTGGCCCTGGCCGCCGGTCGCCGGGCCCCGGTGTTGTTCGCCGTACCCGGCGGCGATGTCAGCCTGCGCGAGGTCAGCATTACGCCGGCTGAGAAGCGCCATATCGCCAAATCGCTGCCCTACATGCTGGAAGACGATTTCGCCACCGACGTCGACAACCTGCACTTCGCCCAGCGCGCACTGGATACGCTCGAGCTGGGGGTAGCCGCCTGCACCCACGACGCCATGGAGCGCTGGCAGGAACTGCTGGCAGACTTGCCGGGCGTCGCCCTTTGGATTCCTGAGCCGCTGCTGCTGCCCTGGCAGCCCCACGAGCTGTGCGTGGTGATCGAAGCTCACCAGCTGGTAGTGCGCAGCGGCGCCAATGAAGGTTTCAGCGCCGAGCGCAGCCTGGGGGCGGCCATGCTGGCCAGCCTGCCGGAAGACGTGGCTGACACCGTGATCGTCTACGGTTTGGACCAGGGGTCTGACAGCGAACTGCTGCCGCCCTGGATGCGCGAGCGCATGCAGTGGCGCACCGGCAATTTTGCTGCCGCCCTCATGCTGGCCGAGGAAGAGCGCCAGCCCCTGAACCTGCGTCAGGGCGATTACGGCGCCAACCTGCCCCTCGAGCAGTGGTGGCGTCAGTGGCGCCTGGTGGCCGGCGTGTTCGGGGCTGCTTTCCTGCTGCAGGTGACGTCCACCTACGCCAACTATTCCAGTCTCGAGTCGGAAAACCTGGAGCTGCGCCGCGGGGCACCACCTGCCGGTAGGCCGACTCAATCTGCCGGCGCAGCTCCAGGT
>JANQGK010000373.1 GCA_028277365.1 Halieaceae bacterium | reverse complement strand
GGTAGATCTCGCCGCCGGCCATCATTACGGTGGTGGTGCCCTCCGTTTCCACTGACACCACATTTTCCGACTTGTCCTCCAGGGTGCCGCCCCAGGAAGTGTGGAACTTGATGGTACCGTCGCCCCCGCTGACCAGTGTGCCGACAATACGGGAGCCGTTTTTCATGACCATGACGTCCGCCCGGACAGCGGCCGTGAACAGCACCAAAAAAAGCAGCGCGATTGCTCGCATGTTCATACTTAATTCCTTGGTTTTGCTTGTTGGGATGAAGCGGTGTTCGCAGTCGCTGCGAAGTCTCGCACACGACGCAGGCCAATTAATATGAAGCCGCCGCTCACAGGCCCGCGGCGGCAGTCACAGGTACTAACAGGTACTACGCCGCTTTGGCGGCGCTGTATTGCTCGGTGATGAACTTACCCAGCAGCGTGAACTCGGCACGGCGCGGCGTCTTGTTGCGCCACATAAGGCCGATTGAACGCACCACGTCCCGCTCCTTGAAGCTGCGGGTGTATACCTCGGTGCCGGACAGAATGCGTGAATCCAGCGCCATCTGCGGCAACAGGGTCACGCCGATGCCGTTGGCCACCATCTGCACGATGGTATTCAGGCTGGTGGCCTGGTAGGGGATATCGATCTCGGTTTCCTTCAGCTTGCAGGCCTCCAGGGCGTGGTCCCGCAGGCAGTGGCCGTCTTCCAGCAGCAGCAGTTCCTGGCTCTTAAGCTCTGAAGTGCTGAGCTCACCTCCTTTCGCCAGCTGGTGGCTGCGTGGGCAGGCAAACACGAAGGGGTCGTCGAACAGGTGCATGTTCTCTACTTTTTCGGCCGGATAGGGCAACGCCAGCAGCAGCACGTCCAGCTCACCATGTTGCAGGGAGTCCACCAGATGGCCGCTGAGATCCTCGCGGATATAGAGCTGGAAATCCGGATGCTCCTTGCGCAGGCGTTTCAGCAGCGATGGCAGGATGTACGGGGCGATAGTGGGTATCACCCCCAGACGCATCTTGCCGGAGAACGGCGCACTGGAAGCGTCACACAGGGCCATCAGGTCTTCAACGTCCAGCAGGATGGACTGGGCGCGCTGTACCACGTCGCTGCCGAGGCCGGTGAGAATCACCTGACGGTTGTTGCGCTCCACCAGGGAGGCGCCAAGGGCCTCTTCCAGCTCGAGAATGCCCGCGCTGAGCGTCGACTGGGACACGTGGCAGGCCTTGGCTGCGTTGCCGAAATGACTGTGCTCTGCCACCGCACACAGGTATTTGAGCTGCTTTAAGGTCGGTTGTCGGGTCACGTGCTACGCTCTGGGGGGATGTTTGGGGGCAGTATCAGCTTATCGAAATTTTCGATCAAGCTTTTGCAAATTTTGCATTATACGGATTGAGATTCCGGGTCTACGCTCTTAGATTGATGTTGTGATACGGGGCAGTGCTGCCGGCGTCGCTAGATATACGGCAGAGGCCGCCGCCCTGGCCACAGCAACCACCACGCGGGGCTGCCCGGCAGCTCCAACCTAAACGGTCATGTTTTAACAGGAGACCACTATGTCTTTGAAAGGCAGCCAAACCGAACAGAACCTTAAAGACGCCTTTGCTGGCGAGTCCCAGGCAAACCGTCGCTACCTGTACTTCGCCGCCAAGGCGGACGTGGAAGGCTACAACGACGTTGCCGCGGTCTTCCGTTCCACCGCAGAGGGTGAAACCGGCCACGCCCACGGTCACCTGGAGTACCTGGAAGAAGTGGGCGACCCTGCCACCGGCCTGCCCATCGGCGGCACTGCCGACAACCTGAAAGCGGCGATTGCAGGCGAAACCCACGAGTACACCGACATGTACCCGGGCATGGCCAAGACCGCCCGCGACGAGGGTTTCGACGAGATTGCCGACTGGATGGAAACCCTGGCCAAGGCAGAGCGCAGCCATGCCAACCGTTTCCAGAAGGCGCTGGACAACCTCGACGACTGAGTCCTCAACCAGGAAACCACGTCCTCAACCAGGACCTGAACGGATCGAGGCACCGGCCGGGCGACCGCCCGGCCATTCCCCGCTTACCCGCGCCGGGTTTGCCGAGCGCAGACCCGCCGCATCCTATTGGAGCTCCCCATGGCCGTGCGTGAAGGCAGTCTAGAAGCACCCACTCGTCACCCCATCGACTGGAAGAGCGACCAGTTCTGGGACCAGCAGGACCTCGAGCAGGAGCTCGAGCGCGTCTACGACATCTGCCACGGCTGCCGCCGCTGCGTCAGCCTGTGCGACTCCTTCCCCACCCTGTTTGACCTGGTGGATGAATCGGAGACCCTGGAAGTCGACGGGGTCGACAAGGCCGACTACATCAAGGTGGTCGATCAATGCTACATGTGCGACCTCTGTTACATGACCAAGTGCCCCTACGTGCCACCCCACGAGTGGAACGTGGACTTCCCGCATCTGATGCTGCGCGCCAAGGCCCAGCGCTTCAAGGCAGAGGGCGTCCCCTTCCGCGACCGCGTGCTCACCAACACCGACGGTGTCAGCAAGCTGGCCACCATTCCGCTGGTGGACGTCACCGTCAACGCCCTCAACAAGTCCTCAGGCTTCCGCAAGGTGTTAGAGAGTACGCTGGGCGTTCACCGTGAGGCGCCGGTACCGGAGTACCACCGCAATACCCTGCGCAAGCGCGCAGCCGCCATGGTAAAACCTATCGAGCCCGCGCCAATGAACGGCACCACCGGCAAGCTCGCCCTGTACGCCACCTGCTACGGCAACTACAACACGCCGGGCATCGGCGAGGATTTCATGAAGGTGTTCCAGCACAACGGCGTGATGATCGACATCGTGCCAAAGGAAGCCTGCTGCGGCATGCCCAAGTTCGACCTCGGCGACCTCGAGGCCGTCGACAAGCTCAAACAGCAGAACATTCCGATGCTGGCCGGGCTCGTGGATGAGGGCTACGACCTCACGGCGCCTATTCCGTCCTGCGTACTGATGTACAAGCAGGAACTACCGCTGCTGTACCCGGAGGACCCGGATGTGCAAAAGGTGAAAGAAGCCTTCTTCGACCCCTTCGAATACCTGTGGCTGCGCCACAAAGAGGGCGGTCTCAAGACTGAGTTTCCCAATGCTCTGGGCGACGTCGCCTGGCAGGTATCCTGTCACCTGCGGGTGCAGAACATCGGCCTGAAAACCCGGGACGTATTGAACCTGGTGCCGGACACAGAAGTACACGCCCAGGAGCGCTGCTCCGGCCACGATGGCACCTATGCGGTCAAGAAAGAGACCCGCGCCAAGTCGATCAAGATCGGCCGGCCCATTGTGCGCAAGGTGGATCAGCTGAAGCCCAAGTACCTGGCGAGCGATTGCCCGATGGCCGCGGTGCATATTGCGAACCTGTCGGAGACGGTCGACGAGGCTACCCACCCCATGACCCTGCTGCGCATGGCCTACGGTCTGTAGGCAGCGCGCTGATACTCTTTTGCGGATACCCTATACACGCACCCTTAACATGCACCCTTAACATGCACAACGAGGAAACGAGGATGGTACATCTCTCACGCGACGATCTCTGGTCACTGGAAGATTACGCCGTCGAGCGGCCCAACTTCCGCGCCAAGGTACTGGAGCATAAGAAAACCCGCCAGGTTGCCCTCGGCGAACACGCCCGGCTGTACTTCGAAGACGCCTTGACCATCAAATACCAGATCCAGGAAATGCTGCGTATCGAGAAGGTCTTCGAGGCCGAGGGCATCATGGAGGAACTGGAAGCATACAACCCGCTGATCCCCGACGGCAGCAACTGGAAGGCAACTTTCATGCTGGAGTACGCCGACCCCCAGGAGCGCGCCCTGCGCCTGGCGGAGATGATCGGCATCGAGGACAAAGTGTGGGTGCAGGTGGAAGGCTGCGAGCGGGTCTACCCGATCGCCGATGAAGACCTTGACCGAGCCACTGCCGACAAGACCTCTTCGGTCCACTTCATGCGCTATGAACTGGACAGCAGCATGATCAGCGCCGCGAAAAGCGGTGCCGCCATCACCATCGGCATCGAGCACCCGGCCCTGCCCATCGACGGTGTGGCTCTGGACGACGCGGTACGCGAATCCCTCGCCAACGACCTGCAGCCGGTTTCACTGAACTGACCCTCTGGCCCGGCATGCGCCGGGCCGTCCAACTTTTGAGTAGGTTTTGGCGAGCGCTCAGCGGCTGAAATGGCGAATGACGACCGTCAAACCGGCTCTATCGGCCTCTACCTGACCTCAAATTGGAAAGCTTTGGCTCACAGCGCCACTTTTCGACGCCTTTCCGCCACTATTTCGGAGGAAGCCTCTGAAATTTTGGCGCACCTCTTTTTCCACGCATCCGTCGGTTCTTTCTTCACTCTTCAAGCTGCTGTTTTCATTGAATAAATCGGTCCATCTACCGACCTGGCACGGTTATCGCAAATCTGTAGGTAGACCAAAACGGTACTGATTCACACTACTTACATTCGCGAGGCGAACAGGCATGAAAACGAAGCAGATATGGGTAAACCTGACAATAATAGCGGGCTTTGGCGCCCTCCTGGTGGGGATCATCCAGGTCGCGGCCTAGACCGCAACACCGGGATGAGCTCCCGGGCTGGCGAACCTGCGCGCGGGTAGCGCCAGCTTGGGCTCACCCGCTAGCGACCGCTCGCCGCGGGGCCGGCAATATGACCGTAGCGCGCCCGCCGTTCGTTTTGCGCCCGCAGGGTCTCATTCGCTGACTTCGCAGACGGCAGCCTGTGTGCCTCATCCACCTGCCAGTCGTGGCGATCGACACTCTCTCCATAGCGACTGCTGCCCCGGCCGCCATCGCTCCAGTAGTGCTGGGCATAGTTGCCGGTGCGGTAGCTGGTTCCACCGCCCACGGGGCCGGTGTGATAGGTCACGTTGCCGGACTGATAGCTGGTGGCGCTGCCGCCGTCGGAGCTTGTGGTGTAGGTATTGGGGCCAATACGCTGGCTGATGGACGAGGTGCCGTCGCTACAGTTGGTAAAGGTATAGGTGCTGGTACTGGTGCTGGTGCAGCTGCCCCAGGCCGGGGCGGCTAACAAAGCCGCAAGCAGTACTGTGAGTCTTGAAGCGTTCATAAGTCCACCTTTCAAACCGCGCTATACCAGTATAGCGAGTCGGCGGGAGGGCTTTCGTCAGTTCGTACTCGCAGGCTCAGTACCCGCCAGGCCCAGCTGTTCCAGGTTCACCGTGGCGGCATCGTAGTTGGCGCGCGCCACCCGCGCCTCGCGGATAGCGGCGTAATAACGGATCAGGGCATTCGCGGCGGTCTCCTCCCGCAGGTTCACCAGAAAAAAGTCACTGGCGCCCTGGTCGAAACGGGCTCGCTCGGCGTCGCGCATGATCTCCGCCTGCTCCACTTCCAGCCCCGCCAGCCGTGACAACTCCTGGGCAACATCCAGGTCCAGCAGGATGTTCTGCAGCTCCAGCTCGATCTGGTCCTCCACCTGCTGGCGCTCGAACTCGAGCGCGTTTTGGCGGGCACGCTCCTGGGCAATGCGCCCCTTGGCGAAGCGCCGCTCCAGCGGCACCTCGACCGTAAAGCCGACGATAAAGTCTTCGGAATCCTTAGAGGGACCGCCCTCACCCT
>JANQGK010000343.1 GCA_028277365.1 Halieaceae bacterium | reverse complement strand
CGAGGGCTACCAACGCTACCGCGGCAGCATCGATTTCCCGAAGATTGCAGACATGCTGTCGGTGAAGCTGAGCGGCATGCACATGGAGTGGGACGGCTGGGCCGACAACGATTTCCCGGGCCAGGAGTCCGACCTTGCCAGCGAAGACAACGACAGCTACCGCGTCGCCCTGCGCCTGGAGCCCACCGACAACCTGACCCTGGACTACGCCTACGACAAGACCGACAACGAGGGGGTTCCCACGCCCTTCCAGGTCACTGAGGTGAAGGACAGCATCTTCAACGGCCTGACCGACACGCCCTTCCCCTACGAAATCCTGGGCGGCCAGCTGTACCAGGAAATGGCAGCACTGATCGGCGACCCCAATGACCGCCGTGACGACTTCAACCTGGACGCGGTCAGCACCGAGCAACTGGAAGTTGAGGGCCATAGCTTCATCGCCGCGCTCGAGCTGGACGGCATGACCATCAAGTACATATTCGGCGACCGCGATACCGACTCCACCTACGCCGCCACCGACCTCGACGGCGGCGCGCTGAATACGGCCGACCTGTTCTATGGGGGCGGCCAGGTGATCCCGACACCGGGTTTCCACGCCGCCATCACCGACGGCTACGTAGAAATGACCACCCACGAACTGCAGCTCATCGGCGATCTGTTCGATGACCGGCTGGCTTATACCTTCGGCTACTACTACTACGAGGAAGAGGTGTTCCAGGACAACCCGCAGACCTTCGGCCTGCCGATCCAGTTCCTGGTCGCCGACCCGGGCCTGCTGGCCGCCTACACGGCCGCCGGCTTCTGCAACGATGTTCCCGGTCAGGGCCCGGTGTGCGTGGGCAGCCAGCGCCTGCCGCTGCCCTTCCCGGCACCGGGCGCCGACCCCAACCTCAACGGCTCGGTGGATCTGACCTACGGCCAGGACACCGAGTCCTGGGCCATTTACGGCCAGGGCACCTACGACCTGACCGACAACCTGCAGATTACCCTGGGCGCCCGTTATACCGAGGACGAGCGCGACGCCTTCCTGTTCAGCGAAAACCTGGGGCAGACCGATTTCAGTGAGCGCCTGACCAACGGCGACGATTGGGACAACATCAGCTACCTGTTCAACGTGAACTGGGCACTGAGCGAAGACATAAACCTTTACGCCACCTATTCCACCGGCTACAACGCCGGCGGATTCAATGCCCGGGCTTCGACGGTCTCGGCCTGGGAAGAGCAGGTAGACGAGGAAGAGGTGGATTCCTACGAGCTGGGCATGAAGGCGGACTGGCTGGACAACCGCCTGCGCACCAACGTCGCGCTGTTCTACAACGAGTTCGACGATATCCAGATCGCCCAGTTCGAAGCCGGCAGCGGCGGTGCATCCAGCCGCCTCGTCAACGCCGGCCAGGCAACCTACTGGGGCGTGGAGCTGGACCTGGTGGCCATCCTCGCCGAGGGCCTGGTCATGGACCTGACCTACGGCTACCTGGACGCGGAGTACGACGAGTACCTGGCCCGTGACCCCGCCACCGACCAGGAGGTGGATATCTCCAACATCACCACCGTAACCCGTTCACCGGAGCACAACGGCAATATTGGTTTACAGTATGATTTCGCCCCCTTCACCTTCGGCGCGCTGAGCGCGCGGGTCGATGCCACCTACACGGACGAGTTCGTCTTCCACCCCTTCCAGAACCAGTTCGACCGGGCAGAAGAACGCTGGATTCTCAACGCCCGCGTCAGCCTCAACCACGTACAGCTCGGCGACATGGGTACGCTGCGCGTGTCGGCCTGGGGCAAGAACCTGGCGGACGAGGAATACGAAGAGTGGGGTATCGATTTCGCCAGCCTGGGCTTTGCCGGCAACACCTTCGGTCGCCCTCGCACCTACGGCGTGGACTTCGTGTTTAACTTCGGCAACTGATAAACAGTAAATGGGGTCAGAGTCCTTTTCCTGCGGAAAAGGACTCTGACCCCGAGATTGGGTGGGGCCGCCTAGGTCAGCATGGCCGCCAGGCGCGACAGTGACACACGATTACCGCCGCCGGTGTGAGAGCGAACCATCGCCGAGGTGGCATTGTTCTTAAGCTGCTCGGAAAGCTGCTCCATGTTGATGGCGGGGTAGTTCTGGGGCGCCCAGGTACTCATGCCGATAGACAGGCTGGCAAACAGGTTGGCGCCGCGGCCGTCGTCGATTTCCATGAACTCGGTTTCACTGCGCACGCGCTCGCCGATTTCCTGCCCTTTGTCCTCGGGGCAGCCCGGCAGCAGCAGCGCGAAGCGTGCGCCCCGGAGCCGCGCCAGATAGTCTGTGCGGCGCAGCATGCCGGCGACATGGCGACCCACCGCCTGAAGCACGAAATCGCCGGACAGATGACCGTAGTTGTCAGAGATTGAGGCGAAGTCGTCGACCTCAATAATCATCAGCGTCAGGGGCTTCTGGCTGCGGTGGGCGCGTGCCACCTCCTTGCGCAGTTCCATCTCGAAGGCGCGCTGGTTGCCGAGCCGGGTCAGCGGGTCCAGCAGGCTCAGCGACGCAAGCCGTTCCGCGTTAGTGCAGTTCTCCAGGCAGATAGCAATGATGGAGGCCAGGTGATTGAGGAACTCCACTTCGACCTCACTCTCGAAGGCGGCGGCATCCTCACTCACCCAGTGGAAGCTGCCCACCAATACGCCATCGCGCACCAGTGGCAGCAGCAGCGCACTTTGGCCGCTTTCCACGTTGGCGATGGCGCGCAGAGCACGGGGGTCCTCAGAGACGATGACTTCCACTCGCGGCCGCGCTCCGTAGAGCTGCTGCATGTCGAAGGAATCGCGCTCCAGTACCAGGTCGACGCCGAACTCCAGGTCTCGAGGTAACAATGACTCCAGCTCACCGTCGGGGTCATAAAGGCTGAGGCTGACACCGATCAGGCCAAACTGTGCCTGGGTAGAATTCAGAAGGATATCGAGGAACGCCGCCAGGCTGGAGGCGTCGAGCAACATGAGTTCATAGCGTTGCAGACGCTGCAGGATACGCTCGTTGAGCTCCACAGTGCGGGCAAACTCCACCATCTGCGAATCCACGTCGCTGTAGCTCAGAGCCTCAGACGACTTGCGCGTGTCCGATTCCCTTCTGTCCGGCGGTGTTGCCATATACCTGCCTGTGATCAGCGCGTCGCCAGATGATACACTGTGTTCGTCATGCCTTGCATGGCTACCTGAGGGGTGGCATCCGCCTGAGATGCCGGCCGTCCCGGGCACTCGTTTCCGGGGACTGTGCTGGCGAACCCTTTGAACCTGATCCGGTTAGCACCGGCGTAGGAATAGGTGAACCCGCTTTACCCATTACGTCGTCAACCGGGTCTCTTTCGACACCGCAGCCTGCTGCGGACTGACTGGAGAGACTCCGTGAACAAAAGCTTTACCCGCTTCACCCTGCCACAGATCTTCCTTCCACTGGCCTGCCTGCCACTGGCCATCACCGCCGCGGCCAGCGACAGCTTCGAAGAAGTGGTCGTCACTGCGGAATTCCGCCGCACCGAGTTAATGGACACCGCCAGCAGCATCAGCGTGCTCGGCACCGAGGACATCCAGCAACGCGCTGCGCAGCACCTGGAAGAAATCCTCAACCTGGCGCCTAATGTGAACTTTGCCGGCGGCACCTCCCGGGCCCGCTATTTCCAGATCCGCGGCGTTGGAGACCGCAGCCAATTCCAGGAGCCACTCAACCCGTCGGTAGGCCTGCGCGTCGACGGCGTCGATTTCAGCGGCATCGGCGCCATCGGCACCCTGTTCGACGTCGAACAGGTGGAGGTGCTGCGCGGCCCCCAGGGGACGCTGCACGGCGCCAACGCCCTGGCCGGCCTGATCGACATTCGCAGCAACGCCCCCACTGAAGAGTTTTACCATCGGGTCGATGCCACTGCCGGTGACTATGATACCTACAGCCTGGGCCTGGTAAGCAGCGGCCCGCTGACCGACGCCCTGCGCTACCGGGTGGCGCTGGAACAGTTCAACAGCGACGGTTACACCGAGAACAACTTCCTCGGCGAGGACGACACCCAGGAGCGGGATGAGCTGACTGCCCGCGCCCGCCTGCAATGGTTGCTGTCCGAGCGGCACAGCATCGACCTGGGCATCACCTACATCGACGTGGACAACGGCTACGACGCCTTCTCACTGGACAACCCGCGCGACACGATTTCCGATGAACCGGGCCGCGACGCCCAGGAATCTGTCGCGATTTCCCTGCAGACCTCCTCGAGTTTTGACTACGTCGAACTGCAAACCCTGTTCAGCTATGCCAACAGCGACAGCGAATACAGCTACGACGAGGACTGGACCTTCGACGGCTTTCATCCCGCCGGTTATACCTCCACCGACACCTACCTGCGCGAGCGCGACAGCGTGAGCGCCGAGCTGCGCCTGGTCTCCAACGAGCGCTCGGCCCTGTTCGACGGTCGCGGCGAGTGGGTGGCGGGACTCTACTACCTGGCCAACGATGAAAACCTGGACCGGCGCTACACGTTTGCCGGGCCTTTCGACAGCGAATTCGACACCGAGACCTGGGCGCTGTTCGGCCAGCTCGACACCACCCTCACCGAGCGGCTGACCCTGGTCACCGGCCTGCGGATGGAGAATCGCGACACCGACTACAGCGACAGCAATGCCGTCGCCTTCAACCCCGATAAGAACCTGTGGGGCGGCAAGCTGGCCTTGGAGTACGACTGGTCCGACAACACTCTGGCCTATGCCTCCATCTCCCGCGGCTATCGCGCCAACGGCGTCAACGGCGGCATCCTCGCCAGCATCGATGTCACCGACGACCCCGACATCATCGCCGGCCTCAATAGCGTGCGCGCTTTCAACGAGGAGACCCTGATCAACTACGAGCTGGGCTTCAAGAGCCGCCTTAAGGACAACAGCCTGCGCGCCCGGGTGGCTCTGTTCTACATGGACCGGGAAGACCAGCAGGTGCGCGGCTCGTTCCTGATCCCCCAGGAGAGCGGCGCCACCACCTTTGTGGATTACACCAGCAATGCCGCCGAGGGCGAAAACTACGGCGCCGAGGTCGAGCTCGATTGGCTGGCCAGCGACCGCCTGCAGCTGTGGGCCAATCTCGGGCTGCTGGGAACCGAATTCCAGGACTACATCAACATATTCGGTGAAGACCTGTCCGGCCGCGACCAGGCCCAGGCACCTGCTTACCAGTTCTCCCTGGGTGGGCGCTTTGACTTCGGGCGCGGCTTCTTCCTGCGCCTGGAAGTGGAAGGCAAGGATGAGTTCTACTTCTCCGACCGCCACAACGCCCAGGCCGACAGCTACGAGCTGGTCCACGGCCGTCTGGGCTACAGCCGCGACAGCTGGTCGGTGGCCTTGTGGGGCCGCAACCTTACCGACGAGGATTACCAGGTGCGCGGCTTCGGCGGCTTCGGCAACGACCCCCGCAATGATTACGCGGTGGAAGACTACTTCCAGCTCGGCGAGCCGCGCATGGTGGGTGTGGACCTGAGCTTCAGCTTCTGACCCCGTGACCAACCCCTGGGAAATCGCCGCCGTGGGGCTAGGCATCGCCTACCTGCTGCTGGCCGTGCGCGAGCACATCAGCTGCTGGTACGCCGCCTTTGTCAGCACGGCGATATTCCTGGTGCTGTTCTGGCAGGCGGGTCTGCTGATGGAATCGGCCCTGCAGGTCTACTACCTGGGCATGGCGGTATACGGTTGGTGGCACTGGCAGCACGGCAGCCGGGAGGATGGCAGCCTGGCCATCGGCCGCTGGTCGGCGCGGCAGCACCTGCTGGCCATTGGCGCCGTGGTACTGCTGAGCGCAGCTTCCGGTGCCCTGCTCAGCCGCTACACCAGCGCCGCCTGGCCCTACCTGGATTCTTTCACTACCTGGGGCGCGGTGCTGACCACCTGGATGGTGGCCCGTAAGCTGCTCGAGAACTGGCTGTACTGGATTGTGATCGACGGGCTGTCGATCTTCCTGTATATCGACAGGGAGTTGTACCTGACGGCGGCGCTGTTTGCCGTGTACGTGGTGATCGTGATTTTCGGGTTTCTGACATGGACGAGACACTACCGGGCCCAGTTCGCCGGAGCCTGACTGAGGCACTGGCGCAATGGCAGCATTGGCAGCCGGCGCCCGACGCTCAGCCCGAGCCGGAGCGCGTGCTGGGCGCCGGTGGCAGCAACACCAGCCTGCTGGTAAGTGACGACGGGCAACGCTGGGTAGTGCGCATCGACGGCTTTGACAGCCAGCGCATGGGCCTGAACCGGGAAGCGGAATGGCGCGCCCTGTGCAACGCCGCCGCAGACAGGCTGGCACCGCAGCCTGTGTATCGCAACCTCGCCCTCGGTGTGCTGGTATGCCAATACCGCGAACCCCAGGCCGGGGCCGCGGATTCCCTCGCCGGGGTGGCCGCCCTGCTGCGGGGCATTCACGCCCTGCCTGCCGTGAAATTCCGCCTCGATCCACTGCAGCGGGCCCGCGGCTACCTCTCAGTCATCGGCGAAAGAGCGCTGCCGTCGGTCCTGGTAGAGGCCTGCGACCGGCTGGCGCCCACGGAAATGGTGCTGTGCCACAACGACCTGCTGAGCACCAACCGCCTGGTGAGCGACAACCGCCTATTGGCCCTGGACTGGGAATACGCCGCCATGGGCGACCCGCTGTTCGACCTGGCAGTCATCATCGAGGGCGACGGCCTGACCGATGACGAAGCCTTTGCCCTGCACGAGGCCTGGCTCGGAGACACCCCGGATGAGGATTCCAGGATGCGGCTGGCGAACCAGCGCACTATCTACCGCGAGCTGGCGGCGCTGTGGGAGCGCGCCCTGTCGGCGCTTAAGCGAGCGTAGCCTGACCGCGGCGAGCCCTCTACACTGTCCGCAACAGTTTAAGGAGGTCTCCCGCATGAACTGGCTTAAAACCCTGCCCCTGGCAGTGCTCATCAGCGGCTGCGCGCTGTTCGAAAATGAAGAGGAGATTCCTCTGTCGGAAGTGCCCCCGGCGGCCCTGGCCGCGGCCCGGCAGGCCGTGCCAGGCATAGAGATCGAAGAGGCGGAAATCGAGATCGAAGATGGACAGAAGGTCTACGAACTGTCCGGCACCGCCAATGGCAGGGAATATGAGATCGAAGTCAGTGGAACTGGTGAGATTCTGGAGGTCGAAGAAGACTGACAGATCCGGAGCCTAAGCTATGCAAGTCCACAAGAACGCCGTCAAGCTCGCCCACCTGCTGGCCACCCTGGGCCTGGCAGCGGCGCTGCCCATTCCCGGCATGGCGCAGAACCCCAGGCACGGGGAGATTCGCGCTCTGGACGAGGTGCTGGCCTGGGACGGCGACGCCGGCGAGTGGGTCAGCCCGGAGCAGTTCTGGCTCAACTACGCGGCCACCCGCGGCGGTCTGACCTGGGGCCGGGGCCGGGACTACCCGCCTTATGACAAAGTGAAGGAAGGGGACCTGTTCATGGTGGAGCTGGATTCAGGCCCCTGCCTGATGGAGTTTTTTCACAGCCGCTGGCGCCGTGCCAACGACGTGCGCCGCTGGGACCCGGCGTTCAACGACTACGGCGGCTGCCCGGACGTTTTCAAGTAGCGCTGCCGTTGCAGGTAAAGCTACAGTACCGCCGCCACTGAGCTGGCCAGGTAATCGACGTTGGCCTTGTTCACGCCCGCCACGTTTACCCGTGACGAGCCCACCATATACACACTGAACTCTTCGCGCAGGCGGTCCACCTGCTCGGACGACAGCCCCAGGAAAGAGAACATACCGCTCTCGCGGCGGATAAAGCTGTAATCCTTGCCGGTAGCGGCACTCAGCTTCTCATCAAGCAGGGCGCGCACGCCGTTGAGGCGCTCGCACATGGCGGCCAGCTCTTGGCGCCAGCTTGCGTTCAGCGCAGGGTCGCTCAGCACCATGCCCGCCAGGATAGCGCCGTGGGCCGGTGGCATGGAGTAGATTTTGCGGGCGGCCTTGGTGGCCTGGGACGCGAAGATCTCCGCCTCCTCAGCGCCGGTGCCGCAGAACAGGATGGCACCGGTGCGCTCCCGGTACAGGCCCATATTCTTGGAGTTGGAGGCCGCCACCAATACTTCCGGCAAGTGCTCGGCCATATGACGAACGCCGAAGGCGTCTTCTTCCAGCCCCTTGCCCATGCCCTGGTAGGCGGTGTCGATAAACGGCATCAGGCCCCGGTCGGCGACCAGTCCGGTCACCGCCTGCCACTGTTCCGGCGACAGGTCGGCGCCGCAGGGGTTGTGGCAGCAGCCGTGCAACAGCAATACGTCGCCGGCGTTCGCGGTAGCCAGGTCTTCCAGCATGCCGTCGAAGTCCACGCTGTGGGTGGCGGCGTCGTAGTAGCGGTATTCCTTGAACTCCAGGCCCACCGAACCGATGAGCGGGATGTGGTTGGGCCAGGTGGGTGCACTGATCCACACCTTGGCATTGGGGCTGGCCGCCTTGATCACCTCGGCGCCAACCCGCAGCGCGCCACAGCCGCCCGGCGCCTGCACGCTGGTGACCCGTTTCGCTGCCAGCGCCGGGTGGGTTTCTCCCAGCAGCAGAGTGCGGATGCCCGCAATATAATTGGCGTCGCCCACCTGGGGCAGGTAGGCCTTGGTCACCTCGCGCTCAGACAGCGCCTCCTGAGCGCGCTGGATCGCCGCAAATACCGGCGTCTGGCCGCTCTCGTCCTTGTATACGCCGACGGTCAGGTCGATCTTGTCGGGATTGGGGTCAGCCGTGCAGGCGGCAGACAGTCCGAGGATAGGGTCGGCAGGGAGGCGCTCCAGGGCTTCAAACATGGTGGCGGTTCCAGTCAGTGACAGGGGTGAATGTAGGCACGGTTCAGGCGGCGCTGGCGCTTGGCACGGCTACCGGATTGTCCAACAGCTTGATGCCGCGCTCAACCAGCAGTCGGGTTTCGGGGTCGGATTTCGCCATCGCCTCCAGACCGCTGCGCAGCGCCGTGGCAAGGCCTGAACCGACCGGCGCCAGTTCCAGGAGCTCAAGCCACAACAGCCATGCATCGGGCGCGTCGGCTTTCACCGTATCGAACACTCCGCTCAGTTCCGCATCATTGGCGGCACCGGACTCGCGCAGCTCGCGCACCTGCTGATACAAGGCAAACTCGCTCCGCTCCTTATCGGTCCAGTCCATCTTACGGGTGTGCTGGGCCGAGGCCGGCGGGTAGACGTCGAAGCGGGCGCGATCAGCGCTGCCGGGGTAGACGCTGGTGATGTGCTCCCCCACTGCCATGTCGTACTGGCCCCACTCCGGCTGGAACAAGACCTCGCCGGCGGGGCCGGTGACGGTACAGTCGCTGAAGCTCATCAGCAGAATACGATGGTTCTCCTTAGTGATACTGTCGAGGGTGCCGCACACGGTAATACCAGACAGGAACTCCAGCACCACCGGCTCGTGGCGGCGGATGTTCATGGCCTGCAGTTCGTGCTCGCTGGCATCCTCCAGCGGCTTCATCAGGTTGCACAGACGCCCTACCGGCGAGCCGAAGCCCTCGGCGTGATAAGCGGTGCCGTGGCCGTAGAGCTCGAGATCTTCGAAGGCGAGCTGGGTGGAGCCCTCGGTACCGATGTAGATGGCCTGTCCCAGCACATTGGTCAGCAAGCGGTTGAAGCGACCGCTGACCTGCAGGCCAGAGCTGTACTCGCAGGTGGCCACCACCTCGCTGTCGATGGCGACCCGCACTGACTCGGCGCCGCCCTTGCGATAGCACATGGTCTCGGCGTACTCGTCCAGCACCTGGGTCAGGTGGCGACAGCTCTTGGTAACAAACAGCTGGGGCTGCTGCCGGGTGATATCGTAGGCAGTGAGAATGGCGTCCGCGGTGAGCGGCAGCTTCTTCACGTCCGGCGACAGGCAGCTCTCGCTTTCGCCCAGGGAGGACAGCAAGCCCGCTCCGAACAGCTGGTAGTCCTCCGGCGTGCCCACCAGGCCGTATTCCACCGTCCACCAGTGCAGCCGTCCCAGCAGAGCCATCTCCGAGGGCGGGCTGTCGACGCTGGCACAGCGTTCCAGTTCCGCTTCGGCAGCGGCGATCTGTTCCGCTGTGGAGTCCGGCGCCTCCTTGACGATGGACAGCTCGCGAATGGCCTCGTACAACGCCACATCGTGGCGGTTGTACATGGCCTTTACGCCCACCTCGCCAAAGCGCTGCAGGTAATCAGAGTACTCCTCGTCCGCAATGATGGGCGCGTGGCCTGCGGACTCGTGGATGATATCCGGCGCGGGCGTGTACAAGATATGGTCGATGGAGCGCATATCCAGGGCAATGGCCAGAATGCGGTTCTGCTGCAGTTCCATAAAGGCCTGCGGCGGGATAAACCCGTCCACCACCACCGCGCGCCAACCGAGGTCGGCAAGGCAATGGTTCATCTCCTTGATTGACGGAATGTGCTCGATAGATATGCCGGTACGGGCCAGGCCCTCGAAGTACACCGGGTGGGCAGAGTCCCGCAGCTGGGCCACCAGCTGGCGCATGGCGTACCGCCATACCGCCTGGTCGCGGGCGGTGTAACGGCTGTCGTAGTCCTGCTCGGCAATAAACTGCTGCAGATGTTCTGGGATCCGGTTTCTCATAGGCCTAGTTTAACGCTTCTGGCCCTGAAGATGTTGCACCGGTTTTGTCCTAGCTCGCCTTGAGCAAGCTCAAGTTTGGCGCCGTCCTGGCACTTCCCGAGTGACCGGGCAGGCAGTATAGTTGGGTGAAAATCAGGCAGTACCTGGCTCCGGGGGGAGACAAGCATGTCAACAGCAATGCAAAGCAAGGCCTTCAATGATGGCTGGCAGGTCATGGACCTGGCGGAAATACGCGAGAAGTTCGCCGGGAACGCGGTGGAGTACCTTGAATTCCTCAATGTACCCGCGCTGAGCTGCGGCCTGTATAAGCTGGCCGCCGGCAGCAAGGACATGCAGGCGCCCCACGACGAGGACGAGGTCTACTTCGTACTGGAAGGCAAGGCGCGCATGCGCCTGCAGGACGAGGAGCGCGAGGTGCACCCGGGCATGCTGCTGTATGTGGGTGCCAGCATGGAGCACAGCTTCTTCGAGATTGAGGAGGACATGCTGTTGCTGGTGTTCTTCTCCGCCTGAGCCTCTGGTTCAAACGCCACACCTTCTAGAAGTGCAGCGTCACCGTCCCGGTGACGTGATCCCCCAGCTGATTGCGGCCCGCCAGGGCCACCACCACCGTTCCCGATTCGGCATCAACGCTGTCTACACAGCCGCTGAAGGTCATACGATCGCCCGGGAAATTGGGCGCACCCAACCGGATATTCACCGCTCCCAGGCGCGCATCGGGCCCTGCCCAGTCGGTGACGTAGCGACCCACCAGGCCGTTGGTGGTGAGAATGTTCATGAAGATGTCCGGCGAGCCCAGGGCCTGGGCCGCGGCCTTGTCGTGGTGCACGTTCTGGAAGTCGCGGGAGGCAATAGCGCCACCGACGATCAGCTTCGCGGTGATATCGATGGTCAGTTCAGGCAGCACTGCACCCACCCGGATATCCGCAAGCTTCATTGTGCCGCGGGCCGGTACTGCAGCACGCGAAAGCGCTGGCGCCCCACCACCTCGTTTCGCTGGTTATAGAAAGTCGACAGCTCGGTCACGAAGAAGCCGGTGCCCAGCGCCGTGGCTTTCTCTTCCGAAATGGACTCGCAGGTGGCCCGGTAGGTGACCCGGTCTCCTACCTGCAGGTAGCGCTCGTACTCCTGCTCGCAGTTGACCGCCACCACCGCCGGATAGCCGGCCTCGCTCATGGCTGACAGCACCGCCAGCGCGTTGCCCTCGGCAGAGCCCGGCGGGCGCTTGCCGGCGTAGCC
This sequence comes from Halieaceae bacterium, assembly GCA_028277365.1. Taxonomy (GTDB): domain Bacteria; phylum Pseudomonadota; class Gammaproteobacteria; order Pseudomonadales; family Halieaceae; genus JANQIO01. The sequence goes on along the minus strand of JANQGK010000343.1, from coordinate 10,236 downwards.
GTTCATGGTCCAGGCCATCAGCATAGTGGGCGGGGCGACGATGTCGTTATAGCCCGCAGCACGGGCGGCCGCCGGGTCCGTGTAGATGGGGTTGGTATCGCCCATGGCCTCGCACCAGTGGCGGATCATTGGCGCGTTGACCTCATCCCAGGCCAGGAAGGGGCCAAACTCACCACCCAGGTATACCGAGAAATCCTCCGCCACACTCAGGTGCCGAACAGGCCCTTGTCGAGCTTCTGGTGGGCCTCTCCCGGCGCATCGAAATCCTTGATGTGGTGGGTTCCGTTGAGCTCGGCGTGATACTCGCCAGCCTGCGTGATCTGGTCGTAGAACTGACCGTACCAGCGCCGCACCAGCTTAAACGGCCCGTCTTTCTTCATCTGCATGATGCGCAGCGCCGGGCGCTTGTGGCGCCAGATGTCGAAGTCGGCGGCAAAGGCGTGCAGCGCGCCGGCCTGGATTTCCCGGGCGGCGGCAATATCTTCCTCGCTGTGAGGTACCGACCGGGCCCGCGCCAGGGCCCCGTGCCAGGCCTTGGTGACGCCGTCGTCCACCGGGGTATTGGCGATCAGCTCGTAGGTGAGCACGTCACCGAATTCCTGCTTGGACAACAGCAGACCGGGGCCCGTATACCAGGTGGTGGTGGCGAGATAGGCCTGGTAAGTGTGGTGGTAGCCGCCCTGCCGCTGGATCACGATGTGGTCAGCGAACTCGTTTTCAAAGTACTCGCAGGGGGCGCCGTGGGTCGGACCCAGGTGCTGGGCGTCGGCCATGTTGTCGATGATTTCCTGACCGTGGATGGCAATCTCGCCCAGGTGGTCGAGCTGCCAGCGCACCCAGTGGGGGTCGTCCCACTCGGGCAGGTAGGGGGGCTCGAACAGGGGCCCACCGCCCTCCGGGTCGAACCACATCATCACGCAGCCCATCACGTCGCGCACCTCGTAGGACTGGATGGCGCCGGATTTCGGACAGGGGCCGTCGTGGTAAGGAATATCGTCGAGCTGGCCGTCGGGGCCGTAGCGCCAACCGTGGTAGGGGCAGCGGATGGAGTCGCCCTCGATCTGCTTGCCGTCGGAGACGATCACCGCGCTCTTGCTGGCGGTCAAGTGGGTGCCCATGTGGGCGCAGTAGGCATCCAGCATCACCGGGCGCCCGCTCTCGCCTCGATAGAGCGCGAAGTCCTGGCCAAAAAAGCGGACCGCCATGGGTCCCTCATCGAGCTCCGAGCTCTCGGCAACAATGAACCACCCGCGGGGAAAAGTATGGGGTCCGAGCTGGTAATCTGCGGCCTGCGCCATATCGCGCCTCCCGGTATGTGCGTTTAGGCCTATTATCCTGCCGGGCCTTGGGAGCAGCCACAGGGGCGGGTGTCCATAACTAAACCACCGCGCGCTGTCGGGCCCGCCGCTTGCGTTGCATCAAGTCCCGGGCGGGCAGGCTTGCCGCTTCAATCGCGGAAGTTGCTGAACTGCAGCGGCAGGTCCAGGTCCATCTCGCGCAGCAGGGCGATCACCTGCTGCAGGTCGTCACGCTTTTTTCCGGTCACCCGCACCTGGTCCCCCTGAACCTGCGCCTGCACTTTCATCTTGGTGTCCTTGATAGCCTTGACGATCTTCTTGCAGGTATCGGTTGGAATGCCGTGACGCAGGGTAGCTGACTGTTTGACCAGCTTGCCGGAGGTCACCGGGTCACCCAGCTCCATGGCCTTGGGATCGATGTCGCACTTGATCAGGGCGCTGCGCAGCATGTCCTGCATCTGCTCTACCTGAAACTCGGCCTCAGCGGTAATCGTCACCGCCCGCTCTTCACGCTCGAAGCTGGCCTCGACACCCTTGAAGTCGAACCGGTTGGCAACGATGCGCCCGGCCTGGTCCACGGCATTGGTCAGCTGGTGAACGTCCACCTCGGACACCACGTCAAAACTCGGCATATACGCCTCCCACAGCGTTGCAATGTGACGCGGAATCATAGCACCCTTGCAGCCCCACAAGCTCTCTGGACCGGCCGTGATCCATCGTTGGCATATTCTCGGGGCGGGCGCCATCGGCCGTCTGTTCGCCTGCAAGTTGCAACACCTGGGCCTGGCGCCGGTGCTGGTGCTGCGCGAGGGCGCGCGCGGTGACACCATTATCACCCGCCGCTGGGATGAGAGGGAGGAGTCCATCCCAGTCACTACTGTCGGGGTCGAGGCACTGGAGCCCGGTGAAATCACCGGACTGCTGGTGACCACCAAGGTCAACCATGCCGTGGCCGCCGTCGAGGCCTGCCTGCCGGCCCTGGCGGAGGGGGCGCCGGTGATCCTGTTACACAACGGCATGGGCGTGCTGGAAGAACTGCGACGTAATCACCCGACGCTCAGCCTGTATGCCGGCACCACTACCGACGGCGCCTACCGGGACGGTGAGGTACTGGTGCACGCGGGCCTGGGAGAGACGGACATCGGCGGCGGTGAAGTACCCGACTGGTTTGCACCCTTTGAATCCGGCGAAGAACGCGTTCGCTGGTGCGAAGATATCGACGCTGCGCTGTGGAAGAAGCTGCTGATCAACTGCGCCATCAACCCGCTGACCGCACTACATCGCTGCCGCAACGGCGCCCTGCTGGACAATCCGGCCCTGCGCGCTGAGGTGGAGCTGCTGTGCGAGGAGCTGGCCGCCGTCAGCGCCGCCCGCGGCAACGCTCGCGGGGCAGGCTGCGCACTGGACTGGGCACTGGGTGTGATTCAGCGCACCGCGGACAACCAGTCCTCCATGCTGCAGGATGTACTCAATGGCAGGGAAACCGAGATTCGCTATATCACCGGCTACCTGGTGAGCGAGGCCGAGCGGCTCGGCGTGCCGGTGCCGCGTAATGCTGCCCTGCTGCGCCAGCTTGACTCCCCTATCCCGTCCCACTAATGTACAGCCGCTGATCCGGTTTCCGTTCCTGCCTGCTGGCAGGTCGGGATTAAATGGGAAGCAGGTGAGAAACCTGCGCTGCCCCCGCAACGGTAAGTGTCGCCGCTATAGGCGCACAAGCCCGATACCAGCCCTTCAGTGCACACGATGACGCGGAGGGCTTCATCAGTGGTCTTGCATGCTTCGCACCCCGGGGTCACCCCGCGGCGCTTTCCTGTATTCCACGAACCCCTCCCCAACTGACCAATGTTTGGGGACATTCATGACAACACGCATTACTCGCACCACCCGCAGCGCCCTGCTATTGGGCCTAGTCTCAGCAGGTCTAATACCTGTGCAGGGCCTTGCCCAGCAGGACGAGCTTGAAACCATCGTGGTTCGCGCCGCCCGCGAGCCTATCGACGCAGCCGCCTCCGGCAGCTCGGTGACCGTGCTCGATGACAGCTACCTGCAGCAGCGACAGACCGCGGCGCTGTCGGAAATCCTGCGCGCGGTACCCGGCGCCGCGGTCAGCCGGGCAGGCCCCATGGGCACCCAGACCCAGCTGCGCCTGCGCGGCGCGGAGGCCAACCACACTCTGGTGTTTATCGACGGCGTGCGTGCCAATGACCCGGCCCAGAGCGGCGAATTCAATTTCGCCCACCTGCTCAATGCCGATATCGAGGCTGTGGAAGTGATCCGCGGCCCGCAGAGCGCCCTTTGGGGCAGCGACGCCCTGGCCGGGGTGATCAATATCCGCACCCGCCGCGGCAGTGACGGACTGGCCGGCAGCGTCTACGCCGAGGGCGGCGAGAACAGCTGGCGGAACTTTGGCGCCAACGCCCGCTACGGCAACGAGCGGTTCCGCGGGGCGCTGGGCATCGCCAGCGTCGAGACCGACGGCGACAATATCTCCCGCCAGGGGGGCGAAGACGACGGCTATGAGAACACCACTCTCACCGGTAGCTTCGACTGGAGTGCTACCGAGACCCTGGCTTTCGACGGCAGCCTGCGCTACGTAGATGCTACCAACGACTTCGACGAAACCGATTTCGGCACTGGCCTGCCTGCTGACAGCAATAGCGAGACTGAGGTCGAGCAGCTCTACGGCCGCCTGGGCGTTACCCTGTCGACCCTGGACGGCCGCTGGCGCCACAGCGCCAGCATCGCCTTGACCGACACCGACAATGACACCCGTGAGCAGTTCAGCCGATCCAGCAGCGAGGGCGAGGTCATCGTCTACACCCTGCAGACCAGCTTTGACCTGGCCGAGGGCCACACCCTGACCGGCGCCTTTGAGCGCTGGGAAGAAGACTTCTCCCAGCGTGGGATGGCCACCGAATTCGGCGATCCCAACCGCGATGAAGACATTGACACCAACTCATTCATCGTCGAGTACCGCGGGCAGTTGACCGATACACTTTCGGTACTGGCCAGCGCCCGCAACGACGACAACAGCGACTTCGACGACAAGACCACCGGCCGCCTCAGCGCCGCCTGGCAGGTGACTGATGCCACCACCCTGCGCGGAGCCTGGGGCACCGGCATCAAGAATCCGACCTTCTCCGAGCGCTTCGGCTTTTTCACCAACTTTATCGGCAACCCCAACCTCAAGCCGGAGGAATCCACCGGCTGGGAAGTCGGCGTCGACCAGGACCTGTTGAGTGATCGCCTGAGGCTCTCCGCCACCTGGTTTGACGAAGAACTCGAAGATGAAATCGACGGCTTCTTCTTCGACTCGAGCCTTGGTGAATTCGGCGGTTTCACCGCCATCAACGAGGACGGCAAGAGTGAGCGCGAGGGCCTGGAACTGGCAGCCCGCTGGCTGATTGTAGAGGGTTTGAGTCTGAATGCCGCCTACACCTGGCTGGATTCCGAGGACCCGGACGGCAGTGACGAGATCCGCCGCGCTGAGCATATCGCCAGCGCCAATCTCAACTGGGATTTTCTTGCCGGCCGCGCCAGCCTAAACCTGCAGGTGGACTACAACGACGAACAGGATGACTTCTTCTTCCCGCCGGTGCCCCCCTTCCAGGAGCGGGTGGAGTTGGACTCCTTCACGCTGGTCACCCTGGCAGGCAGCTACCGGCTATTCGACAATCTCGAGCTCTACGCCCGGGTGGAAAACGCCACGGATGAAGACTACGAAGAAGTATTAGGTTTCGTCGCCCCCGGGCGCACCGCTATTGCTGGCGTGCGCTACAGTTTCGGCCGCTGATATGCAGAGGGCCCGCTTTCAATTGCGCGAAGACCATCTGGTGTTTGCGCTGATCCTGCTGGCTGCCGCGTTGCGGCTGGCACCTCACCCGGAGAACGTTGCGCCCATCGGCGCATTGGCGCTGTTCTCCGGCGCCTACCTGAATCGCCAGGTGCTGTGGCTGGTGCCCTTGGGGGCACTGTTCCTCGGTGACCTGGCCAATGGCCTCTACCACCTGGGCGTCATGGCCTTTGTGTATCTCGGCTTTGCCGCCAGCGCCGGTGTCGGCCGCCTGCTGCTGCACCGCAAAGACAGTGCGGCGCGCATTGCACTGGCGACCCTGGCCGGGGCGCTGGTGTTCTGGCTGGTGTCTAACCTGGGCAGCTGGCTGGTGTTTCGCCCGCTGACGCTGGCCGGTTTCCTGCAGTGTTACTGGGACGGCCTGCCCTACCTGTTCCGCAGCCTGGCCGGTGACGGCCTATACGTCTGCCTGCTGTTCGGCGGCTTTCATGCGCTGCGTCGCAGCCTGGCGCCGGGGTTTGCCCATTCCTGATGCGAATCGTGTCACTGCTGCCCAGCGCCACAGAAATTGTCTGTGCGCTGGGCCTCCGCGACCAGCTGGTGGGCGTGACCCACGAATGCGACTATCCCGCCTCGGTGCGGGGTCTGCCCGTGGTCACGCGCTCGAGGATTCCGCCGGGGCTCAGTAGCGCCATCATCGATGGCCTGGTGCGCGAGCAGTTGAGCGGCGCCGACGCCCTCTACACCCTGGACATGCCGACCCTGCACCAGTTGCGACCCGACCTGATTGTGACCCAGGCCCTGTGCGACGTTTGCGCGGTGGCCGCAGACGAGGTTAATGCCGCGGCCTGTGAACTGCCCGGGCAGCCACAGGTCATCAACCTGGAACCCATGCGCCTGTCCGAAGTACTCGACACCCTGGAGCGGGTGGCGGACGCCGCCGGCTGCAGTGCCCGGGGCCGCAGCGTGCGCACTGAGCTGGAGGCCCGTATCGATGCCCTGACGACCCGCAGTCAGGCCGTCATCCGGGCGCCTAGGGTAGCCATGCTGGAGTGGATTGACCCACTGTTTAACGCCGGCCACTGGACACCGGAGCTGGTCACAATTGCCGGTGGCGTTGAATGCCTCGGCAACCCATTTGCACCCTCGGAACAGGTTTCTTTTGACCGTCTGCAAGCTGCCCGGCCAGACCTGATAGCAATTGCCCTGTGCGGCTTCGACGTACAGCGCAGCCTGCAGGATGTGGCGCTGCTGGAGCAGCATGCAGGCTGGCGCGACCTGCCCGCTGTGCTCAACGACCAGGTATATCTGCTCGACGGGAACGCCTACTTCAGCCGCCCCGGCCCCCGTCTGGTCGACAGCGCGGAGATTCTCGCCCACGTCCTGCACCCGGCTCTACACCCGGCCCACGCGGAAAGCGCGATGAAACTCTCGCCGGGCTAGCGCGCGGCCTTCAATGGGCTACACTTTCGTGTCTGCATAATGACGGGGTTGTGACAGTGCCAGACGGGCGGCAAATGCACTTCCGGGAGCACCATCTGGCGTTGTGCCTGCTGATTGCCGTCGGCCTGCTGCGCTTTGCACCCCACCCCGCCGCAATTGCGCCGATTGGCGCCTTGGCCCTGTTTACCGGCGCCTACCTGCAGCGCGCCTGGCTGTGGTTGCTGCCCTTTGCCGTATTGGTCACCGCCGACTGGCTCGATGGGCGCAATGCAGGCATCGCCATGCCGGTCACGTATCTGGGCTTTTTGGGGGCCGTGCTGTTGGGTCGCTGGCTGCTGGATGGCCGCGACACCAATGCCCGCATTGTGGCAGTCGTCCCGGTGGCCGCCCTGACCTGCTGGCTAAGCGTCACTCTGGGGGCCCTGCTGGCGGCGGCCACCGCAACCCCAGCCACCCTGGCCGGGGGACTATGGCAGGCGCTACCGCTGTTGACCTGGCACCTGCTGGGCGATGCCCTCTACGCCCTGCTGCTGTTCGGCAGCTACAAGCTGTTGCGGGAAGCTCCCTTCGTTCACTACAGCCCCCAGTCTTGATCGCCGCCATCCTCGCCACGGCCGTGCTGGCGGTGGCCGCCACCCTGGCCTGCGAGCGACGCTTTCCCCGCGTTGAATGGTTTTTCAAGCCGCTGGCCTCCGCCTGTTTTATCGCCCTGGCGCTGAGCTGTGGCGCGCTGGACAGCGACTTCGGCCGCTGGCTGCTGGCCGGGCTGGCGCTGTGCATGGCCGGCGATGTGTTCCTGATCGCCCACCACGACAAGACCTTCCTGGCGGGTCTGGCCAGCTTCCTGCTCGGGCACCTGTTGTACGTGGTGGCTTTCATGCAATTGCCGCTGAGCCTGCCGGCCATGCTGGTGAGCCTGGTACCCGCCCTCCTGCTGGCAGTGCTGAGCCTGCGTTGGCTCTGGCCTCACCTGCCCGCTCACATGCAGTCGCCGGTGCTGGCCTACATCGGAGTGATCTGCAGCATGCTACTGATGGCGGGCAGCACCTGGGGGTCCGGGCCCGGCCCGTGGGTGCTGGTGGGTGCCTGGGGCTTTGCCATCTCCGACCTGGCGGTGGCCCGCAACCAGTTCGTCAGTCCGGGCTTTGCCAACCGGCTGTGGGGGTTGCCGTTGTACTTCGGCAGCCAGCTATTGCTGGCTTTCAGCGCGGGGCTCGCAGCCTAGCCCGCAAGCAATTCTCAGGGAAACAACTCCGCCAGCCCCTGCCGAAGACGCCGCTGCCAGGCGAGCTCGGATTCCGTCACCAGCAGTGAGCGGCTGTCCGAGCGCTCTTCCGCTCCGTGCCTCCGCACTAGCTGGCTGCTGCAAACTTCCGAAGCACAGTTCACATGCAGCGCCAGTACCGCCGCGTCACCACTCACCACCCTGCGCAGGCCCGCGTCCCGTTCGACCAGGCCCTGCAAAGTGGATTCCAGCCAGGCTGCACCGACTGTTGGAGCACCGGTCACATATACCCCCTCGATGCGCACCGGCTCCCGGGTACCTGCCAGTTCGCGCGGGTAGAGCGCGGTGCCGAGCAATGCCGTTGCGGCGACCGCCAGCGCGATGCTCGGAACCCGACGTCGCGGCTGCGGTTCGGTAGCCGGTGCTGTCCGATAGGCCGCCACCGGGCGTTCACGTCGGGCCTGTTCGACCTCACTGGCAAGGCCGGCCAGGGCCGCGGCATCTCCCGCCGGCAGATCCCGGGACAATCCCAGCAAACGCTGACGCAGCATGCGGGCCGAGGCTGGCCGCTGCGCCGGATCGCCCGCCAACAGTTCGTACACCAGCTCCACCAGCGCTGCTGGTAGCCCGGCGGCAGCAGGCGGCTTCGCGGGCAGCGCCGCAAGCCGCTGCTGTTGCCAGTCGCCGCCACCCAGCGGGAAGGGGTAGTCGCCCAGCAACAGCCGGTATAGCAGGCAGCCCAGGGCAAACAGGTCGCTACGTTCCTCCACAGGCTGACCGCGTAGCTGCTCGGGCGCCAGGCTGTAGGCGCTGCCGGCAAGCCGCGCCATGCCCGCATCTGTGGACAGTCCAAAATCGAACAGTTTGATGTGGCCGTCGCGGGTGACCAGCACGTTGGCCGCTTTCAGGTCACCGTGCACAATACCAGCATCGTGGGCCGCGGCCAGCGCACTGCACAGGTCCAGGCCGATATGCACGGCCATGCCCGGCGTGACCTCGGTGGCGTCCAGCAGCGAAGCCAGGTCGCGGCCCCGCACCAGTTCCAGCACCAGGGCCAGCGCATCCGGTAATTCCACCACATCGTGTAGCTGCATAATGAGCGGGTGCGACAGGGCAGCCAGCGCCCTCGCCTCCTGCAACTGGGCCGTCCGCTCGGCACGGTCTGCCGGCAGCGGGCGCAGTTTAACTGCCACACGCCGGCCGAGGCGGGTATCCTCCGCTTCGAACACGCTGGCCTCACCGCCGGCGCTCAGCAGCCGCAGCAGGCGATAGGGACCGACCTGGGAGCGGGGGCTACCAGGCACCGAGAAGGTCCAAAGCGCGCCAGCGACGCCGCAGTGCGATGCGTGACACCTGTAGCTGCAGCGCTGCCTGCTCGAGGTCACCCTCACAGGCGTAGTACGCCGAGGTGATCTCAGCACTGGGAATATCCGCCGCCGTGCGCAGCTCGGGGATGGCCTCTATGCGCCGGTACAGTGCCTGGCGGGACATTTGCAGCTCGCGGGCCGCCTGCGCGACCTCCCAGCGCGCCGCCAACAGGGCGTCACAGACCTGCTCGTCGCTCGGCGCCGGGCGAACGGCCACGGGCCTGGAATCGGGCCCCGTTTCCCGTCGCAGCGTTCCGGAAACGTCCGGGTGCGGGTCGTGGCCGCCGATTTCGAGCCGCTGGCAGAGGTTAGCCAGCTCCCGCACATTGCCCGGCCAATCGTGCAGTGCCAGCTGCGTGACCAGGTCAACCCAGCGCGTAACCGCCGCGGGATCTTTTCCCGCCTGTTCGAGCAAGGCCGTCGGCAGGAAGTGGTGCAACAGCCGGCCGATATCCTCGCGCCGCTCCCGCAGGGGCGGCAGGCTCAGCTCGACACCGCCCAGTCGGTAGCGCAGTGCCTTGCTGAACTGGCCGTCCAGGTCGGCGTCGGTGGCGGCAAGAACCCGGACATCCACCCTGCGCGTGCCGCCCCCCGGCGCCTGGATTTCCCCCTGCTGAAGGGCGCGCAACAGCTGCGGTTGGATACCTGGGTGACAGGCGCCGATCTCATCGAGAAACAAAGTGCCGCCGTCAGCGGCGCCAAAGTAGCCGGGACGGTCGGACTCGGCACCGGTGAACGCGCCGCGGCGCACGCCAAACAGTTCTGCGGCTGCCAGCTCCTCAGGTATAGCGGCCACGTTGACGGACACCAGGGTGCCGGCACGGCGTTCGCTGCGAGCGTGAATGGCCCGCGCCAGCAGTTCTTTGCCGGTACCCGACTCACCCAGCAGCAACACCGGGGTATCGCGCTCCGCCACCACGCTGACCAGGGCGCGCAGTCGCTGCAGCTCGGGGTGTTCACCCACAAGGCCGCAGTCATCCGGCCAGGCGGGTTCCGCCGCCTGCCAGTGCAGCAACAGCACTGCCCGGTTGGCGAGCCCCAGCACCAGCCCGGTCTCGAGCTGTGCGTGGCCGATAGGCGTCTCGGCGTCACAGGGGTGACCGTCGA
>JANQGK010000341.1 GCA_028277365.1 Halieaceae bacterium | reverse complement strand
TCCGACATGGGGATGCGCTTATCCTCGGTGGGGATCAGACCCACCACCACCGCATAGTCGTGGAAGTTCAGGGAGCTGGCGTGGTTGCGCACGCGAACTTCACCGGGGCCGGGGTCACGGGGCTTAATGTCAGCGAGCACCAGCTTATCGAGACCACCGGGCTGGTTGAGGTGAATGGCTTTCACGGCAGTTTCCTTGTGATCGGGCGGCTTACTTGAACTTGTACTTAACGGGCATGGACTTCAGGCCGCCGACGAAGATGGCGTGAATCCAGGTGGGGTCACCGGCCATCTCGATATGGTCGAGGCGAGACAGCAACTCGCGATAGAAGCGGGCCACTTCCAGCGTGGCCAGGTGCTGGCCCAGGCACATGTGCGAGCCGTAGCCAAAGGCCAGGTGCAGCTTGGGATCGCGAGTGATATCCAACTCGTTGGGGTTGCCGAACTGGGCCGGGTCGCGGTTGGCGGCCGGGAACCACAAGGCGATATTGTCACCGGGCTTGATCTGTTTTCCGCCGAGCTCGATCTCCTCAGTTGAGGTCCGCACCATGTGCCGCACCGGCGAGACCCAGCGCATCAGCTCCTTGGCCGCGGTGTCGTCAAGTTCGGGGTTGTTGCGCCACTTCTCCATCTGCTCAGGGTGGTCCAGCAGCGCCTTCATGCCGGCGCCGAGAACCGCCGACGTGGTGTCGTGGCCGGCGCTGGCGGCGATGATGAAATAGCTCATCTGGTCCAGGGGTTCCATGGGCTTACCGTCGACTTCGGCGTTGGCCAGCACGGTGGCCAGGTCGTCCTGGGGGTTTTGCTTGCGGTCCTTGATGACCTCGTCAAAGTAGGCGCCGAATTCGAGGATGGTCTCGGCGTTGACCTGCTCAAGGGTCGGGTCACGGGCCAGGTCCGGGTCCTGACCGCCAAAGATTTCCTGGGTGAGCTTGAGCATGGTGCCCTCGCTTTCCCGGGGCAGACCCAGAATCGACATAATGATGCGCAGCGGGTACAGCAGGGTGATGTCCTTGACGAAATCACACTCGCCGCCCATCGCCTCCATCTTATCGACGTATTCCTTACACAGGGATTTCACCTCGGCATCCAGCTTCTGGATAGAGCGCGGCAGAAACCACTCGCGGGTGACCTTGCGCAGCTTGAGATGTTTGGGACGATCCATGTGGATCAGGGTTTCCAGGCCGTTGCGGGTGCCGAATTTCTCCAGCAGCATCTCCTCGAACTCGATCGGGATCAGCACCGTGCGCGGGGCGCTCAGAAAGCGGTCATTGTTGCTGCCAACGAACTTGATATCGTCGTACTTCGTCAGCGACCAGAAGGGGTTGTAATCCGGGTGCTCGACCCAGGCCACCGGGTTGTGCTCGCGCATGTAGTCGAAATAGCCGTGCATGGTGGTCTCGTGCCCCATCAGCTCGGCGTTGAGGACATCGGCGGGCTGGTAGCTCTGGGCTGCCGCCTGGGTTGCAGTACTCATGGTCTCTCCAGTCAGATCAGTTTGTTCAATACCGTATGTACGTCTTCCACACTCATCATGTACGGCACCGGGTAGCCGTCGGCTTCAGCCAGCGCGCCCTCAGCGATCTGGTCAAAGTGAGCAGTCTCCAGCTTGTGAACTTGTTCCGGTATTCCCAGCTTCCGGTTCATTGCCTGAACGGAGGTGATGAACTCTTCGGCACCGTTGTAGCCCACCATTGCACCCAGCTCCGATAGCCGGCCGGCCGCCTCCGGCAGGCTGAGCCTGAGCACATGGGGCATGACCATGGCATTGGCCACCCCGTGGGGTATGCCATAGCGCGCGCCCAGTTGGTGGGCGATGGCGTGGATATTGCCCACGTTGACCTGGTTGATGGCCTGGCCCGCCATGTAAGCGGCCTGGGCCATGGCGTCGCGGGCATGGATATCGCTGCCATCTTCAAAAGCCAGGGGCAGGTATTTGTAGATCAGCTGGGCGGCAGTACCCCCTTTTTCGCGGGCGTCTCCGCGGGTCCAGGCGCTGATATAGGCTTCCACCGCGTGGGTCAACGCATCCATACCGGTGGCCGCCGTAATCGCCTTCGGCATGCCGGTCATCAAGGTGGGGTCCAGGCACACCGCCAGCGGCAAAAGGTGCTTACCGGAAATGATGCCTTTCTCGTGGGTCTCGTTGTCAGAGATCACCGCACCCATGGTGGCCTCCGACCCGGTGCCGGAGGTGGTAGGGATGGCAAACAGTGGCGGGATTTCCTCACCAGCTTTGCCAAAGCCCACGTATTCGGCAGGATCATTGGGGTGGGTAATCGCCACGCCGATGATTTTTGCAGCATCGATGGAGGAACCACCGCCGATGGCCAGCAGGCCGTCGCAGTTCTCCTGCACGTATTTGTTCATACCCGCTTCCACCACCGCGTAGGTGGGGTCCGGGGTGACGCCGTCGTAGATGGCGTACTGCACACCGGTGTCGGCGAGACCTGCCAGTGCCTGCTCGACAATGCCCAGCTTCACCAGCACGGCGTCGGTCACTATCAGCAGCTTCTTCACGCCGCGGTGCTCCACGTGGCGGCAGAGGCTGCGCGCGCTGCCCTCTCCGGCAAAAGCCAGGTAGGAAACGCCCGGTGAGAAATTCACCATAAAGCGGGCAAAGTTGATAAACGCCTTGTGCTTGAGGGTACGCAGATCCACGGCTTATCCTTTTTTGCGATCGCAGACGCCGTATTATGTCCAAGGGACGGAGGTGGTCTCACCCCCTGAATTTGGTCAATTCAGGCCAATGAGACCTCTGTCACTTGTTCCATTAGGGGCGGTGATGGGGGTTGGCGACAATGGCCTGTACCGAGTCGTGCAGGTAGCGACAGGCGTCGTCCAAGGCCATAGCCTTTACCGCGTCGCTGTACTGTTCGCTGCCAATCGGGCAGTGGAGCTGCTTCGTTTCGAGAATACCGATAAAGCGCGGCCAGTCCACGGCACCCTCCCCCGGGCGCAGGCGGCCACCCATGGTCTCGGCAAAAGGATCGGCCCAGGGCTGCAGCTCGGCATCATTCACCTGCACAAAGTGAATCCACTCTCCCGGCACCTCGTTCAGCAGCTCGTATTCAAAGCCGGCGCGGGCGAAGTGCCAGCTGTCGATCACCAGGCCCAGGTTGGGTTCGTCCACCTTTTCACGCAGGTCCAGGGCGGCGGCGAGACTGGGCACACCCGTGAAAGGCAGAAACTCCAGCGCCAGCTTGCGTGGCGCCAGAGCCTGGCAGTGGGCCTTCAGCGCAGACACCGTATCGTGGCGCAGTTCAGGAACCAGCGCCGCCGCGAGCACCACGTCGGGGTCAAAGACGGCGGCAAAATGCTGCATCACTGCCAGCTCTTCGTCGATCGAGGAACTGTTGCCGCCGGCCCAGGCATGCAACAGCTCCAGCACGCTGACG
>JANQGK010000331.1 GCA_028277365.1 Halieaceae bacterium | reverse complement strand
GGGCTGCGGTTCCGGTTCGGGTTCCGGCTCCGGTTCAGGCTGCGGTTCCGGTTCAGGTTCGGGCTGCGGCTCCGGTTCGGGCTGCGGTTCCGGTTCGGGTTCCGGCTCCGGTTCAGGCTGCGGTTCCGGTTCGGGTTCCGGCTCCGGTCCAGGCTGCGGTTCCGGTTCAGGTTCGGGCTGCGGTTCGTCCACAGGCTCCTCGAGATCGTCTTCAACCGATCCGTCTTCCAGGTCCAGCTCAAGATCTTCTTCTTCGCTGCGGGCGGTGATGGTTTGCTCGGGTCGCTCCGGAGACTCTTCGCCGCTGTCCCCATCGTCGGCGTCGCCCGTATCGCCGGGCTGATCGTCCTCGCTATCGGTATCGGGGTTCGTGTCGTCGTTGGATTCTTCCTCGCCGTCGCCTTCGTCCGAGTTTTCGTCAGACTCGTCGTCGTCCTCGTCCTCGTCCTCGTTGGAGGCCGCTTCTTCCTCGTCCTCCTCTTCGTCTTCGTCCTCGTCACCTTCCTCGAAGCGCGAGCGCAGCACGGCGGGGGGCTCCAGCAGAAACTCTGCCGGCAGGTCTGCTGCCGGGATCCAAATAAACTCGCCCGCATCCACGTTGGCCTCATCGGCGGCATTATGTGCCCAGATGCTGCCCACGTTGACGCCGATGTAAAGGCCGTCAGCAGGGGGCGAATCGCCACCGCCGCAGTCGCCGTCGCAGAAGCGCACCACGTAGTCGGTGCCGCGGATACCCATGGTGGCTACCGGTGCGATGACCTGGTAATTGGCTTTTACATAGCTCTTGCCGATTTCACCGGAAATCGCCCGAAATGCCCCCTTGGCCAGGCGCAGGGTCACCTTGCCGTCGCCGCTGGCGATAGCGATCGGATTAGTGGTGGCGTTCGCCAGCTCGTAGTCTTGGATCGCGAATTCGGTATTGGGACGGATGGCGATGCGAGCCCCGTCCACCATTAACAGCTGCAGGCGGCCGCGTTCGCCGGTGTGGATGGTGTCGCCTTCGAAAACAAATGAGCCCTTCATCAGCCCGACCGTAGGGCCATCACGCTCAACGGAGTTGGGGCCGGAAGCGAACAATACTCGGCCGGCCACGCTGTTTGCCTGGCTGGCGGAGGCAGCGGTGAGCTGCAGTGTGATGAACACTATGGCTGTGGCCACTCGGTTCATTCGTTCGCTCCTGCCGACAGTCCGGTCGACACTTTCCTTACCGTGCAAAGGTAATCGACACTGTGCAAGGACGCACATAATAGGTCGGATTTTGTGAACACGTTCACGAGAAAAGCTACTTGGTAGTAGCTACAAAGACCCCATCCCAGTCAGGCTCTGGGGGCTGGGCGAGAAATGCATTGATGCGTTGCAGGTATAGCTGGTAAAGAGTCGAGGCGTTCTTTGCTTCAAGCTTCTCGAACAGTCCTTTCGCCTGCGCGAAGGCGCGCGAGCGATACAACTGCAGAGCCTCGTGGTAAAGGGCTATTTCTTCACGCACCAGCGCCCTGATGTCGGCTTCCCGACCCATCGGCTCGTAGATGGTGATGGGCACATTCTTGCCTTTCACTCGAATCAGGTCGAGCTCACGCAGGGCGTAGCCGCTGATCATGGCGGCGGTCTCCTGGGAGATGATGATGTTGGCACCGTAGTTCTTGGTCTGGCCTTCCAGCCGGCTGCCCAGGTTCACCACGTCGCCCATTACCGTGTACGCCATGCGGAACTCCGACCCCATGTTGCCAACATTCATGGGGCCGGAACTGATGCCAATGCCCACCTGGATCGCCGGCCAACCCTTGGCGGCGAACTCTTCGGTAACCAGCTTCATGGCTTCCACCATGGCCAGAGCGGTATCGAGCGCGTTGGTGGCGTGCTGCTCATCTTTCAACGGCGCGCCCCAGAACGCCATCACCGCGTCACCCATGTACTTGTCGATCGTGCCGCGGTGTTCGTGAATGATGCGCGTGATGGGTGTGAGGAACTCGTTCATCAAGCGGGTAAGCTCGGTAGGCTCGAGACTTTCTGAGATCGTGGTGAAGCCGCGGACGTCAGAAAACAGTACCGACATTTCGCGGTTCTCACCTTCAAGGCTGAGCTCCTCACCGCTCTCGTCGATCTCCTCCACCAGTTCGGCAGGTATGTACTGGCCGAACATGCGGCCTAGCCTTTCCTTGCGCCGGGACTCGATGAAGTAGTCGTAGGTGATCTGCAGAAAGGCCATGACCAGGATGACGATCAGCACCGACGCCAGCGGCAAGATTAGTTGCGTAGAATTCCACAGATAGAAGTTAGTCGCCAGGTTCAGTCCCGCCAGCGCCAGGATCAGCAGCGCCGCCAGTGCCGGCGAAAGCACCGGGATCAGCGCCGCCATCAGCGCCAGGTTGAGTGCGATTTGCACAGCCTCGATACCGGAGCTGTAGGCAGGGCTGCTCATGAAGCGCTCGTCGAGCACGCCCGAGGCAATATTGGCATGAATCTCCACGCCCACGTAGGCGTCGGACACCGGTGTCGCGCGCAGGTCCAGCAGGCCGGCGGCGCTGGTGCCCACCATAACCAGCTTGTCCCGCAGACGTTCCGGTGACACTCGCTTGTTTAATACATCGGTGGCGGAGACATAGGCAAAGCTTCCCTGCGGGCCGCGAAAGGGTATGTAGACCTGGGTTTTCTCATCGATGGGTATGCGCCGGTCGCCGAGCCGGAGATGCTCAAGGGTCAGGCCTGAGAACTCCTCTTCATCGCCAAACTCGAACTGCAGAGGTGGGTTTCCCAGATAGAGTCGCGCCGCGGCCAGCCCGAGAGACTCGTAAATATCGCCCTGGTAGGCTTCGAGCAGCGGGGTGATGCGCGTGACGTCATCAAGACGCGGGTAGCTGAAGAAGGCGCCGAATTCGGCAGCGTTCTGCAACTCCTCGAAATTGCCGGTGAAGCCCGCGCCTGCGTAAAAAGGAATGGTGATGCCTTCGAGCTGCTCCGCAAACAAGGTGGGCACGGGCAGCATGCCAGTCTCGGTGGGCTCGCGTTCCGACACGAATGGCTTGAACACAAAGCCCAACACGACATCGCGGGCGACTACCGACTCGGCGAACAGCCGATCGGTGCGCCAGCGCTCCTCCAGTTCATTGAAAGGCAGCTCCACCCCTGGGGCGCCCCGTAGCTGGTCGATTAGCTGGAGGGCAGTGGATTCCTCCGGCTCAGCGAACATCACGTCAAAGGCAAGTACCCTAATTCCGTAGTCATCGAACAGAATGTTTACCAGGTCGGCCATTTTGTCCCGCTGCCACGGGAAGTGGCCCTCCGCGGCGATGCTGCGCTCGTCCACATCGACAATCACGATGCGCTCATCGAGTGTGTTGGGCATGTTCCAGCGCAAACGCACGTCGTAGAGGTATTCCTCGATTTCGTCGATCAGCGGAATGCGTAGGCCTCCGCTGATGTGCAGCAGCATCAGCGCCAGCAGTGCAAGCGCGGCAAGGATGTGGAAACCGTAGAGTTTTATGGCCGCGTCTCGCGTTCCCTGGACAGCGCCAGTCTAGCATCCGCGCTTTTATTTGGCAGCGCGCGTGCTACAGTCCCGGCATGAATATTGTTCTCGAAAGCGTTATCGACCCGGCCCTGTGCGAGCGCATCGTGGGTCGCCTGGTAGAGGCGCAGTTCGTCGATGGCGGCGCCACCTCCGGCAAACTGGACGAGGCGGTCAAGCGCACCCTGCAGCTGCCGTTGCGGGATCCGTTGGCACGGGAAATCAGTCGTGACCTGACCCGCAGCCTCAGCGGCAGCGAAGACTTTGTCAACGCGGTGCGCCTCAAGACCATGACGCCGCCGCGCGTCAATCGCTACGATGAGGGCATGTATTACCACGATCACCTCGACAACGCCCTTATGGCCGGGCCGCGCCAGGCAGTGCGCACCGACATCGCTATGACCATTTGCCTGAATGATGCCGCGGACTACGAGGGCGGCGACTTAATTATACAGGGGGACAGCGGCGAGCGTTGCTTCCGCGGCAACGCCGGCGATGTGATTGTCTATCCCGCGGGCTCGATCCACCGCGTCACGCCCGTAACCGCAGGCAGCCGACTGGTGGCGGTGAGCTGGATTCAGAGCCAGGTGAAAGACCCCGGCCAGCGGCGCATCCTGTTCGACCTGGACCGATCGCTGAAGGCACTGGAAGCGGAGGGCGTGCGCCGCGAGTTGCGCCTGCCGCTGCTGCAACTGCGCAGCCAGTTGGTGAGGCTGTGGTCTGAACCCTGACCGGGCAGGCTTTCGATTTAGACCAGCAGCACGTCGCCGGTGATGGCGGCAGCCGATGGTGCCGGGTCGAATACGGCGATGGTAAATGCCGACACTTCCGCCGCTGTGATTTCATTGAGCCCACCGACGGTGGTTTGCCCGGCGGGGCCGTTGTTGATGTAGGCCATGACCAGCGCACTGCTGCCCGCACCCTCGCTGGTGTTGTTCACCATGCCGAAGGCGACAAAGCGGCCGGCGACGGTGGTGCCGGTGAAGGCGGCCTCCGGCGTCAGCGTAGAATTCAACTGCAGGGCGCCGCTGGCCGTGGTGGTAAACGCTGTGGGCTTGTAGGTGCTGAGGAAGATTTCCGTGGGCGCAAACAGGCCGGTCAGGTCGTTGATAAAGGCCTGGGCGAAGCTGGAGTCATAGTAGGTGAACGTGAGTGCGCTGCCGGCCAGGCTGAAGAACACCGGCACCGAGTCCTGGGCGTCGGGCGTCAGAGTGCGAATATCGCTGGCGTCACCAAACTCGGCAAAGGCGTGGCCGTTAAAGCCGCTGGTCGGCGTGCCCGCAAACGGCGTGGAGGCCTGCAAGGCGAAAACGATATCGCTGCTGGTCAAAAGACCGGCGTCGGTGCCGTACTGTTTGAAGCTGGCGCCGCCGGGCAGTGCGGAGCGGTGGATTTCGATGGAGTCCTGGATCTCGAAGTCGGTAATGGTGTCGCCGAACTCTTCCAGTAAAGCGTAGGAGAACAGGTCCTGGCCTCCGCCGCCGGTGAGGGTGTCAGCGCCCTCACCGCCAATGATCACATCATTGCCTTCGCCGCCGTCCAGGTCGTCGGCGCCGTCGTTGCCCACCAGGGTGTTGGCGAACACGTCGCCGGTCAGTGAATCGTTGCCGCTGCCGCCCTCGACATTCTCGATATTGGTCAGCGTATCGTTGTCGATTTCGGCGCCGCTGGCGGTGCCGGCATCCAGGTCGACACTCACCCCAAGGTAGGTGGCGCTGTAGTCCACGGTGTCTTCATCACCTTCGCCGTCCAGTGCGTCGTTGCCGGCGCCGCCCACCAACAGGTCGTTGTCGTCGCCGGCGTAGACCATGTCGTTGCCGTCGCCCCCCACCAGGGTGTCGGCGCCCTCGCGCCCGTACAAGGTATCGGCGCCGTCGCCACCGTGCAGGTAATCATCGCCTGTCAGGCCATCCAGGCTGTCCGCCCCGGCCAGGCCGAACATGACGTCGTCGACGAGCGGTGTCCGCCCGTCACCCAGCAGGTTGTCATCGGTCGGGCCACCCAGGCCGCCTTCATCCCCGAGCAGGATATCGCCATCAAGATTGAACAGCCTGTTCACTTCCTCGTTGCGGATGCCGGGGTCGTCGTAGAAGCGGGTGTTGAGAATGTCAAAAACCTGCGGCGCCGAGGCAAATACGTCCACACCCTCGAAGCGCAGGAGTTCGAGCGTCGGGAACACGGTGGGATCAAAGAAGCCATCCCCGGTGATCTGGTCGATCAGCGGGATTCCGAAGAAGCTGAGCGCGGTAATGCCGTTTTTCAGGTCGGTGAAGTCGCCGTCGGAGTTGTTGTCGGAACTGTCCCGACTGCCTGCCAGTGCGGCATCGGGCAGGTAAATCTCGAAATCGGCCGCGCCATCGTAACTGCCCACCAGCCCGTCGAACTCTATCAGCGTGCTCTCGGGCTCGCTGATGGCGATATCGATGGCAGGTTTCCCGTCAACGGTGCCGAAGCTGTCGGTCTCTGCATCATAGCGGGCAGCGTTTAGTGCCTCGACAAACGCAAAATCATTGGCCGGGTTGATGTCGTTGTCGAAACTGCCGGTCTGCACGCTGATGTCCACGACATCGGCGACGCCGTTGAACTCCACGTCGAAAGCGCCGTCGATTTCCACCGTCACCGTAAACGGCAGGCCGTCATCGAATACCGACTCGCCCAGCAGGTACCAGTCTTCGGCCCAGGCGAAGGAGGACAGCGAGATGCTGTCATCGTCGAGTGTACCCAACAGCGTGTCAGCACCCGCGGCATAGATGTCCTCGTATTCGACCACATGGGTAAACCGCGTCGTGATGCCGTCAATGGTGAACACCTTGTCGGCGTCTGAGTCATCGCGGGCGGCCAGGTCGGTGGCCGCGTCGCGAATGGCGCTGGCGCCGTCGTAGACCTGCACCGACGCGTCGCCCAGGGCCGCGGCACTGTTGTTAACATAAGTCCCCGGTCCGAAGTTCGCGGCGTCTGCGATCACCGCCGCGCTGCCGAACAGGTCGATAGAGGTGGTGGCATCCAGAGCGTTGAACTCCAGCTGCCGATCCGTAATTTCGGCGGCTGCCTTGACGGCGGCATCCTCGGAGACGTAGGCGGCGTTGATGTACAGGGAGTTGACCGGGAAAACCGTGTCTTCCACCAGGTCGAAACCGGTAAGCGCGTCTTTTACGCTCCCCTGCAGGCTGTCGATGGTGGGCAGGAAGCCGCTGATCTGCAGTGCCGTGTCAACGCCGTAGAGCGCCGTTCCGTTGAGCGTCTCGAAGCGGTCGAGGATGGAGGCGCCGCTGCCGAGGCTATTGTCGGCGTGGGTGAGTTCCGCAATGCTGGCCTCGACGCGCAGGGCGCTGTCGCTGGCCACCAGGCTTGAAAGCTCCAGGCTGAGGATGTCAGTGAAGCTCAGGCTCAGGGGGTCGACGGCGGAGATAACGTCGATACCGTTAAGCACCGCGCCGGCGGCAAAGGTGACCGGTCCCTCGATCGGTGTGCCCAACAGGTCTGCGATTTCCTCGGCAGTGTCCTGCACAATCACTTCGGTAACGCCCGGCAGGTAGCCGGAGGAGAAGTCCTCCAGCAGCAGGTTGTCCGCGGTGTCGACCACCCGCACACCGTCGATCTCGCTGGGGTCTATGGCGCCACCGGCACCGAGATTGGCGGCGGAGTCTACCAGCACGATGGTCTGCACGTTGAGGACGGCGAGATCGCCGCCGCTGCTCGCGGTATCGACATTGGCCAGCGTGTCGAGCACGCCGTAGGTGCTGAAGGCGCCGTCGAAGGACGTCTCGTACAGGTCGCCGAAGGCGTTGTTGAGATTATCGACTGTGTCATTGATACGGAAATCGCTGCTCGCCACCACGGCCAGGTTGCCGGAGGAAGGTGTCAGGTCGTCCTCTACCGCGGTGGTGAAGGCCGCCAGGGAGTCCTCCACCACGAACAGTGGCGGGTCGGCCAGGCCCAGGTCGGTCAGGTTCAGCGGTGACTGCAGGTAGTCCTCGAGGGTGCCGAACACAGTGACGCTGGCAAAGGCCGACCAGTCAAGATCGGGGTCGTATTTGTCCAGCGGTACTCGCACCGGTGGCGGCTCCTCACCGTCTTCCAGTATCAGCTCGACACTGGCGATGTTAGCGAGCAGGCCGAGGCCGGGTTCCAGAAGGGCAGCCTGAATGTTTTCAGCGCTGTCTCGCAGCGTGATGCCAACGCCGCCATCGCCAAACAGGCCGCTCACGTCCAGGCCCTGCTGCTCCATAACCAGGGCCAGCGCCTTGACGTTGGCGTAGCTGTCGATGATGTCTAGCTGTACCAACTCCTCGATTTCAAAAGCGTATCCGGCGCCGGCGTCGATATCGGCCGCGAGGCTGGCAGCAAAGCCGTTGCTAAGTGTGACCGAGCCCGAAGCGATAGCGAGAGGACCATCCTCGAACAGCTCGTCGCGGTAGTGTGTGGTGAGAATCTGGTCACCCAACTCTAGGCGAATGATTCCCGGATCTTCGAAAACTGGCATGTTTGCCTCGGTCTCCTGCCCTAATCCACAGGCGGTTGGTAGAGCTCAAGCGCGGTGGCGCCGTTGATGGTGGTGCTCGTCAGTCCATCGCTGCCCGGCGCAAGGCCGCGCATGAACCAACTCATACCGGCGCCGCCGGGTGCCGCGGTGGGGCTGAAATTGGTGAAGAAGCCGCTGAAGGCGCCATCGCCACCGTCAACACCGTTGACGCTGACAGAGTCGATGGTGCCGCCAAACGTGGCGCTGTTGGTGATCGCACCGCTGCCGGTGCCCACCCACTGATTGTCGTTGACGGTAACATCGATGGACGTGGTGATTTCCATATTGGTGAAATCAGCTTCCAGAGTGATGTCGCCCATTGCGGGTGTCACCCAGTTGTCTTCGCCCGGCCGGTCGTCACTGGGGACCGTGCCGCCCTGGAACACGTACTGGGCGCTGCCGGACACCGGCAATGTCGGTGCGGAGGTGCGCTCTCCCAGCTCGCGAATAAAGTGCAGGTACTCGCCGGTATCGAGCATCTCCACGTCGCCACCCGCCCGGTACTCGACGCCCCAGCGGCCCCACTGCAGGTCCAGGGTGCTGGAGTTCTGTGAATCCACCACGGTGTTCTCGGTGGCTTCCACCGAGGTGGAGGGGTCGTCGAAGAAATCCAGGTTGGCGGTGAAGCCCGTGAGCTGGCCGTCACTGTCTTCCGTCAGCGTGTCCGCGGTGTCGGCTTCGGCGTAGAGAATGCCGTCTTCCGCAATCGCCAGGCCGCGCTTAATGTCGGCGGGAGCTGGAGAGGGCTCGGGCGCCGGTTCCGGAGCGGGGGCCGGCGCCGGTGTTGGTTCCGGCTCAGGTTCGGGTTCCGGCTCTGGCTCGGGTTCCGGTTCGGGTTCCGGTTCGGGCTCCGGCTCGGGTTCTGGTTGAGGCTCGGGTTCCGGTTCTGGCCCGGGTTCAGGCTCTGGTTCGGGTTCGGGTTCAGGTTCGGGCTCGGGTTCAGGTTCGGGCTCGGGTTCAGGTTCGGGTTCCGGCTGTGGTTCGGGTTCTGGAGTCGGATCAATGGGCTCGCCGGTATCGGGGTCTGTGGGTTCGCCCTCGTCGATGCGGACGTCTTCGCCGGTTTCCTCGTTGCGAGCGATGATCTCGATCGGCGGTTCTTCCACCGGGTTGTCTTCACCGCCATCGTTGGTGTCGGTGTCACCCTGGGGCAGGGTGTCTTCATCCCGCGCCGCCAGCGTCAGGCTATCGCCTTCCCCGCCGCCATCGCCACCTTCACCGGAGCCGTCGCCGCCATCACCGGAGCCGTCGTCACCATCGCCAGAGCCATCGTCACTATCGCCGCCGTCACCATCACCGGAGTCGTCGTCACCATCGCCGGAGTCGTCACCACCACCCTCGTCGTCGCCTTCATCCTCGTCGTCCTCACCCTCGTCACCGCCGCTGGTGGTGTTGAAAACTGTCGGCGGGGTCAGCAGGCGTCGGGGCGCTGTGTTGGCATCGCGCACGTAACCGAACTGGTTGCGATCGAGGTTGATGGTGCCGCGGCCGTTGCCGAGACTGACGCCGCCGATATTGACGCCGGCGTAGGTGCCGTCCGGCGGCGGCTCCGCCCCCGGGTTGGCAGGGGAGCAATCGCCCGAGCAGTGTGTGGCGTTGTAATCTGTGCCGCGAA
>JANQGK010000300.1 GCA_028277365.1 Halieaceae bacterium | reverse complement strand
CCCCATGCTAGACACCATCAGCCGGCAGCTGTTTGACGACGCCCCGGCCGACACCCTGTACCACTACACCTCTTTCGGCGGTATGACCGGCATCGTTAGCTCCGGCGAGCTGCGGGCCAGCGATATCCGCTACATGAACGACTCGGCGGAGCTGCGCCACACCCTGGAACTGTTGAAGACCCACGTCACCCAGCGGGTGATCGACGGCACCGACCATCCCCGGCTGCTGAATCAGCTGCTGGAATGGCTCTCGCACCGGGTGGTGAGCGGACCCATGCTGTTCGGCGCCTCCTTTCGGGCCAACGGCAACCTGCTCTCCCAGTGGCGCGGCTACAGTGCCCACGGCAAGGGCGTAAGCCTGGGGTTCGCTCCCGAGCACATCAAGTACTGTGCCCACAGTCAGCACTTCCAGGTGGCGAAGTGCCTGTACTCCCCCGAAAAGCAGCGCCGGCTGATCCGCGAGGTGGTGGACGCTATCGAAGTCACCGCCATGAAACTGGGGGAAAACGAGGACCCGGCTGCCCGCCACCCCACCCAGTCATACTACGACGTGTTCGAGCACATCGAGGGTGACCTGCTGCGCATTGCCGCCATTCTCAAGCACCCGTCCTTCGAGGAAGAGCAGGAATGGCGCATCGTCTCGCCGATCATCGCCGACTCCCGCAATGAGGCGGTCGATTTCCGCGAGGGCGCCGCCATGATGATACCCTTCTACCGCTTCTCACTGTCCGATGCCGAGGGCAACCACATGCAGCTCGACCACGTGTTCCTGGGCCCCACCAACAATGTGGAGCTGTCCATGAACTCACTCGAGCTTTACCTGGAGCGTATGCGCACCCGGCCGGTGCGCGGTGTCAGCTATTGCCAGATTCCCTTCCGCAGCCGCTAACGAGACTGGCGTCACCCTGCCTCAGCGACTAGTATGCTGGCCATGAGCGAACCCAAGCCGGACACACGCACGCCCTCGCCACCCTATGGCTACTCGCGCGAATGCCATTACCCGCCTGAGCAGCAGATCCGCATTGTCGCCGAGTTCTACGCCCACAATATCCGCCCCAGCCGCATCGCCTACCGCATGGGTATCGACATTGACCTGATTGAAAAGCTCATTGCCGGCGAGATTCACCAGGCGGCTTTCACGCAGTTGGTCAATCACTACCGCAAGCACCGTCGCAACCAGCGACTCGAGGACGCACGGGCACTCAAAGGCAGTGCCCGGGTCGAGTTGCAGGCTCGCATCGAAAAAGAATTCAGCGAGGCCGACCGCCTCGACCCACGCTGAACAACACCGGGGAGACTTCCATGGCAGACACCACCGTTCTGGTCGAGGGCCTGCATTTCGGCGAGGGACCCCGTTGGCGTGAGGGGCGCCTGTGGTTCAGCGACTTCTACGATCACGCGGTAAAATCCGTGAGCGGCGCCGGCGACCTTCAGATGGAACTGGAACTGGACGACCAGCCCTCGGGGCTAGGCTGGCTGCCTGACGGCCGCCTGGTGGTGGTGGCGATGAAGGCCCGCAAGCTGCTGGTGCGAGAACTGAACGGCGAGCTGCGGGACTACGCCGATCTGCGTGAACATACCGCCCACCTCTGCAACGACATGGTGATCGACGGCCTGGGCCGGGCCTGGGTCGGCAACTTCGGCTTCGACCTCGATGCCGAACTGGAGGCCCGCGGCACCGACGTCATCCTCGACCACCCCACCACCAACCTGGTGCGGGTCGATCCCGACGGCAGCGTAGCGATCGCTTCACCCGACATGCATTTTCCTAACGGCACGGTGATCACCCCGGACGGCGCCACCCTGATCGTCGCAGAAACCCTGGGCAGTTGCCTCACCGCTTTCGATATCGGCGCCGGCGGCCAGCTCGAGAACCGGCGCATCTGGGCGCCGCTGGACGGCGTGGCACCGGACGGCATCTGCCTGGATGAGAAACGCCAGGTGTGGGTAGCCAATGCGCTGGCACCGGAGGTGATCTGCGTGGCGGAAGGCGGCGCCGTGGTACAGCGGGTCGAGACCAGCCAGTTCTGCTATGCCTGCATGTTGGGCGGTGAAGACGGCTGCACTCTGTTCGCGATCACTGCCGCCAGCTCAGACCACCGCGCCGCCGCTGCATCGCGCACCGGCAAGATCGAGATGCTGCGGGTGAATACGCCCCACGCTGGTCTTCCCTGACAGCGAAATCGCGGCATGACATCACGAACACCCAAAGGGGAATAGCATGATAGAACTTCACTACTGGCCCACGCCCAACGGCAAGAAGGTCTCGATCTTGTTGGAGGAGGCCGGTATCCCCTATCAGGTGGTGTACTGCAATATCGGCATGGGCGACCAGTTCGATGAAGCGTTTCTCGGCATTAGCCCCAACAATCGCATGCCAGCCATCGTCGATACCGAACCGGCCGACGGCGGCGCGCCGCTGTCCGTCTTTGAGTCCGGCGCCTGCATGATGTATCTGGCGGACAAAGCCGGTGCCTTTGCCGGCAGCAACCCCAGGGAGTATTGGGATGTCTGCCAATGGCTGATGTGGCAGATGGCCAACCAGGGACCCAAGATGGGGGAGCGCGGGCACTTCGCCCGCCTCAAAGATCGCGAGGGGGATCAGAGCTATGCGCTGACCCGCTTCATGGATGAAACCCACCGCCTGTACGGGGTGATGAACAACCGGCTGTACGACCGCCGTTACCTGGCCGGCGATCACTACTCAATCGCCGACATGGCCTGCTATCCCTGGGCGGCCTACTACGAACAGGCCGGCATCGATCTCGACGAGTTCAAATACTGCAAGCGCTGGTTCGAAGAGCTGAGCGAACGCCCCGCCCTACAGCGCGGCATGGCAGTCGGTGAAGAGCAGAGCCAGGACTACTCCCAGCTCAGCGAAGAAGATATCGCCCGCCTCAAGGCCATGCTCTACAACCAGCGCGCAAGACCCGCGCCCGAGGGCGGGCTGCTGTAATGTAAATAAGGAGTACGGCTCGGGTTTACGCGCACTGCCCAAACCGCTGTTCGACCTACTGTTCTACCTACTGTTCTACAAAGGCCCGCTCAACCACGTAGTGGCCGACATCGCCGTTGCGGGTTTCGGCGAAACCGCGCTCATCCAGCATGGCGGTAAAGTCCTTGAGCATACTGGGGCTGCCGCAGATCATGAAGCGGTCGTCCTGCGGATTGATGGCCGGCAGGCCGATATCGCTGGATACCTGGTCCCCCGCCATCAGATCGGTCAACCGCCCCATAGTGTGGAATTCCTCGCGGGTTACCGTCGGGTAGTACACCAGCTTCTCCTGCACCAACTCGCCGAAGTACTCGTTTTGCGGAAGGTGCTCGGTAATGATGTCCTTGTAGGCCAGCTCATCCACATAGCGGCAGCCGTGGGTGAGGATCACCTTGTCGAAGTTTTCGTAGATTTCCGGGTCGCGGATGATGCTCAGGAACGGCGCCAGGCCGGTGCCGGTGGCAATCAGGTACAGGTGCTTGCCCGGCAGCAGGTTGCCCTCTACCAGGGTGCCGGTGGCCTTGCTGTTCACAAGAATTTCATCGCCCGGGCGAATGTGCTGCAGCTTAGACGTCAGGGGCCCGTCGGGCACTTTGATGCTGAAGAACTCCAACTCGTCCTCGTAATGGGCGCTGGCCATACTGTAGGCGCGCAGCAGCGGGCGGCCTTTCTCTTCCAGGCCGATCATGGTGAAGTAGCCGCTCTTGAAGCGGAAGCCCGGGTCGCGGGTGGTCTTGAAGCTGAACAGGGTGTCTGTCCAGTGGTGCACATCCGTCACCGTCTCTCTCAACAGGTTAGCCATTGAATTTCCTCCAATAAATGCTGTTGAGGATACGCAGCACCCTCATATTGGTGAAACGGGTATTTCCTATATTATTATTCGGTTTTATTGATATAGCGACGGAAGCTCACCATGCGTTACACCCTGCGTCAGCTCGAGGTATTTCTCGCCACCGCCCGCCACGGCACCCTGAGCCGCGCCGCGGACAGCCTCGCCATGTCTCAGTCCGCCGCCAGCAGCGCACTGCGCGACCTCGAGTCCCAGTTCGAAGTGCAGCTATTCGAAAGAGTTGGGAAGCGCCTTAAAATCAATGAGTTAGGGGAATATCTTCAACCTCAGGCTGAAGCGCTGCTGGAACGCGCCCGGGAGCTGGAGGACGGTCTGGCGCTAGGTGGCGCGCCGGGCCACCTGCGGGTGGGCGCCACGCTGACCATCGGCAACTACCTGGCGGTGAGCATGCTGGCGCAGTTCCGGGAGGACTTCCCCCGCGCCGAGGTCAGCCTCAATGTCGCCAATACCCGCAGCATCGCCGAGCAGTTGGCCCATTTCGAGTTGGATGTAGGCATGATCGAAGGGGAGCTCAGCCACCCGGACCTTGAGGTCAGCCCCTGGCGTGAGGATGAGCTGGTCGTCTTCGCCCCACCCGGCCACCCCTATGCGCAGCTGGCCGCGCTGACGGACGAACAGCTTCGCAATACCCCCTGGGTAGTGCGTGAGTCCGGCTCAGGCACCCGTCAGGCCTTCGACCGCGCCATGGCCGGCATCCTGCCGGAGCTGGACATCAGCCTGGAGCTGCAGCATACCGAAGCCATCAAGCGCGCCGTGGAAGCCGGTCTCGGCCTCGGCTGCCTGTCGCGCATCTGCTTGCAGGAGGCATTCCGGCGCGGCTCCCTGGTGCCGGTGGCGGTGCCGGGACGGGATTTCCGGCGCCAGCTCTCCATCGTCATGCACCGCCAGAAATACCGCTCCGCCGGACTCAGGGCCTGGCTGGCCCTGTGCGAGGAGCAGCGCGACGGCGCTTAGCAATTGTTAATGCGCTTAAGCCTCGCCGCTGGCAGACTTGATCTTGCGCTTGATACGCGAGAGGGACACCGCATCGATGCCCAGGTAGGCGGCGATGTGGTACTGCGGGATGCGCGCCATCAGCTCCGGCTGGTGGTCGAGCATCCACCGGTAGCGCTGTTCGGCATTGCAGGTGAGCAGCAGCATTTCCCGTTGCTCATTGCGCATAAAAGCCTCGGACAGCAGGGTGATCACCAACCGTGACACCGCTGGCTCCGAGGGTGCCAGGGTCAGTAGCTGTCGCAGGTCGGCGGCCAGCAGCTCGCAGGGCTCCAGGGCCTGGATGGCGAAGCTGGCGGGGCGATCAGTCATAATAGCGCTGACCGGGCCGGTGATATCGCCGTCGCCGTAGAAGGCCTTGTTGCGTTCCCGGCCCTCGGCGTCGGTGTAGTACAGGCGCAGCAGGCCGCGCTGGATGAGGTAGATCGCGTTACTGCGGTCGCCGGCGCACACCAGGTGATCGTCGCCCGCCAACTTAAGCGGCTGCAGGCCTGCCAGCCAGCCGGCCAGCGGGGTGGCGTCCCGGATGCCCCAGCGCTGTAACCACGGGGTGACAAGATTTTCTATACTCACGGTAGTCTTCCAGATTACCTGCCAGGCAACACAGACAAGGCTCCACACAGAGCACGGAGATAAACACGATGAGCGAAGCCGCCAACAAGATAGTGATGAACAGCGATCTCGCTGACGAGATGTTAAGCGAGCAACCCCAGTCCGTCGAGGACCTGCGCACCGAGCGTAAACAGAAGCTGGCCGCCGCCCTGCGTCTGTTCGGCAAGTTCGGGTTTGACGAGGGTGTGGCCGGCCACATCACCGTGCGCGACCCGGAGCACAGCGATCACTTCTGGGTGAACCCCATGGGCAAGTCCTTCAAGCTGATGACCGTGTCCGACCTGCTGCGTGTGGACCACAAGGGCAATATCGTCGAGGGCGAAGGCCTGCTGAACGGTGCCGCCTTCACCATCCACTCGCAGATCCACATGGCCAAGCCCAACGTCACCGCGGCTGCCCACTCCCACTCGGTGTACGGCAAGACCTGGTCATCCCTGGGCCGGCTGCTGGACCCGCTGACCCAGGACGCCTGCGCCTTCTACGAGGACCACGCCCTGTTCGACGACTTCACCGGCGTAGTGCTGGACAACTCCGAGGGCGAGCGCATCGCGTCCGCCCTCGGCGACTGCAAGGCCGCCATCCTGCAGAACCACGGTCTGCTCACCGTCGGTGAGAGTGTCGATGAGGCGGCCTGGTGGTTCATCACCATGGAGCGCAGCTGCCAGGCCCAGCTGATGGCGGAAGCGGCCGGCGAGCCGGTAAAAATCCAGCACGAGCACGCGCTCAACACCCGCGAGACCGTGGGCAGCCATCTGGCGGGCTGGTTCAGCTTCCAGCCGCTTTACGATGTGATCGTCAAGGAGCAGCCGGAGCTGCTGAACTGATCACTCCCTCCCCCCGGGCAGGCCACTGCCCGGGACCCGGGCCTGTGCGAGGTCGACGCCCGCGTGTTTGAAACCCTGGAGCTGGGCCGCAAGCTCAAGCGCAAGGACTTCAACACCGCGGTGCTGGCGCTGCGGGCCAAGCTGCTGGAACTGCAGTTCCAGCTCGAGGACGCCGACTTCCCGGTAATCATCATCGTCTCCGGCGTCGAGGGCGCCGGCAAGGGCTCGGTGGTGCACCGGCTCAACGAGTGGATGCACCCGCGGCTGATACAAACCCACGCCTTCTGGGACCACTCCGACGAAGAAGAGCAGCGCCCCTATTTCTGGCGCTTCTGGCGCGCGCTGCCGGCCCGCGGCAGGATCGGCATCTTTTTCGGCTCCTGGTACACCCAACCCATCCTCAGGGCCGCCAGCGGCGCCATTACCGAGGCCCAGCTCAACCTGGAGATGCAGCGCATCGAGGGCTTCGAGCGCATGCTCACCGATGACGGCGCACTGATCATCAAGCTCTGGTTCCACCTGCCTGCCGCTGTGGCCCGCGATCGCTTGCAGGCCGACCAGCTGCGGGAGTTGACCGAGATCGAGCTGTCGGAGAACTCCTCGGATGAGTTCATGGAGGGCTACAACAAGCTGGTGCGAATCAGCGAGATCGGCATCCGCGCCACGGATACCGGCCACAGCCCCTGGCACCTGGTGGAAGCCACCGACGACAACTACCGGGAACTATCCGCCGGTGAACTGGTGGAGCAGCGCCTGCGGGCGCGTCTGGCCCAGGCGCCCGCCCCTGCGGTTATCGCCCCGGTACGGCCCGCCAACGGCGACCAGCCGACGGTATTGGACAGCGTGCCGCTGGAGTCGGCGCTGGACGGCGATGAGTACCACGAACAGCTGGAACACTACCAACAACGGCTGGAAACCCTGGCCTGGCAGGCGCGCCGGGAACAGCTGGCCTGTGTCGCGGTGTTCGAGGGCTGGGATGCCGCCGGCAAAGGCAGTGCCATCCGGCGGGTCACACAGTCCATCGACCCGCGCCTGTATCACCTGTTGCAGTACGCCGCCCCCACCGACGAAGAGACGGCCCACCACTACCTGTGGCGCTTCTGGCGCCAGCTCGGCCGCGACGGCAAGTTCACCCTGTTCGACCGCTCCTGGTACGGCCGGGTACTGGTCGAACGGGTAGAAGGCTTCGCCAGCGACCAGCAGTGGCAGCGCGCCTACTCGGAGATCAACCGCTTCGAGGAACAGCTGGTGGATCACGGCTCGGTGCTGCTCAAGTTCTGGCTGCATATCTCTCAGGAAGAACAGCTGGAGCGTTTCGAGCTGCGCGAGCAGACGCCGCACAAGCAGCACAAGATCACCGAAGAGGACTGGCGCAACCGCGACAAGTGGCGAGAATACGAGGAAGCGGTGCACGACATGGTGGCCCATACCAGCACCAACAGCGCGCCCTGGACCCTGGTAGCCGGCAACAACAAGCGCTATGCGCGCATCGAAATCCTCAAGCGCTTCTGCACCGCCCTCGAGGATCGCCTCGGCTGATCCCACGCCCCGTTGAATCGCTATGTAGCCTTATATCGCTATCTTCGTAGCGCGGGCGCGAACTGGTCAGCCTCTTCCCCGGACGCGCTAAAAGCATGACGTCCATGTCTCGCTCGACGATGGCCATCCCTGGCCATCGACGGTCCGGGGAAGAGGCTGACCAGCCCACGCCCTCGTGCGGAGCGAGATTCAGCGGTGCAGGAATCGAAGCTCAGACCATCGGGTACCTCTGGCGGGAGCGCGTGGAGTGTGCCGGGGTCCTTCCGGGACCGTCTGCGGCCAGGACGGCCGCAGCCGAGCGAGACAGGGACGTCATGCTTTTAGCGTGTCCCGGAAGGACCCCGGCATGCTTCACGTGCGAGATCAGAACGGCGGAGTATGGCTGGCCGCAAGGATCTGAAGACCTTCAGAAGAGCCCTTCGATCTGTCCGTCGCCGTTGACGTTGATGCGTTCGGCAGCCGGCGAGCGAGGCAGGCCCGGCATGGTGAAGAGGTCGCCGCACAGCACCACCACAAAGCCGGCGCCGGCGGACAGCCGCACCTCGCGCACCGGCAGTTCGAAACCCGAGGGGGCGCCCTTGATGGCAGGGTCGGCAGTGAAACTGTAGGGGGTTTTGGCCATGCACACCGGCAGGTCGCGGTAGCCGGCCTCTTCCAGGGCCTCCAGGTGCTTGCGGCTTTTCTTCTCCGCCACCACCTCACCGGCGCCGTAGACCTCGCGGGCCACGGTCTCGACTTTCTCCAGCAGCGACAGGTCCCCGTCATAGCTGTAGTTCGGCGTCTGCGCGCCGGCTTCGGCGGTTTCGTATACTGCCCGGGCCAGGTCCGCGGCACCTGCGCCGCCATCGGCCCAGTGGGTGCTCAGGCAGGTCTTCACGCCCCGGGATTCGCAGAAGTCCGCCAGCAGCTTCAGCTCGGCGTCGCTGTCTGCGTCAAAGCGGTTGATCGCCACCACCACCGGCACGCCGTAGCGCGCCAGGTTGTCGAGGTGCCGCTCCAGGTTGACCAGGCCTGCTTCCAGCGCCGCCAGGTCCTCTGTCTCCAGGGCCGCTTGCTGCGCGCCGCCGTTGAACTTAAGTGCGCGCACGGTGGCCACCAGCACGCTGACCGCGGGCTTGAGGCCGGCCTGGCGGCACTTGATATTGAAGAATTTCTCCGCCCCCAGATCCGAGCCGAAGCCCGCCTCGGTCACCACGTAGTCGGCCAGGTGCAGGCTGGTGCGGGTGGCGATCACCGAGTTGCAGCCGTGGGCGATGTTGGCGAATGGCCCCCCGTGGATGATGGCGGGAGTGTGCTCTAATGTCTGTACCACATTGGGTTGCAGGGCATCCCGCAACAGGGCTGTCATAGCGCCGTCCGCTGCCAGCTCGGCCGCCCGAATCTGCTCTCCGCTGTTGCTGTAGCCCACTACGATGCGCCCCAGGCGCCGCCGAAGGTCCTCAAGGTCATCCGCCAGGCAGAACACCGCCATCACCTCCGAGGCCACGGTGATATCGAAACCGGTCTGCCGCGGCAGGCTGTTACCGGGACCGCCGAGGCCCGCCACCAGGTGGCGCAGGGCGCGGTCGTTCATGTCGACCACCCGCCCCCAGGTGCGCCGGCGCACATCGAAGTCCAGCTTGTTGCCCCAGTGCAGGTGATTGTCGAGCATGGCGGACAGCAGGTTGTGAGCGGTGCCGATGGCGTGCAGGTCGCCGGTGAAGTGCAGGTTGATGTCTTCCATCGGCAGTACCTGGGCATAGCCGCCGCCGGCGGCACCGCCTTTCATACCAAACACCGGCCCCAGACTGGGCTCGCGCAGACACACCAGGCTGTTCTTGCCGATATGCCGCAGGCCGTCGGCGAGGCCTACCGCGGTGGCGGTCTTACCCTCTCCCATTGGCGTCGGCGAGATCGCCGTTACCAGCACCAGCTTGCCTTCTGGGCGTTCGCGCAGCTCGCTGCAGAAATCGTGGCTGAGCTTGGCCTTGGTAGTACCGTAGCTGATCAGCGCATCTTTGCTGATGCCCAGGCCGGCGCCGATCTCGCTGATCGGCTGCGGTCTGGCCTCGCGGGCAATGTGCAGGTCGCTCTTCATCGCGGCTCTCCTGGCGCTTGTTCTTGTTTCCTGTGGTCACCGGTCGCCTGCGGGTGGCAACGCTGGTGATTGCGCGTAAAGGCTGGGTATCATGCTGCCTATGATCGAACCCATCGACAAGCCGCAGCAGGCGCTGGTAACGGCGGAAACCCTGCGCTATATCAGGCTTGCTGCAGATCTCTACCGTCAGGACTTCGCACCGGTACCCGTGGACTTCGATCTCAAGGGCAGCAGCGCCGGCATGTTCAAGGTGCAAAGGCAAAGCACCCGCATCCGCTACAACCCCTGGCTGTTCGCCAAATACTTCGAGGAAAACATAAGCGGCACCGTGCCCCACGAGGTGGCCCACTACATCGTGCACTGCCGCTACGGCCTGCACCGGGTCAAACCCCATGGTCCGGAGTGGCTGGCAGTGATGACCGACTTCGGCGCCGACCCCAGCGTTACCGGCGACTTCGACCTGACCGGCATCCCCACCCGGGCGCAGCGGCGCTTTCGCTACCTCTGTGGCTGCCGGGAGCACGCCGTGTCCACCCGGCGTCACAACACGGTACAGCGCGGTCGCGCCCGCTATGAGTGCCGGCTGTGCCGGCAGGAGCTGATTTACGCCGGGCCCTGAGCGGCCGCAGATACAAAGCGCACTGCCTGTCGCCGCGGGCCCCAGCCGCCGGGCTCGGCGTCGAATACGCCGGGCACGCGCACCCCACAATCCTGGCAGCATCCGTCCGCAGTGAGGCGCCATTCACCCAAACTGTAACCGCTGCGCTCGATCAGCAAGCCGCCGCAGCCATGGCACCAGCTGGAGTTGCCTCGGGGGTCTTGCACATTGCCGGTGAAGGCGTATTGCACGCCCGCCTCCAGAGCGATGTCGCGGGCGCGCACCAGGGTCTCGGCCGGCGTGCGGGGAATGTCCCGCATCTTCCAGTCCGGATGGAAGGCGGTGAAGTGCAGCGGCACATCCGGCCCCAGCTCATTCACCACCCAGCGGCACAGCTCGCGCAGCTCTTCGTCTGAGTCGTTCTTGCCGGGGATCAGCAAGGTGGTGAGTTCCAGCCAGACATCGGTCTCGTGGTAGACGTAGGCAATCGTCTCCAATACCTCGGTCAGGTGGGCGCCGCACAGCTCGTAGTAGAACGCCTCGGTAAAGGCCTTGAGGTCGATGTTGGCGGCGTCCATTACCGCGAAGAACTCGCGGCGCGGTTCCGGGCAGATGTAGCCCGCAGTCACCGCCACGGATTTAATGCCCTGCTCGCGAGCGGCTACTGCCACATCGATGGCGTACTCGTGAAAGATCACCGGGTCGTTGTAGGTATAGGCGATAGAGCGGCAGCCCATATCCCGGGCCGCCCGCGCCAGGTCAGCGGGACCCGCCCTCGACGCCAGGGTATCCATCTGCCGCGACTTGCTCATGTCCCAGTTCTGGCAGAACTTGCAGGCCAGGTTGCAGCCGGCGGTGCCGAAAGACAGCACCGGGGTACCGGGCAGGAAGTGTTTGAGGGGCTTTTTCTCGATGGGGTCGACACAGAAACCGCTGGAGCGACCGTAGGTGGTGAGCACTACTTCGCCGGCCTCGGCAGCGCGGACATAGCATAGTCCCTGCTGCCCGTCGCGCAGCCTGCAGGCCCGGGGACACAGGTCGCACTGAACCCGCCCGTCCCCCAGCGTATGCCAGTACCGGGTTGGCACTACCGAGGCGTTCATGATGCTGCGAGTATACAATGACAGGCATGAACAGCGTTAGACACGCCGCCGTCGCGGGCCGCTTCTACCCCGCCGATCCCACGGTCCTGCAGCAGGGCGTTGACAGCCTGCTTGCGGCGGCACAGCCGTTGCCCGACAGCGCGCCGCCTAAAGCGTTGGTGGTGCCCCATGCCGGCTATGTCTACTCCGGGCCGGTGGCCGCCGACGCCTATCGGCTGCTCGAGAACAGCAAGACACCCTTTACCCGGGTCATCCTGCTGGGCCCCGCCCACCGGGTGGGCTTCAAAGGTATTGCCGCCAGCAGCGCCACCCATTACCGCACGCCGCTGGGGGACGTGCCGCTGGACCAGCAGGCGCTGGCCGGCATCCTCGACCTTCCGGGTGTGCACACCCGCGATGCGGCCCACGCCCAGGAGCACAGTCTGGAGGTGCACCTGCCCTTCCTGCAGCGCAGCCTGGGCCGCTTCCAGCTGTTGCCGCTGGTAGTGGGTGATGCGCCGCCGGAGCAGGTGGCCGCGGTCATCGAGGCCCTGTGGGGAGGACCGGAAACCCTGCTGGTGGTCAGTTCCGACCTCAGCCATTTCCTGGACTATGACCGCGCCCGCAGCCAGGATGCCAACACCGCGCGCCGCATCGAGGCGCTGGCCACCGACCTCCGGGGCGAGGAAGCCTGTGGCTGCCGCCCTCTCAATGGCCTGCTCAGGGTGCTGAAAGCTCGCGGCCTCACGGTGCGGCGTCTCGCCATGAACAACTCCGGCGACACCGCCGGTGACCGCGACCGCGTGGTCGGCTATGGCGCCTGGAGTGTAACGGAAGCAGAGCCGCCGGCCCGGGTGGGCGATGACACCGGAACGGACAGTCTGGGACTTGCCCAGCGCCAGCAGCTTCTGCACCTGGCGCGGTTGGCCATCGGCCACAGCCTGTCCGGCCAGGGCAATCTCGATATCCCCCTTAAGCAGTACGATCCCAGCCTGCACGTCGAGCGCGCAAGTTTTGTAACGCTGAATCTGGACGGAGCCCTGCGCGGCTGTATCGGCAGCCTGACCCCGACCCGGCCGCTGCTGGTGGATGTGCTGCACAACGCCACCGCCGCCGCCTTCAAGGACCGCCGCTTTAAGCCGTTGAGTGCGCCAGAGTACGCGCACATCGAACTCCATATTTCGGTGCTGAGCCCGGCACGCCCCCTGGCGGTGAGTTCCCGCGCCGAGCTGCTGGAGCAGCTCAGGCCCGGCGTTCACGGGCTGGTGCTCGCCGAGGCCGGCAAGCGCGCCACCTACCTGCCCAGCGTTTGGGACAAGTTGCCCGAGCCGGAGCGCTTTGTCAGCGAGCTGCGGGTCAAGGCCGGACTGCCCCGGGAGGGCTGGTCCGCAGACACGGCAGTGTCCATTTACACCACCGAGGAGTTCAGCTGAACGGCGCCGCAGGCCTGACACAGGTCAGGAAATCCTGCCGCCGACGCTGCTATATTGATGCTATGAGCTGTCGAATCTCGGCCGTGGGCCGGCTTGCCGCAGCACTGGTCGCCGCAGTCATGCTGTGTCCGGGTGTCGGCCTCGCCGAGGCGGAGCCGCCGCTGGATGCGATCTGGGTCATGGACCTGGACGGTCCGGTTGGGCCCGCCACCAGCGATTACCTGGTACGCGGCCTGGAACGCGCCCGCGACGCCGAGGCGCGCCTGGCGGTGATCCGCATGAACACGCCGGGCGGCCTGGACGGCGCCATGCGCGATATCATCGAGGCTATCCTCGCCTCCCCGGTGCCGGTGGCCAGCTATGTCGCGCCCCAGGGTGCCCGCGCCGCCAGCGCCGGCACCTACATCCTCTACGCGTCGCATATTGCCGCCATGGCCCCCGCCACCAATCTCGGGGCGGCCACGCCGGTGCCCCTGGGAGCGCCCTCCCCACCTGCCGGCGGCGAAGATACCGAAGGCGATGAATCCCAGGCCTCGGAGGGTGGCGCCATGAACCGCAAGCTGGTCAATGATGCCGCCGCCTATATTCGCGGCCTGGCGACACTCCGCGGCCGCAACGCCGAGTGGGCCGAACTGGCCGTGCGCGACGCCGAGAGCCTGTCGGCGGAAGACGCCCTGGCCGAAAACGTGATCGACCTGGTGGCCCAGAACCTTCAGGACCTGCTGGCACAGTCGGAGGGCAGGACGGTGACTGTCAGCGGCGGCGAGCGGGTGCTGGCGCTGACCGGTGCGCCTCTGTTTGAGGCGGCGCCGGACTGGCGTACGGAGTTTCTCAGCATCATCACCAACCCCAGCCTGGTACTGATCCTTGGCATGATCGGCTTCTACGGCATCATTCTCGAGTTCTACAACCCCGGCTCCCTGGTGCCCGGCACGGTGGGCGTCATCTGCCTGCTGCTGGCGGGTTACGCGCTGCAGCTACTACCGGTGAACTACGCGGGCCTGGCACTGTTGGTGCTGGGTATCGCCCTGATGGTCGCCGAGGCAGTGTCGCCCAGCTTCGGCATTCTCGGTGCCGGCGGCCTGGCGGCCTTCATGTTTGGCGGCATTATCCTGTTCGACACCGAGGTGGAAGCCTTCCGGGTCGGCTGGCCGCTGCTGGCGGCCGTCGGAGTTACTGGCGCTGGCTTCATCATCGTCACCGTTTCTATCGCCATGCGCATGCGCCACCAGGTGGTCACCACCGGGGTGGAACAGATGATTGGCAGCCACGCCGTGGCCCTGGACGGCCGCCAGGTGCGCGCCGGCGGCGAGATCTGGGAGGCCCAGTGCGGCGACCCGCTGAATGCCGGCGATCGGGTAGTCGTGCGCGCTATCGACGGCCTCAAACTGATTGTGGAGAAGGAGTAATGCCCATGGACCTGTACTGGCCTGTGATCCTGTTTTTCGTTATCGGGATCGTCTTCTACACCTTCCGCATCCTGCGGGAATACGAACGCGGTGTGATCTTCTTCCTGGGCCGCTTCCAGACCGTGAAGGGACCGGGATTGATCATCGTCGTGCCCGGCATCCAGCAGATGGTGAAAGTGGACCTGCGCACCCTGGTGTACGACGTCCCCACCCAGGACGTGATCTCCCGCGACAACGTGTCGGTGAAAGTGAGCGCGGTGATCTACTTCCGCGTGGTAGACCCGGAGCGGGCCATCATCAATGTCGAGGACTTCTTCGAAGCCACCGCCCAGCTCGCCCAGACCACCCTGCGCTCCATCCTCGGTCAGCACGAGCTGGACGATATGCTGGCCCAGCGCGACAAGCTCAACCAGGGCATCCAGGTGCTGCTGGATGAACAGACCGAGTCCTGGGGCATCAAGGTGATCAACGTGGAGATCAAGCACGTCGACCTCGACGAAAGCATGATCCGCGCCATTGCCAAGCAGGCGGAAGCAGAGCGGGAGCGGCGCGCCAAGGTCATCCATGCCGAAGGAGAAATGCAGGCTTCCGCCAAGCTGTTGGAAGCCGCCGAAACCCTGTCCAAGCAGAGCCAGGCGCTGCAGCTGCGCTACATGCAGACCCTTACCGAGCTGTCCCGGGACCGCAGTTCCATGATCGTCTTCCCGCTGCCCATCGACCTGATCGACAATCTTATGAAGAAGGAGAAGGAGTAGTCCCCGTCGGCCGCAGCAGCAGGTACCAGCCCAGGAACAGCAGGCAGAAGGTTTCGAAGCTCATGGCAAACACCGTGTAGCCGCTGAAATCGCCGTGCATCAGGCCAAGGCTGACGCGTACCACCGCCAGGCCCGCAAAGATAAACAGCAGCGCATAAAGAGCCACCTGTTCCAGAGGTTTGCGCAGCAGGCCCATCAGGCACAACATGCCCACCGCCACCTGCAGCCCGCCATACATGGTCTGCAGCTCGATGATTCCGGTGATACTGGTGGCCGAAACACCCGCCGCGCCTGCCAGCATGCCCGGGTCCGCCAGGCAGTACAGTCCGTAGGGGATGAACAGCAGTACCTGCAGCCCCAGAAATAGCCGTGCAATCATTCGTCTGCCTCCGCGGTCATGGCCACTGCCCCGTCCGGGCGGTAGGCCGTCAGTGAAACATGTCCCTCGCCGAGTTCGCCCCGCAGTCGCAGGCGCTCGCCACAGTACAGCGGCGCTCGGGCGCGAAACGCAAAGCGGCTGACGCCCGGGTTGGCGTCGCTCGCCAGGCCCGCGAGCAGCAGCGCTGTCAAAGGCCCGTGTACCACGGGGCCGGGGTAACGCTCGCTGTCCCGGGCATAGTCGGCATCGTAGTGGATACGATGGCCGTTGAACGTCAGTGCAGAAAACTTGAACAACAGGACAGGGTCGGTGTCGAGGTCGAGGCTGAGGTCGGCGTCCGGCACCGGCGCCAGCGCGCCCTCGTGTAACGCCTCTGGCGCCTCGTCGCGGGCCGGCAGGTACATGAAATCGCGCTCCTCCTCGACGCACAGCTCCTCGCGCTGGTAATAGCGGTAGCTCACCGTCAGCAGGGTCATGGCCCCGGCACTACCCTGCTTTTGCTCGCTCGCCAGCACGCTTTCCACCATCTTCGCCGGAGTCTGAAACTGCAGTTTGCGATGCAGCTGGCAGCGCGCGCCGACGAACATGCGCCGCGGTTGAGGGGTGGCCGGGAAGAAGGTGCCGGTGCGCGCGTGTCCGTCCGGGCCCTGGGATGAGCGCGCCGGCGCCTCCAGGAAGTACAGCCAATGCCAAAGCAGTGGCAGCCCCAGGGACGGTGTTGATCCGGGCAGGTCGAGGCTGGCGTGAAGGGCAGCGGCAGGCCAGGGATCCAGCAGCGAACCGAATTCCCGGCTGGCTTCAGGCAGCGCGCTCACCGTGGCTGAGGATCGCCTCTTTCATCAGAAACATGTGAAACACGCCGAACAGGAATACATTGAGGGTGTGCCAGGCCGGGTGACCGGGCGCCTCGGCAATGGTCTTGCGGAACAGCACGCATTCCACGGCGTGGGCAATGGCCAGAGCGACCAGGATGCCGGTGCAGAGGTTGGCCTCCAGGGTCAGGGGCCGGGTGATGGCCACATAGGCCAGGAAGCTGTATAAAATAAGCGCAAACAGTTTGATGGCGATCACGGCAACCAGCCTGTTTTAGTTTTTTGCGTATGTTTTTCGTGCATCGGTCCCAGTGTAGCAGGCTGGATCAGCCGGGCAGAACCTCGCGGCCAGGAGATATAACAACATGAGCGAGCACACCGCCACCGTCACCCCGTTGTCTGCCGACGCGGGGCTGGAACCCACCGCCGGCGCAGAAGCGCGCTGGGCCCTGTTCCAGCACCGGCTGGAAAGCGCGGAGGACTACATCAAAAGCCTGCGCGGCCGCGGGCTGAAGGTCTTCCTGTTCGGCGAGCAGGTGGAGGAGCCCGTCGATCACCCCATGATCCGGCCCTCGATCAACGCCCTGGCCGCCTCCTACGAGCTGGCCCAGGAGGACCCTGAACTCGCCACCGCGGAGTCGCCCTACACTGGCGGCCGGGTCAACCGCTTCCTGCATATTCCCACCAGCCCCGAAGACCTGGTGAACAAGAACCGCATGCAGCGCCGCTTGGGCCAGATTACCGGCACCTGTTTCCAGCGCTGCGCCGGCCTCGACTGCATCTCGGTGATGCACTCGCTCACCTACGACATCGACCAGGCCCACGGCACCGAATACCACGCCCGCTTCCTGAAGCTGTTGGAAGGCCTGCAGCGCCACAACCTGATCATCGCCGCCGGCATGACCGACCCCAAGGGTGATCGCAGCAAGGCGCCCCACGAGCAGGCCGACCCCGAGATGTTCATGCGGGTGGTGGACCGGGACGAGCGCGGCCTGTACGTATCCGGCGCCAAGGCTCATATGACCGGCGGACTCAACTCCCACTGGGTCATGGTCATGCCGACCATGCGCCTGTCCGAGGCCGACCGCGACTACGCGGTGATCGGCGCAGTGCCGCTACAGACCCCGGGGCTCAGCTTTATCTACGGACGCCAGTCCTGTGACACCCGCGCCATGGAGGGCGGCGAGATCGACCAGGGCAACGCCCGCTACTCGGGCCAGGAAGTGCTGGCGGTGTTCGACCGCGTGTTCATCCCCTGGGAGCACGTGTTCATGGACGGCGAGTGGGAGTTTGCAAGCCTTTTAGTGGAGCGCTTCACCGACTATCACCGCGCCAGCTACGTCTGCAAAACCGGCCTGGGCGACGTGATGGTAGGAGCCGCCGCCACTATCGCCGAATACAACGGCGTGGAATCCGCCTCGCACATCAAGGACAAGCTGGTGGAAATGGTGCACCTCAACGAGACCATCTATTCCTCCGGCATCGCCTCTTCCCACCAGGCCTACCCGCTGCCCTCCGGCGCCTGGATCAACGACGGCATGCTGTCCAACGTCTGTAAACACAATGTGACCAGGTTCCCCTATGAGATCTCGCGGCTGGCCCAGGACCTGGCCGGGGGTCTGATGGTCACCCTGCCCTCAGAGAAGGATTTCGAATCCAGCGATACCGGCGAACTGTTGGAGCGTTTCTTCAAAGGCCGCGACGACATTCCCACCGAGGACCGGGTACGCATCCTGCGGCTGATCGAAAACATGACCCTGGGCAGGAATGCTGTGGGCTACCTCACAGAATCACTGCACGGGGCTGGCTCGCCGCAGGCCCAGCGCATACAAATATTGCGGAACATGAACGTGGATGATAAAAAGCGCCACGCTCGCATGCTGGCCGGCATCATCGCCACTGACGCGGACGCTACCTGAGTATCCACCAACTAAGCAAAGAGCGAGGAACACGCCTTGAGGCGCCGCTTTGCCCGCACGCTACTGACGGCCCTGGGCTGGAAAATCGAAGGGGCCAGACCCCTGCACCACCGCTACGTGCTGATCGCGGCTCCCCACACGTCGAACTGGGATTTTCCGCTAATGATCCTGTTCGCCTGGGCGTTCGATATCCGCATTAACTGGATGGGCAAGGCCAGCCTGTTCAAGGCGCCCTTTGGCTGGATCATGCGCGCCCTCGGCGGGGTACCCATTCAGCGCCGCAGCAGCAACAACGTGGTGGAAGCCATGGTGGAGACCTTCGCGGAGGTGGATGAACTGGTGCTGGTGGTGCCCACCGAGGGGACTCGCGCGCGCACGGAATTCTGGAAATCCGGCTTCTACCATATCGCCCGCGGCGCCGGGGTGCCGATTGTCCCCTCCTACCTGGACTTCGGCCAGAAACGCGGCGGCTTCGGCCCGGCCCTGCCTATGAGCGGCGACGTGCGCCGGGACATGGCCCTGCTGCGCGGTTTCTACGCCCCGATGAAGGGCCTCTACCCGGACCAGTTCGGCCCGGTGCGTTTGCGGGAAGAGGAAGTGCCCGAGGCACAGCGCCGCGCCGCCTCCTGAGGCTCAGTCAGCCGCGCTGTAGCGCACCTCGACCAGCTCCGACGGCAGCGTGTCCGACAGGAAATCCTGGGCCTGCTCGCGCTCGTCGTCCTCCGTCGCAAAGCGGCTGTCAAAGAAGGCCCGCACCACCAGCGCGGTAATCATCTGCTGGCGGATGGGATTCATGGCCTCCGGCAGCGGGTCCATCTGGCAGAGCTCGTTGGGGGCCTCGTAGTTGATCCCCTGCTCCGGGGTACCCAGCTCGTCCAGCCAGAACTCCTCGGTGTCGTCTTCGATATTGCGCTCGACAATGTAACAACCCAGCGCGTCGGGATTGGACATGAAACGCAGCAGCGTGGACTGCCCGGAGAAACCCGTATGCGAGCCGTTCACTACCGTCACCAGCTGCGCGTCGGGGACTTTCTCAAGCACCGGTACGGCGTTGCTGGCAAAAGGCACCAGGGCATCGATATCGCCCCCCAGCATCAGGAACGGCACTTCCCGGTGTTCGAAAAAGCGCGGCAGGAACTGTCCGGTGGGGCCGGCGATGGACAAAGCCGCGCCGATACGCTCGTCACCCAGCTCCGGGTGGAAGGCCGCCAGGGTGGAGGTCATGCCGCCCAGTGAGATCCCCGTCA
Organism: Halieaceae bacterium; assembly: GCA_028277365.1. Lineage (GTDB taxonomy): Bacteria > Pseudomonadota > Gammaproteobacteria > Pseudomonadales > Halieaceae > JANQIO01. Next base: position 18,810 of record JANQGK010000300.1, on the reverse strand, counting down.
CCCCGATCCGTCGCTCATCGATCATCCGCCACAGGGGACTGTCGGCATCGCGGGAGCGGCCCAAGACATCGTCGATCAGGAAGCTGACGTCGCCAGGCTGGTTGCTGATGTCGCGTACCCAGGGCCGGTCCGGTGCATAGGTATTGGTGAGCGGGAAGTTGGCGGCGACCACTACGTAGCCGTGGCTGGCGAGGTGTTCACCCAGATAGGCACCGCCCCTGCGGTTAGAGGAAAACCCGTGGCTGTACACAATCAGCGGAAACGGCCCGCTTTCATAGCTGGCGGGATGCCAGACCGTGCCCACCAGCTCGCGCTGCGGGGACCCGGCATAGCTGCCGTGGGCCGGGCTGGGCCGGCTTACATCGATGAAGGTTTCCTCGAAACTCAGCACTTCGTAGCGCCCGGGGGCGAGGCGCTCGGCGCTGAGCGTACCCCGGGGCAGCGGTTCCGGTTGCTTGCCGAGGGCCAGCACCAGGCCCGAAACCAGCATCAGGCCGACCAGGATCAATAGCAGTTTACGCATAGGCTTCCGGGTCCAGGCGGCGCATTTCCGCCTCGATCCACTTCTCCACTTCTTTCATCATTTCTTCAGGCTGCCGGCCGGCAGCGGGGATCGGCTTGCCGAAAGATACGTCGATGGTGCCGGGTATCAGCCGGAAGCTGCGCCGGGGCCAGCAGCGCGCCGAGGTTACGGCAATCGGGATGATGCTGGCGCCGGTGGCTATCGCCAGGCGCGTGGCGCCGGTCTTGTAATTGCCCTGGTTGCCGCGCGCGGTGCGGGTGCCCTCCGGAAACATGATCACCCAGATGCCCTTGTCCATCATTTCCCTGCCCTGGGCCGCCACCTTGTTCCAGGCCTCCGAGCGCTTGCTGCGGTCGATGTGGATCATATCCAGACGGCCGATAGCCCAGCCGAAGAACGGGATCATTAGCAGCTCTTTCTTGAACACATAGGCCAGCGGGTGGGTGGCAATGGTGGGAAAGGCAAAGGTTTCCCAGGTGGATTGATGCTTGGGGCAGAGGATCACTGCCTGGTTGGACTCCGCCGGCGGCAGGTTTTCATAGCCGTGCAGACGGTATTCAACGCCGCCGATCAGGCGCGCGGCCTGGGTGATCTGGCGCAGCCAGCCGATCGCCAGCCAGTACAGCGGTCGGCCGCGCATAAAGATCGACAGCAGCACGATGAACACCGCGTAGGGAATCACGCTGATGGACAACCACAGCAGGAACACCGCGCCTCGGATCATGCAGCGGCCTCGGTGGTGGCGCCGCCGCGATGGCTTTTCATGAAGCGCTCGATCTGATCAAAGGCGTGGCCGGCCTCTTCCATGTCGCGGAGCACAAAAATATGCCACACGTGCAGCATGTGACCCCAGGCCTGCAATTCCACGGGAGAGCCCTGAGAACGGGCCTTGTTCACGTAGCGCACGGCGTCGTCAAGCAGCATCTCCTGGGCGCTGACATGCACCAGAGTGGGCGGCAGGTTGGCCAGGTCGGCGTACACCGGCGAGACATTGGGGTGGCGTGGCGGTATACGGTTGTTGACCAGGTTGACCAGGCGCAGCAGCGCCTTGGGCACCCGGTTCATCTTGCCGAACAGGGGCCCCAGCATGTGGTCACTCTCGACATTGGACTTGAGGCTGGGGCTTGCCAGCGTGTTGTCGGTGGCCGGTGACAGGGCAATGACGCCATTGGGGGCGGTGATGCCCTGGTCGCGAATCCAGTTGGACAGGGAGAGGCTGAGGTTACCGCCGGCGGAATCGCCGGAAATGAACACCTCACTGGCGCGCCCCGAGCCCTGGGGGCCGGTGTCGAGAATCCAGCGGTAGGCCGCCCGGCAGTCGTCGATGCCGGCCTGGCGCGGGTGTTCCGGCATCAACCGGTAGTCCAGAGAGAACACCGCACCGCCGTAGCGTCGCGCATACTCGGTGGTGATGGCCCGGTGACTGAGGGGGCTGCCGGCCACGAAGGCACCGCCGTGAATGTAGAGCAGGCGCCGGGCCGGGTCGGCACCGGGGGCCAGAACCCACTCGCCGCGAATACCATTGCTGTCCACCGGGACAATCTCGCCATCGAACTCGACCTCTTCGCCCAGGGTGTCCATGTGCTCGCGCATGACCGTCAGCTGTTGCTTGCGCGATACCGACTGGATGGCGCTATTCATGTCGCCGAGCGAGGCGATCGCCTCGAAGTGCGCCTGGCTGGGCTCCCTGCCCTCGTTCAGGGGCTCAGGCCGGGGCGTGTCATAGATTTTCAGGTCCTCGCCCCGCAATACGAAAAAGTTGATCGCGACCAGGACCGCAACCACTACCACCATTAACCAGATCATCACCACTTCCCCCGAGGTTTCCGGTGCCGCCACCAACGCCGCAGGATAAAAGGCGCTGCTGCAAAAAGGCGCTACAGCATAAGAACGTCGCGGCTTAACAACAAAGACGCGATTTAACCTATTATGAATGCGGGTTGCAAACAGGGGACTGCGCCATGCACTGGACTTATCGTAAGGGCCTGCACGAACTGGGTAACGGCAGCTACGCCTGGCTGGCGCCGGACGGTTCCTGGGGCTGGAGCAATGCCGGGCTAATCACCGACGGTGAGGAATCCCTGCTGGTGGACACCCTGTTCGACCTGGCGCTGACCGGGGAGATGCTCACCGCCATGCGGGCGGCGGCGCCACTCGCCGCCGACCGCCTCGACCGGCTGGTCAACACCCACGCCAACGGCGATCACTGCCACGGCAATGAGCTGGTAGAGGGCGCGGAAATCATTGCATCACAGGCCTCGGCAGAGGAAATGAACGAATTGCCCCCCGATGCGCTGGCCGCCTTCATGGCCATGGCCGACGAGTTAGGCCCCGCCGGCGCCTACCTGAAGCACTGCTTTGGTGCCTTCCGCTTCGATGGCATCGCTTTTACCCCACCCACCCGCACCTTCAGCGGCGAACTGGCTGTGACCGTTGGCGACAAGCCGGTGCAGCTGATTGAAGTGGGACCGGCCCACACCCGTGGCGACGTGCTGGTGCACAGCCCGGCAGACCGCACCGTGTTTACCGGCGACATTCTGTTCATCGATGGGACTCCCATTATGTGGCAGGGGCCGGTGGCAAACTGGATCGCCGCCTGCGAGCGTATTGAAGCCATGGATGTGGATACCATTGTGCCCGGCCACGGCCCGATCACCGATAAGGAGGGGGTGCGCCGGGTGCGGGAATACCTGGCCTTTGTGCGGGACGAGGCCCGGGCCCGGTTTGACGCCGGAATGAGCGCCTTCGAGGCGGCCAGGGACATCGAGCTGGGCGTCTTTGCCGGCTGGCTCGACGCCGAACGCATCGCGGTCAACGTCAACACGCTTTACCGGGAATTCAACAATGACGCACAAGCTGCTGATATTGTTGAGCTTTTCAGTCAAATGGCAGCGCTTGCCGGGTTCGGGCCGGCGGACTCCACACCCACTAAAGAGCCGTCCTGAGGAACCCGCTGAGGCGGCGCCTCGGTTTCGAAAAAATCCAGTTCATTCAGTCGCTTGCCACCAAAACCCGTGGTACTTTGGAGCGTTATGGGAAAGCTTGGATACGCATTCATTATCGGCCTCGCCGCCCTGCTGATCGGGGTGGGTGTGTTCTATCAGGACCGCGGCGACGGCGCACCAACCCCTGCCCCGTCGGCAACGGGCGCCGCAGAGCAGGCGCAGATGCCCGCGCAAGCCGGGGACGAGGCCGTCAGTCCCGTACCCCTGGCCGACGGGCAGCGGCCGTTGGATTACCTAGACCAGGTCACCAACCGCGCGCCGCGCAAGTTTGCCGAGATGCGCGAGGCCAATGTGCTGCGCGCCCTGGTCACCCATAGCAAGACCTTCTACTTTTTTGACGGCGCTACCCAGCGGGGCCTGTCCCACGACGCCCTGGTGGCCTTCGAGAATTTCCTCAACAAGGAGTTGCAGACCAAGACCATTAAGCTGCGCGTGGTCTTCATCCCGGTCACCCGCGACCAGCTGCTGCCGGCCCTGGAAGCGGGCTACGGCGACGTGGCGGTGGCCAACCTGACGGTAACCCCCGAGCGAGAGACCCAGGTGGACTTTTCCCGCCCCATCTACCGCAACGTTACCGAAGTGGCAGTGACCGGCGCCCATGTCGCGCCGGTGGCCGGCGTTAACGACCTCGCCGGGCGCGTGGTCCATACCCGCCAGTCCAGCAGTTACTACGAGAGCCTGCAGCGGACCAACCGTGAACTGATTGACCGCGGACTGGCGCCGATCAAGATTGTGGCGGTGGACGAGCACCTGGAAGACGAGGACCTGCTGGAAATGGTCAATGCCGGGCTGATCGGCACCATCGTTATGGATTCCCACAAGGCCCAGTTCTGGGAGCAGATCTTTGAGGATATTCGCGTCCACAACGAGGTGGCGCTGCGCGACGGCGGCTCCATCGCCTGGGCCATGCGCAAGGATTCGCCGGAGCTAAAAAAAATGGTGGACAAGTTCCTGCGTCGCAACGGCGAGGGAACACTGCTGGGTAATATTCTGCTCAAGCGCTACCTGGATGAGAACATCTACATCCGCAATCACCTGGCCTCGCCGGAGATGAAGAAGTTCAACCAGACCGCCCACCTGTTCCAGAAATACGCCGCCCAGTACGACTTCGACTGGCTGATGGTGATGTCGCAGGCCTACCAGGAATCGCGGCTGGACCACAGCGCGCGCAGCCGCACCGGTGCCGTGGGCATCATGCAGATGCTGCCCAGCACTGCCGCCGACAAGAATGTGGGGATTCCCGACATCAGCAAACTGGAAGATAACATCCACGCCGGCAACAAGTACCTGCGCTTCATTCGCGACCGCTACTTCGAAGATGAACCCATGTCGGACCTTAACAAGACCCTGTTCTCCTTCGCCGCCTACAATGCCGGCCCCGCCCGGGTGGCGCGCCTGCGTCGCGAAGCGGAGCGTCAGGGTCTGGACCCCAACGTGTGGTTCGACAACGTCGAGGTGATCGCCGCCAAGCGCATCGGTCGCGAGACCGTGCAGTACGTCAGCAACATTTATAAATACTGGGTCGCCTACCGCCTGAGCCGCGACACCCTCAAAGAATCCCTCGCCACGGCGGCCTGAATCGGTCAGCGCAGTGAGCCTGCTCAGTCGCCTACGTCACCGCCGTCCCGATGTCTCAAGACGTGTGCTGGCAGACCGGACCGGTGCCGAGATCTTCGCGCTCGTTGCGCACTACGGGCACGAGCTGCGCGGAGTGATCTACTTCTACGACGAGCGCCGCATTCTCGCCCCAGCGCTGACCGGGCGCCCCGGTGATATTCATGCGGAGCTGACGGAACCCCTGGTAGAGGAAGAGCCGCTGCCCAATGCGAGAGTGGGCTACATGGCGCTGGATACATTGCTGAGATACCGACCGAAACGTGTGAGCGCCAGAAAAATGCGCAAGCTGACCGACTGGCCGACTTTTCTGGCCTCGGGAGCCCAGTCCGTGAAGGCCTTCAACCGGCGTGCGGTACGCATTTCCCTCAGGACCTGTCACGGTGCCATTGAGCTGGAGGCGGCCTGCGCGATCAAGCCGGAGCGAACCTATACGGTAAACGCCTGCGTCCCCGTGAGCATCACCCACGAGGAACTGGGGCAGACCCTGCGCAAGCTGGTCCGTGGCGCGAACATCCTGCAAGAGGCGGGGCTGGTCTAGGCCCCAGCTCGGTCAGGCGATGGCCTCATCCACCGCGGCGTTGAACCTGGCCAGCGCGCCCTCGAAGCGGCCAAAGTTGAGGTGAGGGTTGGCGCCGCTGTCCAGACCGCGCTGGATCGACTCTCCCAGCTCGAAATCCTCATCCAGGGTGTACATCGTCAGGTCGTGATTGCGCCGCCAATAGCTCTGCTCCTCAGGCGTGTTAGCCGCCGCGGGAATCATGGTCGACAGCCGGGTCAGGGTAAGGTCAGGTGCGATGGGTATCCCCTGAATCCACACGAAATGATCTTCCTGCACCAGGAACTGTGAGCCGGGCATGAGGCTGTACAGAAGGTTGGCGTGCTTGTTGATGTCCCAGTCAGCGCTGGGGGCCCCGGCCAGCTCTGGCAGCGTGCTGCGCGGTAATACCGAGCGCATATGCTGGCCGAGGCACTGGTAGGAGGACAGGTTGTCGAGGAACAGTGGGGCGATGGTGTCCCGGTGCGCCACCCGGAAGTGGTAGGCCTCCAGCCCTCCTTCCACCAGAATTTTCCAGTTGCAGTTCAGCTCGCGGACTGTGCTGTCAAACACTACATGGGAAGCGGCACCAATACGCTCAAACTCTCCGTCGAGCTCACCCAGGTGGGCTGCCACATCGATCTCGCCTGCGCCTGACAGTCGCACCCAGATCCAGCCGGCCCGCTCTTCCACCGCTACCTCAGTGAGCCGGTAGGCCTGGCGGTCTAACTCCGGGAAACCGGTTTTCTCGTGGGGAACGCCAATCAGATTGCCGCTGCTGTTCCAGGTCCAGGCATGGTAGGGGCAGCTGAAGCGATGCTTGCAGCCCGACGGCTCACCCACCAGTTGGGCGCCGCGATGGCGGCAGACGTTGATAAAGCAGCGCGCCGTGCCACTCTCATCGCGGACCAGTAGCAAAGGTTTACCGACCAGCTCCAGGGTTTTGTAGCAGCCGGGTCCCGGTAGTTCGCTGACATGGGCAGCAATCAGCGGCCTTGCCAGGAACAGGCGCTCTCTCTCCTGTGCGAAGCGCTGGGGGTCGGTGTAGCGCGTCGTTTCAACCTGGGTCCAGGGCTCCGTCAGGTACGGGGCCTTGTTGTCGTGCAGTTCCACCAGCTCCTGGAGGAGCTCAACCTGGGTATCTTTAAGCATGGCGATAGCTACCTTCATTTCAGAAAAAGGCTTACCGTTCGGTAAGACAATCTACTTACCGACTGGTAAGTTGTCAAGTCCTGGCGTACACTGCGCGAAACGCTGCCGAGGCCTCCATGACCGCCACCACCCGAGACCAGTTCCTGTCCGCCGCCGAGCATCTGTTCGCCGAGAAAGGCTTCTACGGCGCCAGCATTGCCACCATTGCCCGGGAGCTGGGGCTGACCAAGCAGGCTCTGCTGCACCACTTTGGCAACAAGGAGAAACTCTACGGCGAGGTGCTGCGGGCCATCAGCGAACGCCTGGCGACATCCATCGACACCATCCGGACACGGGTCAGCTCCCCCGCCGAGCAGCTTGAGGAGATGGTGTTGGCCCAGTACCGGGGCCAGATCGCGGAACAGGACTCCGCGCGGCTGATCATGCGCGAGCTGTTGGACAACGAGCAACGTGCCGACCAGGCCGGCAACTGGTACCTGAAGGATTACCTGGAAGAACTCGTAAGTATGGCCCAGGCGGTGCAAAGCAGCGGCCCGCGCAGCCGTGCCCAGTCACTGGCGCTGATCTACCAACTACTGGGGGCCGCCCATTACTTCGCGGTGTCGCAGCCCACCCTGGGCAATATTTTCGGCAGGGCCGAACTGGCCAACACCCGCGCCTGCTTTGAGGGAGAACTGCGCCGTCTGGTGCGAGCAGCCCTTCAGTAGGCGGCCCCACCATCAATCTTGATAACGGCACCGGTGGTATACCCGCCGGCGTCGCTGGCCAGGAACAGGGCCGCGCCCACAACTTCCTCGGGCTCACCGACCCGCCCCAGTGGCACCATGGACTTGAACATCTCTACCACCTCCGGCGTCCAGGCCTTGGAAATATCGGTGGCGAAAGGCCCCGGCATAATGCAGTTGCAGCGCACTTTCGGCGCATAAGCCCGGGCGATGGATTGGGTCAGGTTGTTAAGGCCCGCCTTGGCGGTGCCGTAGGGCACCTCGGTTGGCGTCGGTGACACCGCGGCAATGCTGCTGACGTTGATGATGCTACCGCCCTCACCCGCTGCCATACGCTCTCCGACCACCGCCGACAGGCGGAACGGACCGGCCAGGTTCACGGCCAGCACCTTGTCCCACAATTCCCGGCTGACGCTGGTGAGGGACGGGTACAGCGGCGACATGCCGGCGTTGTTCACCAGCACATCAATGCGGCCGAAGCGCCCGTACACCGCTTCCACCAGCGCATCACAGGCATCCCAGTCACCGACATGGCAGGCAATGCCGACGCAGTCCTGGCCGCTGGCGGCGGCAATGTCCTCGGCAGCGGCATCGCACGCATCCTGTTTGCGGGAGCTCACCACCACCGTGGCACCGGCCTCGGCGAAGGCCCGGCTCATGGCCAGGCCCAGGCCGCGGCTGCCGCCGGTGACCACGACAATCTTGCCGCTCAGATCGAAATGGGCGGCGGTTTTTTCAGTGTTCATAGCACGCTCCTCAGGCGTTGCGGATGGTGACGCCACCGTCTACCACCAGGGCGGAGCCAGTGATGAAGCTCGAGGCCGGCAGGGCCAGGTGCAGGATGGCGTGAGCGATTTCTTCGGGGTCGGCGTAGCGGCGCAAAGCGGTTCTGCGCTGGGCAAAAGCCTGCTTGTCGTCCTCGGGTATGGCCTCGGTGATACCGGTGCGCACCGGCCCCGGGCACACGGCGTTGACGGTAATACCCTCCTTGCCCAGATCCACCGCCAGCGCCCGGGTCAGCCCCATAGCAGCATGCTTGGCCACCACGTAGGCACTATTGAAGCGGGTAGCGCCCAGGCCCTCAGTCGACGACAGGTTGATAATGCGCGGATGCTCGGCCTGACGCAGGGCCGGTAGCGCGGTGCGCGCCGCCCAGGCCTGGGCTTCCACCATCACCGCCAGCGAGGCGTCCCAGGAAGCCGCATAGTCCTCGGCCTCAATGGCCGCGGGGATCGCGAAGCCGGCGTTGTTGACCAGAACGTCCAATCCACCGAGCGCATTGATGGCGGCAGACACGACCTCGGTGACCCGTTCGCGTTCGCTGAGGTCGACTTCGAACACGCAGGCTTTGCCACCCTCCGACTCGATCTCGTCTTTGAGGGAAGCCAGCGCGTCCACGTTGCGATCCAGCAACGCCAGTACCGCGCCCTCGTCGGCAAACAGGCTGGCGGTGGCGCGGCCGATACCGCTGGCGGCCCCGGTAATCAGCACCCGGCTGCCGCGTACGGAGCGGCTGAGTTTGGTAAGTGGCATGGCTGTCTCCCCGATCAGGAGGCCGCGATGACGCCACCGTCCATGACGATGGTGTGGCCGCATAAGTAGTTGCTGGCCTTGGAACACAGGTAAATTGTGGTGCCGGCGGCATCTTCAGGACGGCCGAGGCGGCGGATGGGTTGGTCCACCTCCATCTCCTCCGGGTCTTCAGGCAACAGGAAAGCGGTCATCTTGCTGGGGAAAAAGCCCGGCGCGATGCCGTTGATATTAATGTGCTCGGGGCCCAGGTCCGCCGCCATATGCCGGGTGAGCTGAATCACGGCGGCCTTGCTGGCCGAGTAGGAGTAGTTGTTCATGCCCGGATGGGTAATGCCGTTGATGGAGGCGATGTTCACCACCCGCGCCGGGTCGTCCTGGCTGCCCGCCGCTCGCAGCGCGGGCAGGAAGCGCTGGGTCAGGAAGAAAATGGACTTCACGTTGAGGTCCATGACCTTGTCCCAGCCGCTTTCCGGAAACTCGTCCACCGGCGCGTCCCAGGTGGCACCGGCGTTATTGATAACAATGTCGATCTTGTCTTCCTGCGCCAGTACCGCATCGGCAAAGGCGTTGACGCCCTCCATGCAGGAGAGGTCAGACTGGATAGCAACGCAACTGCCCTCTCCCTCAGCCAGCTCGTTGAGCGCCGCCGCCGTTTCGTCCAGCTGCGGCTGCTTGCGGGCGGTGATGTAGGTTTTTACGCCGTTCTCGACAAAACCCCGGGCAATCATTGCACCGATGCCGGTGCTGCCGCCGGTGACTACGGCCACCTTGCCGCTTACATCAAACAAGTCTTTCATCACTCCTCCTTAAAATGGGGACAGACCACGTCTATGCTGGAAAGAGTGGTGTCCGGTTCAAATAAAGCGCTCAAAAACGCGAGCTGCCCACCCATCAGGCGGCGTCCAGCAGCAGCGTAGCCAGGCGCGTGCGGTGGTGCCAGGCATCGCCGAACTGCTGCTGGGAGTACTGGGCGCGGCGGATGTAGAGCTGGGCGTCGCACTCGTAGGTAAAACCCATGCCGCCGTGGAACTGCACCGCGCGGTCACCGGCAAAGGTCAAGGCATCCACCGCCTGCGCCTTGGCCATCCGGCAGGCCACCTCCGCGTCGCGATCGAGCTCGGCACCCGCCGCTGCTTCCTCCAGCAGCGTTGCCGCGTGGTAGATGAGGCTGCGGGCCGCATCCAGCTTGCAGAGGACATCCACCGTGGGATGCTTCAGCGCCTGATAGGAACCAATCAGTTTGCCGAACTGCTTGCGGGTCTTCAGATAGTCCACCACCGTGTCCAGACAGGCGCCAGTGCTACCGGTGGCCTCAGCGGCCACCAGCAGGGAGCCCAACAGTCGCAGGTCGCGCAGCACTGCATCGGCCTTGCCGGCGTCCAGCAGCTGCCCGGCGGCTACGCTGACACCCTCGAAGCTGACCCGGGCGGCGCGCTTGGTTTCGTCCAGCAACGTGTGCGGTTTAATAGCATCCGCAGCGAGCTGGTCGCGCTCCACCAACAGCAGCGCACTCTCACCGCCCAGTTCGCACCAGACCACGAAAACCTGGGCCACACCAGCATCGGCCACGAACCATTTCTCTCCGCTGAGGGTAATGTTGTCGCCATCGCGGGTGGCGGCACAGCTTGTGTTCTCCACGCCCCAATCACCGCCATCCAGCAGCGCCACGGTGGCGGGTGTGCCCGCCGCCAGCTGCGAAAGCCACTGTTCCTTGTGCCCGGGCCGGCCGGCACGGAGGATGGCCTGGGCGGCCAGCGTGGTGCTGAACAGGGGCGTAGACAGCAGGGCCCGGCCCATGCTCTCGGCAATCGGCACGATACTGCCGAAACCCAGGCCGGCGCCGCCGTACTCCTCGGGAACGGCTAACGAAGGCCAGCCCAGGGCAACCATTTCCTCCCAGGTAGCGGAGTCGAAACCGCTCTCGCTGTCCAGCAACGCGCGCACTGCGGATACCGGGGATTTTTCCCGGCAGAACTCCCGAGCGCTGTCGAGAATCATGGCCTGTTCGTCGCTGAAACTCAGTTCATTAGACATTACGACTGCCCCCTATTTCGGCAGGCCGAGCACGTGCTCGCCCACGATGTTGGCTTGGATCTGGCTGGTGCCACCACCGATGGTGGTGGAGAAGTTGTTCAGGTAGGCGCGCTGCCAGAAACCCGCATCCAGCGCATCACCGTCACCCACGTACAGGCCGCCATGTGCGCCCTGGGCTGCCACGGCAAACTTGCGCATGCGCCGGGCGTACTCACTGCTGCGCAGCTTGGACGAGAGGTTCAGAGAGAGCGGGTAGTCCGAGGTCAGCGCCTGGATGGCAGCGCGCTTATTGCTGAGACCCTGGGCCTTTTCTTCGATCATCAGCTTCACCAGTTCGTCGCGGATGACAGGGTCCTCCAGCAGCGGCCGGCCGTCGCGGGTCACGCCCTTGAGGCATTCAATCACGTCCTCGATCACCACCCGCACCTGCATCAGGCCGCCGGCGGCGCCGGCCTCGGCACCGCGCTCGTACTGCAGGGTCTGCATGGCGATCTTCCAGCCCTCACCCTCCTCGCCCATCAGGCAGCTAGCCGGAATGCGGGCGTCAGTGAAGAAGGTCTCGGTAAAACCATACTCGCCGGTCAGCTTCTGGATCGGGCGCGGGTCGATGCCATCCACCTGCATCGGCGACAGGAAGAAAGACAGTCCGTCATATTTGCGCTCTGCCTCGGGGTTGGTGCGGGCCAGCAGGATCATGTACTTCGCGTAATTCCCCATGGTGGTCCAGATTTTAGTGCCGTTGATCACGTACTCCTCGCCGTCCCTTACAGCGCGGGTTTGCACGTTGCCGAGGTCGGAGCCATGGTCCGGCTCGGAAAAACCCTGGCACCAGATGTCCTCGGCGCTGAGGATGTTCTTCAGGTACTTCTGCTTCTCTTCCTCAGTGCCGCGGTGCAGGATCAACGGACCGGCCCAGCCCAGGCCGATCACATTAAACGCAATCGGTACGCCGGCCCGGCGCATCTCAGCATCGGCCGTGACCTGGAATACTGGCGGCACGCCCTGGCCGCCATACTCCTTCGGCCAGGCCATGCCCAGGTATCCTGCGGACCACAGCTTGTGCTGCCACTCGCGCAGGAAGTCGAGCTGCTGGTCCGAGCCCACCTCCATGAAGGTCTGCGGCAGCAGGAAGCCCGGGTCGGTGGGCTTGTTGTCCTTCAGCCATGCGGCCACCTGGCCGCGGAACTCGTCGAGTTCGGTTTGCGAGGGTGCGTTTACGGCACTGTTCATGACTCGTCCTCCCTAATGAAATCTTCGGCCTTGCTGCCGCTGTCCTCACCGATGGCGTCGGCGCGCTGGAAAGCCGGGCGCGCCCGCAGGCGTTCCAGGTAAGCCGCCGTCTGAGGTCGGAATTCACGCCCACAGGCCTCCCCCAGCTTGAGCGTGTCCGCCAGGTAGAGTGCGTAGCCCACCGCGATATCGGCGACGGTGAAACGATTGTCCACCAGCCAGTCGTGGTTCTCGAGATGGGCGTCGAGCCGTCGCAGGCGGGCGTAGAACCACTTGCCGTAGTCCACTGCCACCGGCTGCTTCTCCGGCGTCGGTTCCAGGTGGAAGTAACGCATGGCAATGGTCTGGGGAAAGGTCAGCGTGGCGTCGGAGTGGTACAGCCAGTTCAGGTAGGCGCCGTATTCCGGGTGATCGGCCTTGAGGCCGAAGTCCCACTGCCGGTAGCGCTCCACCAGGTAGTGACAGATGGCGCTGGACTCGGTCATCTCAGTGTCGCCGTCTTTCAGGAACGGGATCGTGCCCAGCGCGTTGACCTCAAGATAGTCCGGTTCGAAGAGGCGCGGCGGGAACGGCATGACGTGAATGTCGTAGTCGAGTCCCATCTCTTCCAGAGCCCACACCGCGCGCAGGGAGCGCGCGCCGCGGCAGTGCCAGAGTTTCATACTCATACCTCTTAGAGTTTGTATTGGCGCGCCGCCAGGTCGCGCATGATTTCTTCCGAGCCGCCGCCAATGGCGTTGACCCGCACCTCCCGGTAGATCCGCTCCACCCGGCTGCCGCGCATGTAGCCGATGCCGCCGAGTATCTGCATGGCCTCCCGGGCGCAAAACTCCATGGTCTCACTGGCCTGTACTTTGAGTAGCGCAATATCCCCGGGATCCGGGTGGCCGGCTTCAATGGCCTCGTAACAGCAGCGGATATAGGCCTGGGTGGCGTTGAGCTTCTGCTTCATCATGGCGATCTTGTGACGGATCACCTGATGGTCCGCCAGGCGCTTGCCGAAGGTGTTGCGGTCGCGGGCCCACTCCACCGCCTCCTCGAGGCACACCCGGCCCAGCGCCTCCATGCCGGCGGCCATGGCCATGCGCTCACCGTTGAAGTTGGTCATGATCACCAGGAAGCCCTTGTTCTCCTCACCGATCAGGTGCTCCACCGGCACCCGCACATTGTCGAAGTACAGGGTCGCGGTATCAGACGCCCACCAGCCCTGTTTGCGATCCAGGGGCGTGCGGGAGAAGCCATCGGCATCGGTGGGGATCAGCAGCATCGAAACGCCACCCGCCCCCTCGCCCCCGGTGCGCACCGCGGTGGACACCCAGTTGGCGCGCATGCCGCCGGTGATATAGGTCTTGGAGCCGTTGACGATGAAATGGTCGCCGTCGCGCACGGCGGTGGTCTTGAGCTGAGCCACGTCAGAACCGCCGCCCGGTTCGGTAATGCCCAGGGCAATATGCTTCTCACCGCGCAGCACCGGCGGCGCGATTTCCTGCTTCATCCAGTCGGGCCCCCAGTTGATCACCGGCGGCAAGCCGATGCCGTGTACCATCAGGCTGGCGTTGACCCCGCCCACGCTGTGGCGCGCCAGTTCTTCGTTGGTGATCCAGCCGTGCCAGGAATCGATGCCCTCCCGTACGCCGCCGTACTCTTCCGGATAGCCGAGCCCCAGCAGGCCCACTTCAGCGGCCTTGAGCCAGAGCTCCATGGGGATCTCACCCGCCTCGTCCCAGTCTTCCGCATAGGGCATGATCTCGGCGTCGATAAAGCGCCTGAGCTGGGTGCGCCAGGCCTCATGCTCCTCGGTCAGGTGCGGGTTGGGCAGGCGGGCGGAATCGAAATCCAGCGACATTTCTTACTCCTGTTATTCAAACGGGCCGCAGACCAGCGCACGCGCCACCCCGGGGGTCATGTTTTCCAATCCGCTGATAAGCTGCTCCGGGCCCAGCAATACATCTCGAATCTGGCTGGAATAGCGCAGCGCGGTATCACGCATCATGCCCATCATCGGCCAACCCCACAGGGAAGATACGGTCACGCCGCGGTAAACAAAGTGTGGGTCGGTGAGGAAGGTACAGCTCAGCACAGCTTCCACCGGCGAGCGGTTGGTGGGGCTGCCCCCCACCAGATCGATCACTACGGAACCGTCGGGCACCAGGGTTTCCAGGTGGTGGTTGCTGACCAGAAAATTCAGGCCCCGCAGTTCCTGGGGTTGCTCGGCGCCATTGACCACCAGGTCAACGCCGCGCAGCCAGTAATCAATACGACCGTGCATGGTGTGAGTGCGACCCAGCACATTGACGCATCCGACGCCCTGCGCATTGAGTTCGTGTATCGCTCCCTGGCCCACGTTGCCGTAGCCCAGCACCACCACTTTCGCGTGCCGCAGGTCGATATCGGGCTTGTTCTGTTTCAACAGCTCAACACCATAGCGGGCACCGGCTCGTCCGGTTTCGTGCAGGCATTGGATGCGCCGCATGCCAAAGGGATGCGGCGGGTGCTGGGCCCGGTAGGCCGCGACGGCATCGTTCCCTTGCTCCTGTTCGAACTGCGCGAGATCAAACAGGCGGCAGCCGTCCTGTTGCAGGCGCGCGAGCAGGCGGTGCTCGTCGACAAAGCTGTCACTGTCGTAAACATACAGCGCCTCAGTCCCCAGCTTGTTAAGCTCCTGGTACTGGGAGTCGCCTTGCAGCACGTCCAGCGTGCGCGGGTCCCGGTTGCCGGCCCGGCGAATCGCCGCGTCCAGCCGCGGGCTCCACTGCAGGACCCGCACCCGGGTGCCGCCGATCGTGTTGTCGTCCATGATGGGCGTCAGGGCCGCATTCATCGCCACCCGCCCGAGTATTCGCACGTCGCTCTGGGACTTGGGTGACTCCAGCACCTCTTCCATGGCGATCACGTTGATGCGGTGCTTCTGCAGCAAGGCGGCGCGCTCCGGGTAGGAGTGGAAATGGGCCATGCAGAACAAGGTGCAGCCCGGCGCCATCTCGGGGATGGATTCCATGGCGGGACCCTTGAACTTGATCAGCAGGTCCTTGTTACGGTAAATCTCTTTGACACTTTCTACCCGGGCACCGGCGGCCAGGTATTCTTCATCGCTAAAGCCCACACCCTCCCCGGCACCGGCTTCCACCGCCACCTCGGCGCCGGCCGCAACCAGCGCCCGGATATCCTCAGGCACCAGCGCCACCCGCTTTTCCAGGCCACCGGGGTTCTCCGGTGACTCACATTCACGGACCAGACCGATACGCCGGAAGCTGACTGCCATCGTCCTACCAGGTATCCACAAAGTTGCGGCGGCTGCCCTTGGGCGGCCGCGGCACGGGGGTTGCATTGAGAGCGCGGATGATCACGGCGCGGGTATCGACGGGGTCGATCACCGCGTCAATCTCCAGGTGCGAGGCCGCCTCGGTGGCCTTGCCGATTTCGTACAGTTTCGCCACTAGCTGCTCGAACAGCGCGTCCCGCTCAGGGCCTTCCGGTACCGCGTCCAGTTCCTTGCGATAGCCCAGCCGTACAGCGCCTTCCAGACCCATGCCGCCAAATTCGCCCGTGGGCCAGGCAGCGGCATACACCGGCGAGGCAAAGCTACCGCCGGTCATAGCCATGGCGCCCAGACCGTAACCCTTGCGCAGGAAGATGGCGACCAGCGGCACCGTGATGGAGGCGGCACTCACAAACAGGCTCGACATGCGTCGCACCGCAGCCTGCCTCTCGCTGTCGGGGCCAACCATAAATCCGGGGGTATCGGTCAGCGACACCACCGGCAGCTCGAAGGCATCGCAGAGCTGAAGGAAGCGCGCGGCTTTCTCTGCGCTCTCAGCATCGACCGCACCGCCCAGTTGCTGACAGTCGTTGGCGATGAGGCCCACCGGCCGTCCCTCCAGGCGCATGAAGCCGGTAATGATCGGCCGCCCGTAGACTCTCCGCAGCTCTAGAAACGAATCGCTGTCGGCAATTGTCTCGATGATACGCCGCACCGGGTAGCCCCAGCGGCGGTCTTCGGGGACGGCGTCGCGCAGACTCGACTGATCGGCCGCCTCCCAAGCTTCCACCGGACCCTGGAAATAGCCCAGCAACTGTCGCGCGACACGGGTGGCATCGGCCTCGTCTTCGGCGACGATATCGACGGTGCCGTTACGTTCCTGAACCTCTATCGGCCCGATGGCGGTAGGTTCGTGCACGCCCAGCCCGCCACCCTCAATCATTGCCGGGCCCGCCATGCCAATCCAGGAAGCGCGAGTGGCCACCGTGATATCGGCGCAGCCGAACAGCGCTGCGTTGCCGGCAAAGCAGTAGCCGTTGTTGACGGCAATGCGTGGCACCTGGCCGGACAGCCGCGCCCAGGTCACGAAGGACTGCACCTGCAGACCTGCTACCGACACGGTGGCATCGGTATCACCGGGCCGGCCGCCACCGCCCTCGGTATACATCACTACCGGCAGGGACCACTGCTCCGCCAGTTCGAAAATACGGTCCAGCTTGTGGTGATGAAAAAAGCCCTGGGTGCCCGCCAGCACCGTGTAGTCGTAAACAACGATCGCGGCACGTTGGCCGTTGATGGTGCCGATACCGGTAATCACACCATCCGCGGGCGTGTTGACCTGCAAGTCCTCATAATCGCGGCGGTTGCGCTGGGCGGCTACGGCCAACTGGCCGTACTCGATGAAACTGTCAGCATCCGCCAGGTCGTCGAGGTTTTCCCGGGCCGTGCGGTAGCCTTTACCGTGCCGGCGGGTGGCCGCCTCGGCACGCACTTCATCACCGGTATTGGCCAGGCGCTGCTTCAGCGCCGCCAGTTCCGGCCGCAGTTCTGGCTCGTCGGAATCAGCCACGCAGCACCTTCACTCGAAGAAACTCACCTTGCCGGTTTCCAGGTCATACACTGCGCCGACAATCGCCAGGCCGCCGGACTGCATGTGGCTTTCCAGGAAGTCGGAATCGTGCAGCAGGTGCTCTACCGCGGCCAGAGTATTGGATTCCACGGCGGCGGCCAGCAGGGCCGCATCGTCCTCGGCGAGCTTCGAGGACAGCAGCTCACGTACCGCGGGCGCTATGCGCGCCACTACCGGGGCCAGCGTCATATCACGCTCCTCCTCCGGCAGCCGCAGCTGGTCCAGCGTCGCCTGTACCGCGTCGCAGCCGGAGTGGCCCAGCACCACCAGCAGCCGGGCCCCGGTGTCTCGGGCGGCTTTTTCGATCGCGACAATCTGCTCGGGGCCTGCCACATTACCTGCATCCCGCACCGTATAGAGATCACCCAGCACCTGGTCGAACACCATCTCCGGCGGTACCTTGGCGTCAGAGCACGCCAGTACCACCGCTACCGGCGATGCCGCTGGCTCACGTCCCGCCACGGCGGCCAGTTCGCCCCTGACAAAGCGCTCGTTCCCCGACTTCAGGCGCGCCAGCGCCGTTCCCGCATCCATCCTGTCTCCCCGTTCCCGACCGCCATCGCGCGGCCTGTTTTGTTGTTAGTTGTTTTAGTCTGGCACAGAGTCTTGGCCATCGCTTCAGTGATCCCCGTACTCCGGGTCGCGCTTGCCGAAAAACGCCCGCTGGGCCTCGGCGCAGTCTGCGGTCAGGGCGGTGAGGCTCTGCTGCCGGTCCTCCATGGCCATGGCCGCTTCGAGGCCAGGTGCATCAACCGCGTGGTTGAGGCCTTCCTTGGTCAGCCGCAGGCCCATCGGCGTGGTTTTCAGCATCTCCGCGATGTAGGGCCGGGCAGCCGCCACGAGCTCCTCTTCGGCGACCACCTCCGATACCAGGCCGGTCGCGAGGGCCCGCTGGGCGTCAATGAAGCGCCCGGTCATCATCAATTCCGAGGCCACCGACAGCCCTACCAGCCGCGGCAGAAAGTAGCTGCAGCCCATGTCACAGGCGCTGAAGCCGGCGCGGATATAAGCGGCATTCATCTTAGCGCTCTGTCCGGCAATACGAATATCCGCCGCCAGCGCCAGGCTGAACCCACCACCGCAGGCGGCGCCCTGCACCAGGGCGATGATAGGCTGAGGACAGGCGCGCATGGCGCGATAGACATTGCCGATACGCTTCTGCATGCGGTAGATGGCCTGCGGCGTCGGCGCTGAGCCGGCACCATCGGCGGCCAGGTCGAGGCCCGCGCAAAAAGCCCGCCCTTCGGCCCGCAACACCACGATGCGAATTTCGGGCCGCTCTGCCAGCGCGTGGAAGTAATCCACCAGCCCATCCACCATGGGCATGATCAGGGTGTTGAGCTGGTCCGGCCGGTTGAGGGTGATCCAGCTCACCGGCCCCTGCTCATCGATCAGCAGTGGTTCACTCATACTCGATCAACTCCTTGCCGTTGAGCTCGCGAAAGAACGGCACCTGGTGAGGGTCCGCGGGTTTGCCGGTAATGCGTCGTTTGAGCATATTCAGCATCAGCTCGGTAATCGGCGACAGGGCCAGCCGGTGGGCCGAGCGCAGCCCGGCCCAGCGCAG
>JANQGK010000282.1 GCA_028277365.1 Halieaceae bacterium | reverse complement strand
ATGTTCAACAACACCCCGGGTAGCCCGGTGGCTGCATTGACGAGCTGCCCGCACAGCAGGATCAGCAGTACCGGCCGCCCGGCAGCAAAGCCCTCACCGAACAGCGTCAGCAGCGGTTCGCCGAACAGCAGCAGGGCCGACGCTGGCAGCGCGTAGATGGCCAGCGCGCTGTACTGGGACTGGCGCAGCAGGCCGCTGAGTTCGGCCGGGGAGTCCTGCCAGGCCCGGGCAAAGCGCGGCCCGTACAGGGCCGCCATCAGGATCAGCACCGTGCTGACCAGATTGACCAGCTTATGGGCCAGGGCAAACTGGCCGGTGGCTTCGATATCGGCATACAGCGGCAACCACAGGAACGGTAGCTGCATCAGCAGGATGGACAGCACACCCCCACCCCACAGGGGCAGAAGGGCCGACCAATTCGGGGCGGGCATCGCCTGGGACTGCGAATGTTCGGGCTTTTGATCAATGAGCAAGCGCGCAGCCAGCGCCACCACCAGCACCAGCATGGACAGGGCTATGCCCGCAGCCAGAGACAGCACCAATGCAGCGCCGCTCACGTTGCCGCCCGACAGCCACAGCCCCAGGCAGCCCAACAATACCGCCAACGGAGGGCCGCAGGTTTCCACCAGCACGCTCACGCCGGGACGCTCCATGGCCTTGAGGCCATCACTGAACAGGCGCAGCAGGGCGAAACAGCCGGCGGCTAACAGCACCAGCAGGACAAATTCGCCGCGCGCCTGGAGATTCAGAGCCACCGGCAGTGCCAGCAGTACCGCCACACCCCAAGGCAGCGCTATGCCGCGCACTTGCCGCGACAGGTAGTGATCAATCGCGCCAGGTGATGCCCGGTCGCGCGCCACGGACAGCGACTTCATGGCGTGGGTGGGCCGACCTGACGCAGCCAGCTCACCCAGCACGCAGGTCCAGCTGGTAAACAGCTGCAATATGCCCAGGCCGGCGGGACCCGCCAAGCGCCCTACCACCAGTTGGGCCGCCAGCTGCAGGCCGAGGCCCAGCAGGCGCAGGCAGAGCAGGCCGGAGATTTCCCGGCTGCCGATTTTCATGTGGCTGCCCCTAACACCGGCTGCAGGTGAACACTCGACAGGCGGGCCGTATGTAGCTGCGACTGGTGTTGGCCTTCAAGCCGGCGCATGGCCGCCAGCATGTTCTGGAACAGGCCCTCCCAGGTGTAGTGTTTGGCGATCAGCTCGCGGCTTTCCGTGGCCAGGCGCCGCCAGAGCACCGCGTCATCCAGCAGCCGCTTGATATCCGCCGCCATGGCGTAGGGTTCATCGCTGACCAGCATATGCCGGCCGTGGCGGGCGTTGATGCCCTCGGCACCCACCGAGGTGGTGACCACCGGCAGGCCGCGCGCCATCGCGCTCAGCACCTTCACTTTCATGCCGGCACCGAAGGTCAGAGGCGCGATGCTGATGCGCGCCCTCCGATACAGCGGCTCCAGGTCTTCCACGAAGCCGTGCAGGGTGATGCTGGCGTCGCGTTCCGCAAACCGGCGCAGGCGCTGACCCGCGCCGCGGCCGGCGGTGTCCAGCTTGGGATCCGGGTAGGTCTGCTTGAGCTGCGGCCAGGCCTGCTCCAGGAAACCGAGCAGCCCAACGCTGTTAGGCTCCCAGGCCAGGTTGCCCACGTACAGCAGGCGCCGGCCGGTATCCCCGCGCCGCAGGGCCGGCTGTGACAGGTTGGCATCGTCGCCGAGGTGATAGGTTTCCCGCAGCCGGCCGGCGCTGGCACCGGCGGCCACCAGAGCGTCGATATCGTTGGGCGCGGCAAACACCAGGTGGCTCTGTTCGCACAGCGCCACCTCGGCGCGGCGCACGCGCCGGCACTCCAGCGCCGAGGCCACCCGGTAGAACGGATTGCCGCCCTGCTGGGCGTAGCGTTCCCACAGTTTGTAGTAGGCGTTGTGGGCGTGGTACACGCGCAGGCCCTGGTAGCTGGCGGGCACGTATTGGCCGGCCTCGTAGTGGTCGATGAAGACCACGTCGAACTGGTCGATGACCGCGGCAATCTCTGCCGCCAGCGCGCCGTTGGCAGTGCGCAATACATTGAGGGGCACACCCTGGGCATAAGAGCGCAGCAGGTTGGCCGGCGTGCGCGGCACGTCGGTGGCGCGCATGAATACCTTGTGCAGACCGCGGTGCTCAGCCAGAAAGCGGGTGGCGTGCAGGCGGTCGTCGAGCTTCAGCGGGCAGG
>JANQGK010000257.1 GCA_028277365.1 Halieaceae bacterium | reverse complement strand
GTCGAGCTGTGCGGCGTTGCGGTTGCCCACGTGGACAACGTCGAGGTGTGCGGGTTCAGCAACCTGCTGACCGACTTTGCCCGCAGCAAGGGTGCCAATGCCGTGCTGCGCGGGCTGCGTGCCGTGTCGGATTTCGAGTACGAATTCCAGCTCGCCAATATGAACCGTGCCCTGTATCCCGAGTTCGAGTCCATCTTCCTGACGCCGTCTGAGCACTATTCCTTTATCTCTTCCTCGCTGGTGCGGGAAATCGCCTCGCTCAGTGGGGATATCTCACCCTTTGTGCCAGCCAACGTAAAAGAGGCGCTGGCAGCAAAATTCGGCAGCTGATGCCAGAACGTCAGGACTGGCACTGACGGCAGTACACTGTACTGCGCTGACCAAGGCGGGTTTCCGTCAAGATTTCTCCACAGCGAGGGCAGGGCTCACCACCGTGGTCGTAAACATTGAGCTGCTGGCGGAAGTAGCCGGGTTTGCCGTCGCCGCCGACAAAGTCCCGCAGTGTCGTCCCACCCTGCTCGACCGCCGCCGCCAACACCTGGCGGATTGCCGCCACCAAAGCCTCGTAGCGCGGCCGCGACACCCGACCGGCACCCCGGCCCGGGCGCAGGCCCGCGAGAAACAGTGCCTCGTTAGCGTAGATATTGCCCACCCCCACAACCACCTTGCTATCCATGATGAAGGCCTTCAAGGACACTTTGCGCCCCCGGGATCGGCGATACAGGTAGTCGGCGGTGAAATCAGGCCCCAGCGGCTCCGGCCCCAGCTCTGACAGCAGGAAGTGGCACAGGGGATTCTCCAGGCTCCACAGCATGCAACCGAAGCGGCGCGGGTCGTTGTAGCGCAGGATTTTGCCTGAGGCGAGGAGGATATCCACATGGTCGTGTTTCTGCGGCACCTCGGGCTGTTCGAGCACCCGCAAAGACCCGGACATTCCCAGGTGCGAGATCAATGCTCCCGCATCTGTGCGAAACAGTAAGTACTTACCTCTGCGTTCGATATCGCGAATCGTTGCCCCTGGCAGAAAGCGTGTCAGCTCCTCGGGGACCGGCCAGCGCAAGCGGCGATCGCGCACCTCCACGGACGCCACCACCTCACCCTTGGCATGCGGCAGTATTCCCCGTCTGGTGGTCTCAACTTCTGGCAATTCTGGCATAACTTCGTCGATCCTGCAGACATCTTGCTGAGATGCTCATTACTCTCCCACCCCTGTTCGGATTTGCGCAAACTCTACCGAGTGTGAGGCCATCTTCTTATAAAATGGTGCCAACATGTCGGGTTCGCACTTCCCTGGGTGTTTTCTCGACACGCTAAAAGCATGACATCCCTGTCTCGCTCGGCGCCGCGGTTCCCCGTCGGGACCGTCCTGGCCGGCGACGGTCGGGAAAACACCCAGGGAAGCCCGATCCCTCGTTCTGCGCCCTCTTTCTTGGAAGCTAATCTCGATCAGCCTTCGTCGCACGGATTCCAGGCCCAGCAAGCATACCGCGATTAGCTAGTAAGAATGTGCTGAAGTTTCGGTGGGGCACAAAAAAGCCCGCCGTAGCGGGCTTTGCTAAGTAAGTGAGGGCTTACTTAATCTTGGATTCCTTGTACATGACGTGCTTGCGAACCACAGGATCGTACTTCTTCATTTCCATCTTGTCCGGGGTATTACGCTTGTTCTTGTCCGTCGTGTAGTAGTGACCGGTGCCAGCAGAGGATACCAGTTTGATTTTCTCTCTCATCGCTCTATTCCTTCTCTATATTCCGTCAGTGCGACAGGTCTCAGACCTTTTCGCCACGGGCACGGATATCGGACAGGACCTGCTCGATACCCTTCTTGTCGATGATACGCATGCCCTTGCTGGATACGCGCAGGCTCACGAAACGCTTTTCAGACTCCACCCAGAAACGGTGCTGGTGGAGGTTCGGCAGGAACCGGCGCTTGGTGCGGTTCTTGGCGTGGGATACATTGTTTCCGGTAACCGGACGCTTGCCGGTCACCTGACATACTCTGGCCATGATGACTCACTCTCAATGGCGGCGGCGTTAACCGCGTGAATTCGGGAAATACCGGGTTCAGCCGACCTGCGCCGGACACCCCGCAAAACGAGCGCGACTTTATACCAGAAGCCCCCTGGCAAGGCAAGCAGTCTCGCTTAAAATTCAATGGCTTGCGTGTGCCCACCCGGTTCGCCGCCACAGCCTTCTAGAGCAGCCCGTCCTCGGCGAAGGAGAAGGCGCAACCGCGGCCGACGATGATGTGGTCGAGCACCCGGATGTCCACCAGCGCCAGCGCCGCCTGCAGGCGCTCGGTGATGCGCCGGTCCGCTGCGCTGGGCTCGGCAATCCCGGAGGGATGGTTGTGGGCGAAGATGACTGCGGCCGCCTCCAACTGCAAGGCCCGGCGCAGCACCACCCTGGGGTAGACCGCGGCGCCGTCCAGGGTGCCGAAGAACAGATCCTCACAGGCAATCAGGGCGTGCTGCGCATTGAGAAACAGGCAGCAGAACACCTCCCGCGACGGATTCCGCAGGTGGCTCTGCAGGAAGCGCCGGGTGCGACTGGGGCTGGACAGCACCGCACCCTGTCGCAGTTCCTCCAGCGCCAGGCGCCTGGACAGCTCCACCGCAGCCTGCAGCTGGGTGAACTTGGCCACCCCCATGCCGGGTTCAGTGACCAGTTCCTCGAGACCGGCATTCATCAGGCCGTGCCAGCCGCCGAAGCGCTCAAGCAGCGCACGGGACAGCTCCAGCACGCCGCGGCCACCGCCACCAGTGCCCAGCAGAATGGCCAACAGTTCGGAATCGGACAGCGCGGGGCAGCCCCGTTCAAGCAGTTTCTCCCGCGGCCGCTCCGCCGCGGGCAGGTTTGTTAAGCGCATGGTCTCCTCCTTGAGATCCTGGGCCTTGTGTCAAATCCATTGACCGGATGTTATTGTTATTGGCCAGTTTTCACGGGTGGTCAAGGCCATGGGCCGTCTTTATAACCGCAATGTGCTGCTGGGCGTTACCGGGGGCATCGCCGCCTACAAATCCGCCCAGCTCGTACGCGACCTGCAGGAAGCAGGGGCCACCGTACGCGTGGTAATGACCCGGGGCGCAACTGAGTTCATCACACCGCTTACCCTACAGGCCCTGTCCGGGCACCCGGTGCACCAGGAGTTGCTGGACGCGGACGCCGAGGCCGGCATGGGCCACATCGAGCTGGCGCGCTGGGCCGACCTGGTGTTGGTGGCACCAGCCACTGCAGATTGCCTGAGCCGGTTGGCCCAGGGGCGTGCCGATGACCTGCTGACCACCCTGTGCCTGGCGACCCCGGCCCCGCTGATGGTGGCCCCGGCCATGAATCAGGGCATGTGGAACGACCCGGCCACCGCCGCCAATATCGAGACCCTCACCACCCGCGGCGTACATATCACCGGTCCTGCCGAAGGATCTCAGGCCTGCGGCGATGTCGGCCCCGGGCGCATGCAGGAGCCGGCGGATATTGCCGCCGCCGCCCAGGCGCTGTTCGCTGCCGGCCAGCTCGACGGCTTGCAGCTTACGGTGACCGCCGGGCCCACCCGGGAGCCACTGGACCCGGTGCGCTACATCAGCAACCACAGCTCCGGCAAGATGGGCTTTGCCATCGCCCGAGCCGCAGCCGAGGCCGGCGCCCTCACCACCCTGATCAGCGGCCCGGTGGCCCTTGAAACCCCCGAATCTGTGAATCGAATCGAAGTCAGCAGCGCGCTGGAGATGTACGATGCGGCATTGGCGCAGATGGGCCACTGCGATATCTTCGTGGGCTGCGCCGCCGTGGCGGACTATCGCCCGGTAGAAAGCCAACCGCAAAAAATAAAAAAAGGGCAGGAGACCATGCAACTGGAACTGGTTCGCAACCCGGACATCATCGCCGCCGTCGCCGCCCACAGCCAAAGGCCCTTCACCGTGGGATTCGCCGCCGAGACACAGGATGTGCTCGACTACGCCCGCAGCAAGATGCACAAGAAAGGCCTGGACATGATCGTTGCCAACGACGTGGCGCGGGAAGATGGAGGCTTCAACAGTGATCGCAACGCCGCGACTATTCTGTGGCCCGATGGCAGCCTCGAGGTGCCACTGACCACTAAGGGAGAACTGGCCCGGCGCCTGATCGATACCATCGCCGGCCAGCGCCGGCAGCAGGCCGGCAAGGTCGCCTGACGGGGAAGCACCAATACCAGTTGCCGCAATGATCAGAACATGTCTGAACGTCAGCCTTGTGCTGGCAGCACAGGCCCAGTGGAAGCAGGGGATACAGCAGGACCATGGCTAACAATAAGAAAAAAGAAGAACTCAGCGCCGAAGTCACACAGGGCATTCTGGCTGGCAGCAACTACCTGCAAAGGTTGTGGTTGTATGCCCTGCTGGGCATGTTGCTGTCCCTACTGGCAGGCTTCGCCTATTTACTGTTCCTGCGCGACGCGGCCCTCCAGGAACAGCAGGTCACCCGCGCAGCACGCAGTGTCGCGGTGCAACAGGCCGCCCAGATCGAGCATCAGCTAATCCAGTTCCAGTCACGGCTGGGGGCCGCCGCCAATGCGCCGCTAGCTCTCTCCGCCATCGCCTCTGGCCAGGCTGAAGACCTGGCCCTGGTGGAGAAGGCCATGCTCGACTACTTTACTGATGTCGCCAGCCTGCGCTTGATCGCCCTCGGCGAATTGGGCACAGCGACGCTGGAAGCGAGCGACGTAGGCCTGCGCAATCATATCGAGTTGGATCTGGTGCGGCGCACCTCACAGGGCGAGACGGTCACGCCGGAGTCCTATCAATTCGAGGGCCGCTGGTTAACCTCGCTCGCTCGCAGCGTGCAGCACCCACACCTGGCCGATCGCAGCGCGGTGATTCTCGCCACCCTGGACAACAGCGTGTTCGCCGATAGCCTAGCTGCCATCGGTGCCGAGCTCGGCCGCAGCAGCCTGTCGCAAACCTACGTGACCGGCAATTTCTCCAACACCACCGAGATTGCCGCCACCGGCAACGGCGCAGCGATGGAGTATGCCGCTGAGGCCGATTTCAACAACGGCACCTGGTCCATTCGCTTTACCCCGTCAGCACAAATGCTCAGTCTGTACCGGGTAGAGCCCATTGGGCTGCTGGTGGTCATGGCCGTTCTGGTAGCAGCAGTACCCGTGGCGATGCTGGTATTCCTGGTGGGCACCCAGCGCGCCATGGGCACCGAAGTGGAGACTATTCTGGAGAGTGCTGAGCGTAAAACCTCCTACCAAGTCGGGCTGCCAGCGCTGCTGCCCCTGGCCCGGCAGCTGCGCCGCATCACCCTGCAACAAGCCAGCCAGCTCGGCCCTGGCAGCGCCGCGCGACAGGCAAAGCCGGCCGCAGCGGCGGCGGAGGCGGAGGCGGATACCGAGGACAGCACCGAACCGCCGGCCGACGCAGGCGAAACGGCGCCGGCCCCCGCCGGGGCGGCTCCGGTTCCCGATCATATCTTCCGCGCCTACGATATTCGCGGCATTGTCGAGACAGAGCTCTCCGACGCCCTGGTAACCCGCATCGGCCAGGCTCTGGGCACCCTGGCGGGCGAGCAGAACCAGCAGGCCATCATCGTGGCCAGTGACGGCCGCACCTCCAGCCCCGCCATCAAGAATAGCTTCGTGAGAGCCCTGTTGGGGACGGGTCGCGACGTGGTCGATATCGGCCTGGTACCGACCCCGGTCCTGTACTACGCGACCCATACTCTGGACATCCGCTCGGGCGTGGTGGTCACCGCCAGCCACAACCCGGCGGACTACAACGGCTTCAAAATCACCCTGGATGGGAAACCGCTGGCGGGCAATGACCTCCAACGTCTCAAGGAACGGATGGTCGCCGGCAACTTCGGCAGCGGCGCCGGCCGCCTGGCCAAGCAGGATGTAAAGGCCGATTACCTGGACGCCGTGCTGGGCGACATCGTCATCTCCAACCCCCTCAAGATCGTTGTGGATGCGGGCAACGGCGCCGCCGGCGAACTGGCGCCCGCAATGCTTGAGGGCCTGGGCTGCGAAGTGGTGCGCCTGCACTGCGATATCGACGGCAGTTTCCCCAATCACCACCCCGACCCTTCTGTGGATGAGAACCTGACTGACCTCCAGGCCACCGTCACCCAGGTGGGCGCGGATTTCGGAGTAGCCTTCGATGGCGATGGTGACCGCCTCTGCGTGGTTACCGCGGAGGGTGAAATCGTCCGCAACGACACCCTGCTGATGCTGTTCGCCCAGGACGTGGTCTCCCGCAACCCGGGTGCCGACGTGGTGTTTGACGTAAAGTGCTCAAGCCATCTAACGCAGCTGGTCTCCAAGCACGGCGGCCGGCCGGTGCTGTGGAAAACCGGTCACGCCTTCATGCGCGAGAAGGTATCGGAAACCGGCGCCCTGCTGGGCGGCGAGTTCTCGGGGCACATCTATTTCGGCGAGCGCTGGTTCGGCTTCGATGACGCCATCTACGCCGCCGCTCGCCTGGCAGAAATCATAAGCGGCACCGGCATGGACCTCGCCACGCTGCTGTCCGAATACCCGCAAACGGCAAACACTCCCGAGATTCGTATTCCGAGCAGCGAGGCGGAAAAGTTCGAAATCACGCGTAAGCTCGCAGAATCCGCTGATTTCGGCCTCGGCAAGGTCACCAGTATTGATGGTATACGGGTAGACTACAACGATGGCTGGGGGCTGCTGCGGGCATCCAATACCGGGCCCACGCTAATCGCACGCTTTGAGGCGAATGACGTCGACGCACTGGAGCGCATCAAGCAACAGTTCCGCGATCAGCTCAAGCGGGCTGCCCCTGATCTGGATCCAGGTTTCTGATGTTGAAGCGCAAATCCGCCCTGAGGATAGCTCAGGTCCTCACAGAGGCGCTGCCTTACATCCAGCGCTTCACCGGCAAGACCATGATCATTAAGTTTGGCGGCAATGCCATGGTCGACCCGGCACTGCACGAGAGCTTCGCCCGCGACGTGGTGCTGATGAAGCTGGTGGGCGTGAACCCGATCGTGGTGCACGGCGGCGGTCCGCAGATCGGCCGGCTGTTGGAAAAGCTCGGTATCACCTCGGAGTTTGTCGACGGCATGCGGGTAACCGACAGTGCCACCATGGACGTGGTGGAAATGGTGCTGGGCGCGTCGGTCAACAAGGAAATCGTCTCCACGATCAACCGCAATGGCGGCAAGGCCATCGGCGTGACCGGCAAAGACGGCCAGTTGATCCGGGCACGCAAGCTCGAGGTTTCCCGGCAGTCACCCGATGTCCGTGCCCCCGAGATCATCGATATCGGCCACGTCGGCGAAGTGGAGCAGATCGACACCGAAGTGCTGAAGATGATCCAGGACAGCAACTTCATCCCGGTCATCGCGCCAATCGGCGTCGGCGCTGACGGCAGTTCCTACAACATCAATGCCGACCTGGTAGCGGGCAAGCTGGCCGAGGTGCTGCAGGCGGAAAAGCTGATGCTACTCACCAACGTCGACGGCCTGCTCGACAAGGATGGCAAGCTGCTGACCGGGTTGACCCCGCCGGAGGTAGAAAGCCTGATCGAAGACCGCACGGTACAGGGTGGCATGCTGCCCAAGGTGCGCTGTGCCCTCGACGCGGTGCGCAGCGGCGTCAACAGCTCCCATATCATCGACGGCCGTGTGCCCCATGCGGTGCTGCTGGAGGTTTTCACCGACGAGGGCGTCGGCACCAAGATCTCAAACCGTGCCTGATTCAAACTCTAGGTAAAAAGCTGGGTCAGTGCCCGCTAATTTCTTGCAGCACTACGAGGTTGGGGCTAGCATTATCCAGTACACCCAATCCCGCCTGGCCTGCCCCTGACACATGTCTCCGCGTAAAACCCAACGGCGTCAACAGATTCTTGAAGCGCTGGCGCAGATGCTGGAGGCAAATCCTGGCGAGCGCATCACTACCGCGCGATTAGCACGCCAGGTCGGCGTGTCCGAGGCCGCGCTGTATCGACACTTCCCCAGCAAGTCGAAGATGTTCGAAGGGCTTATCGAGTTCATCGAGGAGACCCTGTTCAGCCGCATCAACATCATTCTTGCCGAGGAGAGCGGCGCCGCGACCCGCTGCGAGAAAATGTTGACCCTGCTGCTGGCGTTTACTGAGCGCAACCCAGGCATCACTCGCATCTTGACCGGTGATGCCCTGGCGGGGGAGACCGAACGCCTGCACGCCCGCGTGGCGCAGCTGTTCGACCGCTTCGAGACCCAGCTAAAACAGGTGCTGCGCGAGGCGGAAATGCGCGAAGGCATTCGCCCGGTGCTGACCATCAATGCCGCCGCCAACCTTATGCTGGCCGCCGCCGAGGGGCGCATCTCTCAGTACGTACGCAGCGGCTTCCAGCGCTCCCCTACCGAATCCTGGCCGGAGCAATGGCAGCTCCTGGTGGCCGATTTCTTCCGACCCGCCCTACCCGCCACTGCCCAGGCCACCCAGGCCTAACCCGCAGCTTACGCTCACCTCAAGCTCCAAAAAAAGTCGTTAGATTTTTCCGGAGTCCGCAACTCTGCTTCGTAATGCAGGTGGGAACTGAGCGCTCCGTTCGTGGAAATCCCGAAAAATAAAGCTTCGTTTCAATCAACCGGGAATCTCGCTCTGCCCGAAGGCGTGAGCTGTGTGCGCCCCCTCCACAGACCGTCGGCGGCCATGGATGGCCCGGGCGGCGATCCGCGTCGCCGAGCGAGACAGGGATGTCATGTTTTTAGCGTGTCCGTGGAGGGGATGCACATAGATCGCGCCGCAGCACTAAGCACATAAAACGAGTCTTTATTCGGGCGTAGCTGGCGGTTAGTTTTTGGGGCGGGAGTATTGGCGGCGGAGTTCAACTTTGTCGAGCAGGAGGGCGAAGCGGTCGATGTCGCGCTGGAAGCCCTCGCGAACCACTTCCAGTTCCCGGGTACGCTCATCGACGGCGCGTTCAGTTTCGCTAATTTCGCTGCGCAGGCCGTCGATGGCGGCCACCAGTTCCACTGGTACCTTTTCACCGCGGCGCTCGGCGTCGGCCGCACGCTCTTGGTTGCTCTCCACCTGGGATTTCAGGCTACGCAAGTTAGAGCGCAGAATGCTGATGCGAATCTTGAGTTCACCAAGGGCTCGGTCGCGGGCTGCCTCGATGTCCTCGATACTGGAGTATCTCAGCAGCAGCGATTCGTCCCACTTGCGCAGGCGCTCTGCCTCCTCGGCAGCCACCCTGGCCTGGTAAGCCTCACCGGACTGGTCCGCCAGTTCTTCCTCGCTGAGGGACCGGGGTACCACCTTGTGCACACTGCCATCAGAGTTGAGAATCTCGTAGCCCTTATGAACGAACTCCGGCGGGATGCTGTAGTTGATGACGGTGACGCCGTCGTCATTAACGTATCGGTAAAGGTAATCGGCGCCACGCGCAGCCGAAACGCTGACGGCAAGGGCAAGCCCTACCGCCAGCGCCATAAGCCTGGTCGCTGCACGTATCAACATATCAATTTGGATTTTAGCTCTCTGGAAACAATATAGGCTTTGCACCAGAGCCACACAAGCTAGGCCACCCCGTACTGTGATCTGTATTCCAGCATTGCCTCCAGGGCTGGCAAGTCGCTGCCTTCGCTGGATTCGAGGTACTCGATAAGGTTGACGAGGTTCACAATACTGACCACCTCAAGACCGTACTCCGTTTCGATTTCCTGAATGGCGGAAAGTTCACCCTGGCCGCGCTCCATGCGATCGAGGCCGATCGCAACCCCCGCACAGCTGCCGCCTTCAGCATCGATAAGCGCCAGGGCCTCGCGCACCGCGGTTCCGGCGGTAATGACGTCGTCCACCACCAGCACCCGGCGGCCCGACAGGGTCGCGCCGACCAGCAGGCCACCCTCGCCGTGATCTTTAGCTTCCTTGCGGTTGTAGGCCCAGGGCACGTCGCGACTGTGCTCATCGGCCAGCGCCATCGCTACACTGGCGGCCAGCGGTATGCCCTTGTAAGCCGGTCCGAACAGCACATCGAACTCGACGCCGGCGGCGATTATCGCGTTGGCATAGCAGCGACCCAGGCGTGCCAGCGCAGCACCGCTGTCAAAGGCACCGGCGTTGAAAAAATAGGGGCTTTGCCTGCCTGACTTGAGCGTAAACTCGCCAAACTTCAAGGCCTCGCGTTCGCGAGCCAGCTCAATGAATTCCGCCTGGTAGTCTTCCATCCGCCTCTGTCCTGTCTCGGCTTCGCCGTGGGCCTGCCTGCTTCAAGGTTTATCGCAATCCGATAATGGGGTATAAATGCTGACCCGCCGCCGGAACGAACAACCATAATAGCGCGTCCGGGCAGGGCACAGAACTGACTCTGGGCAACACAGTTTTTTATCGCACGTTACTCGCATGATTGTGCATGTCGGTCCCATCGGCCGCCTGCCAACCACCGTTAACGCGCGTAGTGCATCTACGCATGGTCCGCATGGACATTCGCGGCCATGACAGGTCCGCCTGAGGAGCGATTGAATGAGGGTTATCAGTTTTTCCGCCGACGGCGTGAAAAATGCGGCTGATAATGGGTTTTACGACTGGGTTCTCGAACAGGACGCAGACTTTATTTGCGTTCAGGATCTCTGCTGCGCTGAGTACGATCTGCAGGCAGACATCTTTTTCCCCAGCGATTACAACGCCTATTTTTTTGACGCGGTAGAGGGCAAGTCCGACGGCGTTGCGCTGTATTGCAAGAGCCTGCCCAAGGCGATTATGACCGGTCTCGGCTTTAGCGATTTTGATATGGAAGGCCGTTACATACAGGCCGATTACTCCAACGTCAGCATTGGCTGCCTGCTGGTGCCGCCGGGCGGTGACGCCGGCAGCGAGCAACAGGCTCGCAAAGCGGAGTTTCTCGCCTTGCTGCAGTCGCATCTCAACAAGATCCGCAACAAGCGCCGCGAATTTGTTATCTGCGGCGGTTGGAACCTCGCCCATACGGCTGGCGATGTGCAGGACACGGAGCGCAATAGCACCCGCAGCGGATTTCTCGCTGAAGAGCGCCAGTGGATGGACGAAGTGCTGGAACTCGGTTATGTCGACGCCTTCCGGGAAATCAATTCTGACAGCGACGAGTTCAGCTGGTGGCCGGAGGGTGACCGTGACAGCAACGGGCTGCGCACCGATTTCCAACTGGTATCCGGCGGCATGAAATACGCCATTGAGTACGGCGCGATCTATAAGGCCAAGGTTTTCTCCAACCACGCACCCATCATCATGGACTACGACCTGGAGCCTGCGGTCTAGCCAAAAACTGGCGCCTCGCTCTCAGTCCCCGTTCAGCGCCTGCTGCTGCAGCGTGCAAATCTCGGCAATACCCTCAGCCGCCAGGTCGAGCATGCTGTCGAGGTCTGCGCGCTGGAAGGGGGCGCCCTCGGCGGTGCCCTGTACCTCGATGAACTCACCGTTATCGGCCATGATCACGTTCATATCGGTATCGGCGCCGGAGTCTTCAACATAATCCAGGTCCAGTACCGGTTCGCCATTCACCACACCCACTGACACCGAGGCAATCATCTGCCGCAGGGGGTCGCCCTCGATGCGGCGCTCCCGCTGTAGGAATCGCAGGGCGTCAACCAGGGCCACGCAGCTCCCGGAAATCGCAGCCGTGCGGGTGCCACCGTCAGCCTGAATCACGTCGCAGTCGATGTTGATGGTGTGCTCACCCAGCTGCTCCAAGTCCACTGCCGCACGCAGCGAGCGACCGATCAGGCGCTGGATTTCCACCGTGCGGCCGCCCTGTTTGCCGCGAGCGGCTTCCCGGTCCATGCGCTCATCGGTGGAGCGGGGCAGCATGCCGTACTCGGCGGTCAGCCAACCGCGGCCCTGGCCACGCAGGAAACGTGGCACACCCTCGGTTACGCTGGCGGTACAAATCACCCGGGTATCGCCAAAGGCCACCAGTACCGAGCCCTCGGCGTGCCGGGTGAA
This sequence comes from Halieaceae bacterium, assembly GCA_028277365.1. GTDB lineage: Bacteria > Pseudomonadota > Gammaproteobacteria > Pseudomonadales > Halieaceae > JANQIO01. The sequence goes on along the minus strand of JANQGK010000257.1, from coordinate 31,864 downwards.
GTGGCGGGTGAAACTGATATCGCGCAGCTGATCGGGTGCGCGGCCGCTTGGTCTGGGCATAGGAGATTCACTCAAGGTATCGGGCGCGGAATTATACGGTATAGAACGCGACCCACGTCACTGGCGAATCCGCCGCGGGCTGTTAAAATCGTGACCTTTTCGGGGGGCCGCATGAACGTCAACAGCATGACCGCCTTCGCCAGGGAGAGCGATGAGGCCGGCCCCGGCAGCCTGGCCGTGGAAATACGCTCGGTCAACCACCGCTACCTGGATTGCCAGTTCAAATTGCCCGAGGCCGTGCGCGGCCTGGAGACAGCCCTGCGCGAGCGGCTGCAGCAACGCCTGTCCCGCGGTAAGGTCGAGGTGCAGTTCCGCTGGCAGGCACAGGCAGGCAGCGAAGGTGCGCTGGATATCAACCGCGAAAGGCTGGCTGCATTGGCCACCGCCATGGCCGAGATAGAAGCCGAGGTCAGCCAGGCCCGGCCGCCCAGCAGCCTGGAAATCCTGCAGTGGCCCGGGCTGGTGGAAGGTGGCACCGAGGACGCCGACGCCCTGGCGAAACGCTCCCTGGCGCTGTTCGAACAGGCCCTGGATACACTGGTAGATACCCGCGCCCGGGAGGGCGGCAAGCTTGCCAGTTTTATCCGCGAGCGGCTGGCCGCGGTCAACGTCGAGGTCGAGGCGGCCCGTGCGCGCATGCCGGAGCTGCTGGCGCACCAGCACGAGCGGATGCGTGCCCGGGTGGCGGACCTGGGCGTGGAAGCCGACCCGGAGCGTCTCGAGCAGGAGCTCGCGATTGTCGCCCAGAAGGCCGACGTGGACGAGGAGCTGGACCGGTTGGTGGCCCACGTGGAAGAGGTCGGCCGGGTCCTGAAGAAGGGCGGCCCCTGCGGCCGGCGCCTGGATTTCCTGATGCAGGAGCTCAACCGCGAGGCCAACACTCTCTCGTCCAAGTCGCTGGCTACCAGCACCACCCAGAACGCAGTGGAATTGAAGGTGCTGATCGAGCAAATGCGCGAACAGATCCAGAATATTGAATAAGACCCAGGCAGGACCCAAGGAGACTCCAGCCCCATGAAAACCCCCGGCAGCCTCTACACCGTTTCCGCGCCCTCCGGCGCGGGCAAAACCAGCCTGGTCAAGGCGCTGGTGGACCGCTGCCCGGGCATCGGCGTTTCGGTATCACACACCACCCGCGAGGTGCGGCCCGGTGAGCGCGACGGCGTCAGCTATCACTTCGTCACCGAAACCGTGTTCCTGGACATGCTGTCCCGGGGCGAGTTCCTCGAGCACGCCCAGGTCTTCAATCACTACTACGGTACCTCGCAGTCCTGGGTGGACGAGCAGCTGGCCGCGGGCCAGGACGTCATCCTGGAAATCGACTGGCAGGGGGCCGCCCAGATCAAGCGCCAGCGAGAGGATGCGGTCTCGGTGTTCATCCTGCCGCCCTCGCGCGAGGCCCTGCTGCAGCGCCTCACCAGCCGCGGCCGCGACCAGGAAGACATCATCCAGCAGCGCATGAACCAGGCCAGAGACGAGATGTCCCACTACCCGGAGGCGGATTTCATCGTGGTCAACGATGACTTCGACACCGCGCTGGCACAGCTGGAACACCTGGTCGAAGCCCTGCGCCTGAGGGCCGCGGCCCAGGTCATTCGGCACAGTGATCTGCTGACAGATTTGCTGTCGTAAGCTAATGTTTTTGTTATACTTCTCCGCTTCCGTTTGATCGGCCGGAGGCATTCGGGGGCGCTCCGCGCACCTGGCTGGCAACGACCCTTACACTTTTATTCAAGCAGCCGCTGCCTGCCACCGGCACGGCGCTGGCTGCGATACAGGAACCCAAAATGGCACGTGTAACCGTAGAAGATTGTCTGGAAAACGTCGCAAACCGCTTTGAGCTGGTGATGGTCGCCAGCAAGCGCGCCCGGCAGATGGCCACCGGCGGCAAGGACCCGATGGTGGAAGAAGAGTCGGACAAGCCCACCGTAATCGCCCTGCGCGAAATCGCGGAAGGTTTTATTACACCCGAGATTCTCGAGCGCGAGGAAGAAGTCGACGCGGAAGAAGAGCTGCTGGAAGCCATGGAGTCCAGCCCCGAGGCACTCTAAGCCCGCCGCGACTGGCGAGGCGCTGGGGCTGCAACTGTGTTCGAATGTGAGAGCATAGGTCAGTGAACAGCATCAGCGGCCTCGACAGCATCCTCCAGACCTACCTCACCCCCGAGGAGAGTAATCAGGTCAAGCGAGCCTACTTCTTTGCGGAGCAGGCGCACCACGGCCAGTTTCGCCGCAGCGGCGAAGCCTACGTTACCCACCCGCTGGCCGTGGCCGGCATCCTCGCCGACATGCACATGGACCATCAGAGCCTGATGGCCGCCATGCTGCACGACGTAATCGAAGACACCGGCATCAAGAAAGAGGCCATCGGCGCTCAGTTCGGGCCCACCGTGGCTGAGCTGGTGGACGGCGTCAGTAAGCTGACCCAGATCGAGTTCAGCTCCCAGGCCGAAAAGCAGGCTGAGAACTTCCAGAAAATGGCGCTGGCTATGGCCAAGGATATTCGCGTGATCCTGGTGAAGCTTGCCGATCGCCTCCACAACATGCGCACCCTGGGCGTACTGCAGGTCGACAAGCGCCGCCGCATCGCCCGCGAGACTTTGGAAATGTACGCCCCCATCGCGCTGCGGCTGGGCATGAACAACGTGCGCATGGAGTTCGAGAACCTCGGCTTCAGCGCTCTGCACCCGATGCGGGCTGAGCGCATCTCCGCCGCCGTGAGGCGCGCCCGCGGCAACCGCAAGGAGCTGGTGGAAAAGATCCGCCACCAGCTACAGAACTGCCTGGAGCAGGAGGGCCACAGCGCCGAGGTCATCGGCCGCGAAAAGCACCTGTACAGCATCTATCTGAAGATGAAGACGAAGGGCAAGAACTTCTCAGAGATCATGGACATCTTCGCCTTCCGCATCATCGTCGACTCGGTGGACACCTGCTACCGGGTGCTGGGCTGCGTGCACAACCTGTACGCTCCGGTGCCGGGGGAGTTCAAGGACTACATCGCCATCCCCAAGGCCAACGGCTATCAATCCTTGCACACGGTGCTCATGGGCATGCACGGCGTGCCCATCGAAATCCAGATTCGCACCCGCGACATGGAAGAGATGGCCAACAATGGCATCGCCGCACACTGGCTCTACAAGTCCAGCGACTCGACCGCCGCCAGCGGCAGCCACGCCCGGGCCCGCCAGTGGGTACAAGGCCTGCTGGAAATGCAGCAGCGGGCCGGCAACTCGCTGGAGTTTATCGAGAGCGTGAAGATCGACCTGTTCCCGGACGAGGTCTACGTATTCACGCCCAAGGGCGACATTATGGAGCTACCGCGGGGTGCCACCGCTGTGGACTTCGCCTACGCGGTGCATACTGACGTCGGCAACAGCTGTGTGGCCTGCCGCATTAACCGGCGCCTGGCACCGCTGTCGGAGCCGCTGCAGAGCGGCCAGACGGTGGAGATTCTCACCGCCCCGGGGGCGCGGCCCAACCCGGCCTGGTTCAACTACGCGGTCACCGCCAAGGCTCGCACCAATATCCGCCACTTTTTGAAACAGCAGCGCCGTGAGGATTCCATCGATCTCGGCAAGCGGCTGCTGGACAAGGCACTAATGGCCCTGGACACGCATTTCGACGCCCTTGAGTCGGCCAAGATCGAGCCCTACCTGGAGCGGGCCGGCTACAAGCACATAAACCAATTGCTGGAAGACATCGCCAAGGGCAACCGGGTGGCCACCATCACCGCGCAGCAGCTGCTGGGCGAAACGCCGGATGCCACCGACGGCGGGTTCTCGCCGCAGCCGGTAGCGATCCGCGGTACCGAGGGTTTCATGGTCAGCTATGGCAAGTGCTGCCACCCGATCCCCGGCGATGCGATAGCCGGCTATATCAGTGCCGAGCGCGGCATCGTGGTGCACCGGGAGGGCTGCCATAACCTGGCAGAACTGCGCGAGAACGCGGACCGGCTGGTCCCCCTACGCTGGGACGACCAGGTCGAGGGGGAGTTTGTCGCCGCCCTGCGTATCGAAGTGGAAAACCGCCGCGGTATGCTGGCAGTGCTGGCCACCCGCATCAACAGCCTCGATGCCAACATCGAGAAAATCAGTACCGAGGACAAGGACTATCAGTTCAGCTACGTAAATCTTGAAATGTCGGTGAAGAATCGCGTGCACCTGGCGCAGATTCTCAAACGCATTCGCGGCCTGAAGGAAGTCCACAAGGTTACCCGCATCAAGCATTGAAGGAATTGCCATGACTAACCGCGCCGTCATCTCCAGCGCCGATGCCCCCGAGGCGATCGGGCCCTACTCACAGGCCGTCAAAGTCGGCAACACCGTGTGGCTGTCGGGACAAATCCCACTGGACCCCGCTTCCATGACCCTGGTGGAAGGCGACACCAGCGCCCAGGCCCGGCAGGTGTTTAAGAACTTGAGCGCCGTGGCCGAGGCCGCTGGCGGCACTCTCAACGACGCGGTGAAGGTCAACATCAGCCTGACCAATCTCGAGGATTTTGCCGCGGTCAACGCGGTCATGGCGGAGTTCTTCGCCGAGCCCTACCCGGCCCGGGCCTGCGTACAGGTGGCGGCGCTGCCCAAGGGAGCCGACGTCGAAGTCGAAGTCATCATGGCGCTGTGAGCGCCAGCATAGCGCCGTAGCCGGCTCGGTAATCCGGGTGGCGCAGCGCGTAACCCGACGCTCGCATCAGTGTGTTGCGGCAGCGCCGACTGCCCGCCGGCGGGGCTACCGTCTCCCTTGGCCCGGTGACGCCCAGCTGCGCCGCCAGCCAGCTTTCCACCTCGTAACTCAGGGACGGCCGGTCATCACTGGCCAGGTAGACCGGTTCCCGGCGCTCGAGGTCGAGCAGGTGCAGCAAGAAACCGACACAGTCGTCGCGATGAATGCGATTGCTGTAATGGGGTGGCTCCGGGGTGACGATATCGCCGGCCTGGATTCTTGCCAGCAGGCGGCTAGGGCTGCGGCCGTAGATCCCGGAAAAGCGCAACACCGTGACGTCGTGGTGGCTGTCCAGCAGGCGCTGCTCGGCGGCCACCAGGACTTCGGCCTGGCCATCTGCCGGAGCCAGGGGCGATGCCTCATCGACCCAATCACCATCGGCGTCGCCGTACACCCTGGTGCTGGACACGTAGATCAAGCGCTGCGGCGGCAGGTCCTGCCACAGGGCCAGCAGGTTCTCCACCGGTCGCAGATAGCCGGCCCGATAACCCTCCACGTCGCGGGAGGGTGGCGTCGGCGTAAGTATGGAAATGTCGGCGGGGTGCTCTGCCAGCTGCGCCAGCGACGCCGGATCGCCATAGTCCAGTGCCAGCGTCGGCAGGCCATCCGGCAGGACGGCGATATTGCGACGCAGCGCCAGCGGCCGGTCACCGCGGGCGGCCAATTCGAGGGCGACCGCAGTCCCAAGGTCACCACAGGCGATCAGGTTGACGTGGACGGGGTTTTTTTCAGCAGGGCTCACTGGTACAACTATACGCCGCCCTGCAACGGCCAGCACTGCCTTATGCCATCCCGAGTTCTTCCGCATGCCTGATATCGCCAACCAGCCCGTCACCAGCCTGCGCGGCGTTGGGCCGCGCATGGCCGACAAACTGGCCGAGGCCGGCATCGAGCAGGTGGAGGATCTGCTGTTTCATCTGCCGCTGCGCTACCAGGACCGCACCCGGATCACACCCCTGGGCGCGGTGCAGCCGGGATCCGATGTCGTGGTGGAAGGTGAGATTCGCGTTGCCGATATCGCCTTTGGCCGCCGCCGCAGCCTGCTGTGTCGTATCCAGGACAGCACCGGCACTCTCAGCCTGCGCTTCTTTCATTTTTCCGCGGCGCAGAAGAACAACCTGCAGGCCGGCCACCGCATCCGCTGCTTCGGAGAAGTGCGCCGCGGCGCCAGCGGCCTGGAGATGTACCACCCGGAGTATCGACTCCTCGACGAGATCCAGGCGACACCGGTGGAGGAATCCCTGACGCCCATTTATCCGGGCAGTGCCGGGGTATCCCAGGGGACCTGGCGCAAGCTCTGCGCCCAGGCGGTGGCACTGGTGGCGCGCGCAGCCCCGGCCGATCTGCTACCGAACCGGGAAGGCTTCGGGCTGAGCCTGTTGGATGCGCTGACCTACCTTCACGCGCCACCCCCTGATGCCCCCCAGGAATTGATCCGCGAGGGTCGCCACCCCGCGCAGCTGCGGCTCGCCCTGGAAGAGCTGGTCGCCCACAACCTGTCATTGGAGAAACTGCGGCGCCAACAGCAGGCCCGGGGCGCGCCCGTGCTGGCAGCGGGGCAGGACGAGGTCGGCGACTTTATCGCTACGCTCCCCTTTGCTCTCACCGCCGCCCAGCAAAGGGTGGTGGATGAGATCGACGCCGACCTGGCGAAGCCGATCCCCATGCTTCGCCTGGTGCAGGGTGACGTCGGCTCAGGCAAGACCGTGGTGGCGGCCTGCGCCGCGCGCCGCGCTATGGCCTGCGGTTTCCAGGTGGCAATCATGGCCCCTACCGAAATTCTCGCCGAGCAACACCGTGCCAGTTTCGCCGGCTGGTTCGAGTCTGCCGGTATCAGCCCCTGCCTGCTGACCGGCCGGGTCAAGGGGAAGGCCCGCCGATCTACTCTGGAGGCAATAGCCAATGGGGAGGCGCCATTGATCATCGGCACCCATGCCCTGTTCCAGGACGAGGTGAAGTTCGCCCGGCTGGGACTGGTGGTGGTCGATGAACAGCACCGCTTCGGCGTGCATCAGCGCCTGCGGCTGACCGAAAAAGGCGAGCAGCCCCACCAGCTGGTGATGACGGCAACGCCTATTCCCCGGACGCTGTCTATGGTGGCCTACGCCGATCTCGACTGTTCAGTTATCGACGAACTGCCCCCCGGGCGGCAGCCGGTGCAGACCGTGCTGATCAGCGACAGCCGGCGGGACAAGGTGATCGAACGCGTGCGCGCCGCCTGTGAAGGCGGGCGCCAGGCCTACTGGGTGTGCACCCTGATCGAGGAGTCCGACGCCCTGGAAGCCCAGGCCGCAGAGGCCACCTGCCAGGACCTGGAAACCCGGCTGCCGGGCCTGCGCGTCGGGCTGGTGCACGGGCGTCTGAAGCCGTCGGACAAGGAAGCGGTCATGCAGCAGTTCAAGGCAGGCACCATCGACCTGCTGGTGGCGACCACGGTCATCGAGGTGGGAGTGGATGTGGCCAACGCCAGCCTGATGATTATCGAGAACCCGGAGCGCCTGGGCCTGGCGCAGCTACACCAGTTACGGGGCCGGGTAGGGCGCGGCGCCGAAGCCAGCCACTGCGTACTGTTGTTCAAGTCGCCGCTGAGCCGGCAGGGGCAGGCGCGGCTCAGCTCGATGCGCGAGAGCAACGACGGCTTCTATATTGCCGAGCGCGACCTCGAGCTGCGCGGCCCCGGTGAGGTGCTGGGCACTCGCCAGACCGGGCTGATGGATTTCCGGGTCGCCGATATCCAGGTCCACGGCGACCTGCTGGAGCGGGTGCGGGAGCTGGGCCGGGAAGTGGCCAACCAGCGGCCCGAGCAGGTGGAGCCGCTGATCAGGCGCTGGCTCGGCAATGCTGAGCGCTTCGCCAGTGTATAAAGATGCTGGTCAGCCGAGGATCGGCGGCAGCTCCCTTTGCAGGGCCAGCTTCTCTTTGGTGGCATCGCCCGTGAGCGCAAAACCCAGCAGCTGACCTGCGCTGTCGCGGAATTCCGCCTTAACATTGTTGCCGTCTTCGCTGAACTGCCACTCGCCGGCCGTGTCCGGTGCCACCGGACTGACCACCACCGGGCAGGCCGGCGTCTTGATGGTCACCGGCATGGCCGGGTAGGCCACCTCAGTGGGCTCGCCGGCGAGCGTCTTACCCAACGCCCGGGCGGCCGCCATCAGCGGCGCCACGTACACCAGCACGTGGCCCTCCACCTCGGCGCAGTCGCCGAAGGCGTAGACGTTAGGTGCACTGGTTTCCAGCCGCCGATTGGTCTTGATACCGCGGCCCACAGTCATACCCGCCGCCTCGGCCAGGCCGGTGCTGGGGCGCACGCCCACCGCGCAGAGCACGATATCGGCCTCGATGGTCTCGCCGTTGTTAAGGCTGACTGCAACACCGTCGCCGGACTTGTTCACTTCCGTGGCCAGCGGGCCGAAGTGGAAGCGCGCGCCCTTTTCTTCCAGGCCGCGCTGCACCGCCCTGCCGGCGGGCTCGGGCAATAGAGTGGGCAGACAGTGGCCCAGCGGGTCGACGGCTTCGACCTCGAAACCACCATTGAGCAGGTCGTTGGTGAACTCGCAGCCAATCAGGCCGCCGCCGATGATGCAGACTTTCTTCACCTCGTTCTTGGCAATGGCCTGACGGAAGTCGTCGTAGTCGAGCAGGTCATTGACGGAGTAGACGTACTCCAGTGCATCGCCATCCAGCGGCGGCTTGATCACCTCGGCGCCCACTGCCAGCACCAGTTTGGAATAGTGCAGGGCGGTTTCGGAATCTGCCACGTGTACCAACTGTTTCTCGATGTCGATGCTGGAGACCCGGGTGCGGGTCCACACCGACGCGTTGAGGGTCTGGCCCATGCTGCCGGCATCGGCGGTGGCCAGGTCGTCGGCGCCGGTATTCTTGGTATAGCCGGTAGACAGCATCGGCTTGGAGTAGGAACGGCCGTCGTCCGCGGTGATCAGGATCAGCGGGGTAGAGTCGTCGTGCTTGCGGAATTCTTTGGCCAGCCCGTAGCCGGCGAGGCCGGTGCCGATAATCACCACCGGGGCATGCTCGGTATCCGCCTCTGCCTCCTGATGGTGGGGAACCTGCTCGACCGGCGACTCCTCGATCAGTTCGAAGTCCTCCTTGCCCACACCGCAATCGGGGCACAGCCAATCCTCCGGGACGTCCTCCCACTTGGTGCCAGGCGCGATGCCGTCATCCGGCCAGCCCTTGGCCTCGTCATAGACCAGGCCGCAGACAATGCATTCCCATTTGCTCATAGGCTGGGGTCTCCGTGAACAGTGTGAAATTTTGAGGATCGCCCACTATAAGGCCGGCTGAAAAATGTGCAAGTCGCGCGGGCTGTGGCACACTGCCGCCGTGTTCAAGCCCCTCACCACCTCGAAAAACCCCACCTGGTACAGCACCGAGCAAATGCAACTGCGGGGGCTGCCGGCGAACGTTCGCCCCTGGCTGTTGGACGAGACCTCGCTCACCGAAAGGCTGCTGCGCAAGACTCGCGGCCAGTTCCGGGTGCAGCGCCTGAGCCAGGGCTGGGCGCGACCGCAGTTGTCCGAGGCCAGGCTCCTCGGTCTGCCCCAGGGCCAGTGGGCGCTGGTACGCGAAGTGGTGCTGCGCTGCTTCGAAGAGCCCTGGGTCTACGCCCGCAGCATCATCCCCGCCGATACCCTCAGCGGTGAGCTGCGCCGCCTGCGCCAGCTGCAGAACGACTCTCTGGGGGCGCTGCTGTTTCGCCACCCGGAGCTGTCCCGGCAGGCCTTCGAGGTCAGCCTGTTAGCCGCGGGCAGCCACTATATACATCGCGATTTCCGGCAAGATCGCCCCGCCTGGGCGCGACGCTCCCGTTTCGTGTTGCACGGCCGCAGCGTGCTGGTCAGCGAGGTGTTCCTGGAGCGGTTTCAAGCCTGAGGCAGACCCGTCATAATAGGCGGCTTTCGATATTTCGCTGGTTTCCATGTCCACCGCTACATCCCGTTTCTCGGCCTACCTGCAGCTGGTTCGTTTCGACCGCCCCATCGGCACCCTGTTGCTGCTGTGGCCGACCTTGTGGGCCTTATGGCTGGCCGCCGAGGGTGTGCCGCCGCTAAAGCTGCTGGTGATTTTCTCCCTCGGTACCTTGCTGATGCGCAGCGCCGGCTGCGCGGTGAACGATCTGGCCGATCGCAACTTCGACGGCGCCGTGGAACGCACCCGCCAACGGCCGCTGGTCACCGGGGCCGTGGCTCCCAATGAGGCCCTGGTGCTGGCGGCCAGCCTGTCGCTGGCGGCCTTCGTCCTGGTGTTGTTCACCAATACCCTTACCATCCTGCTGTCTTTCGCCGGGGTGGTGCTGGCTGCCTGCTACCCGTTCATGAAACGCCATACTCACCTGCCACAGCTGGTGCTGGGGGCGGCTTTCTCCTGGGGCATCCCGATGGCCTTTGCCGCCGTATCAAACACACTGCCGCCGGCCCTGTGGCTGGTGTTTGTGGCCAACCTGTTTTGGACGGTGGCCTACGATACGGAGTACGCCATGGTGGATCGTGAAGATGACCTCAAGGTCGGCATCAAGTCGACCGCCATCCTGTTCGGCGAGATGGACCGCCATGTCATCGCCGCCCTTCAGGCGCTGACCATTATCGCCTTACTGCTGGTAGGCCAGCGCTTCGAGCTAGGCTGGATCTACTTCCTGTCGCTGCTGGCGGCCGGCCTGTTGTTTATCTACCAGCAGCGGCTGATTCGCGAGCGAATGCCCGCCGACTGCTTCCGCGCTTTCCTCAACAACAACTGGGTGGGCGCCGCGGTGTTTGCTGGCGTGGTGCTGGACGCCTGGAGCCGCGGCACGGCCCAGTGAGCCTCGCCGAGCTGGAAGCCCGCTTCCTGCCCTCGCTATCGCAGGTGGACGGGGAGGCCTGGAATGCCATCGCCGGCACCGATTACCCCTTCCTGCGGCACGAGTTCCTGCTGGCCCTGGAAACCAGCGGCTGCACCGACGCCGACAGCGGCTGGCAGCCCTACCACGCCGTGCTCTACCGCGGCGATACCCTGATCGCCTTGATGCCCCTGTACCTGAAGTCGCATTCCTACGGCGAGTATGTTTTCGATTGGAGCTGGGCCGATGCCTACCGGCGCCACGGCCGGCACTACTATCCCAAGCTGTTGACGGCCATCCCCTTCACCCCCGCGACCGGACCGCGGCTGTGCGTGGCCGACGGTGAAAACCCGGTCCAATGCCGCTCAGCACTGCTGGCGGCCGCGCAGCAGCTGGCGGATCAGCAGGACCTATCCTCCTGGCACGTGCTGTTTCCCGGCGACGAAGAGGCCGCCCAGCTGGAGGCCCAGGGCATGAGCCTGCGCCGCGGCAGCCAGTTCCACTGGTTCAATGAGGGCTACGCGTCTTTCGATGATTTTCTCGCCACCTTCAACAGCCGCAAGCGCAAGTCACTGAAGCGAGAGCGGCGCCGGGTAGAGGAGCAGGGCATTGAGCTCAACACCCTGGAGGGCGACGAGATCAGCGAGCGCGACTGGGACGAGTTCTACCGTTTCTACCAGATGACCTATGCCAAGCGCAGCGGCCACGGCGGCTACCTCAACCGGGCGTTTTTCTCGCAGCTCGGCGACAGGCTGCCGGAGCACTGCGTAATGGTGCGCGCCAGCCTGGACGGCGAGGCGGTGGCGGGCTCCCTGTGCCTGCGCTCCAGCGATACCCTCTACGGCCGTTACTGGGGCTGCGTGCGCGAACTCGACTGCCTGCACTTCGAGGCCTGCTACTACCAGGGTATCGACTACTGCATTCGCAAAGGACTCAAGCGCTTCGACCCCGGCGCTCAGGGCGAGCACAAAATCCAGCGCGGCTTCACCCCCATCGCCACGGTCTCCGCCCACTGGATGGCGGACCCGGCCTTCGCTCAGGCGATCGATGATTTCACCCGCCGTGAGGAAGACCATATTGATGCCTACATCCGCGAGGCGTCCAACTACCTGCCGTTCAAGCAGCAGCCGGCCCGGCCGGAGGATTCAGGCAGCTGACTTCTGCCAGGCCAGCAGGCGGTTGTTAGCCGGCATGGCAGTATCTTCCAGCAGCCGATAGCCGGCGGCCGCTGCCAGTGAATCCACCGCTTCAAAATCACGAATGCCCCCACCCGGGTGCTGCGCCGCCAGCCACTGGTCGAAGCGAGCATTGCTGTCGCTGGTATAACGGCCACCGTAGTTGAAAGGACCGTAGACCAGCAGCCGGTTGCCGGCCGGAGCGTGAACACCCAGGTAGCTGAACAGCGCTTCGACGGACGTCCAGGGCATGATGTGCAAGCTGTTGGCAGTAAATAGGGCGGGAGATATCTCGACACCCCAGTCGGGCCAGGTGACATCCAGCGGCAGAGGCGGCGGCAGATTATCGCCGGGATAGCCTTCCCGCCAGGCCTCTATACCCTCGAGGTTCTGCACCAGGTCGCTGGTCTGCCAGCGCAGCCACGGCAGCTGCTCAGCAAAAAAGCGGGCGTGCTGGCCGGTGCCACTGCCGAGCTCCAACAGAGAATCAACGCCTTCGAGCTGTGCGCGCAACACCTCGAGAATGGGCTGCTTGTTGTTCTCGCAGGCCTGTGAGAAGGGTCGCACGCGATGCCCGCGCCCTCAGGCGCTCATGTCGAATTCTGAGAAATCGGGGCGCTGCATGCTCCAGTGAAAGCGCAGCGAACTGTGGGGCCAGTTGTTGGTGATCTTGCCGCTGGCGTTTTTGTACCAGCTCCCACACTCGCCACCCCACACGGTATCCGCCAGATCTATCTGCAGCTTCTCGTTGAAACGGGCCGCCACTTCCCGGTTGGCGTCAAGCAGGCGGATATCGTGGGCCAGCATCTTGTCGATGCAGCGCACCACAAACTGCACCTGAGCCTCGACCATGTAGATGATGGAGTTGTGGCCGAGGTTGGTGTTGGGGCCATAGAGCATGAACAAATTGGGGAAACCCGGTACCGACACTCCGCGATGGGCCCAGGCACCGTCGCGCCAGCAGTCGGCCAGGCGCTCGCCGTCGCGGCCGAAAACCTCCAGCGGGGCAAGGAATTCCGTCGCCTTGAAGCCGGTGCCATAGATGATCGCATCCACCGGCCGCTCGACGCCGTCTGCCGTGATGACCCCATCCGGCCCAATGCCCTCGATGGGCGATGTAACGATATCGATGCCACCAGCCGCCAGGGCCTGGTAGTAGTCGTCTGACACGAGGATGCGCTTACAGCCCAAGGGGTAATCCGGGGTCAGCACCCTGCGCAGGGCCGGGTCGCTGATTTCCTGTTCCAGGTAGCGCCGGGCAATCCACTTCACCAGCCGGTGCCGCAGAGAGCCGGGCAGCATGGCCCCGAAGAAGAACAACTCCTGGCGCAGGTACCAGGCCAGCCGCGAAAGCTTCTGCAACCAGGGGAAGCGGCGGAAGCGGTCGATTTCCCTTGCACTGTAGGCACGATCATTGCGCGGTACGATGTAATTGGCACTGCGCTGGTAGACGTAGACCTGCGCTGCCTGCCGCGCCACCGGCGGAATGAATTGGATGGCACTGGCAGCGTTGCCAATCACCGCCACCCGCTTGCCGGTGAGGTCCACCGAGTGGTCCCAGCGAGCGGAGTGAAAGCTGGTGCCACGGAAACTGCTGCGGCCCGGGAATTCCGGCACATTGGGGCGGTTTAGCTGGCCCAGCCCGCTGACCAGGAAACGGCAGGCCAGCTGCTCCCCGCCGGCCAGCCGCAGCCGCCACTCGCCCCGGGCCTCGTCGAGTTCAGCGGCCTCCACCATGGCGCCGAAGCGAATGTTCTCGCGCAGCCGGTACTTGTCGATACAGTGCTCGAAATAGGCCTGGATTTCCGGCTGCGGCGCATAGGCGCGCGACCAGTCGGGCTTGGGCTCAAAAGAAAAGCTGTAAAGATGCGAAGCGACATCGCAACAGGCCCCGGGGTAGGTGTTATCGTGCCAGGTGCCGCCTGCCGCATCCGTCTTCTCCAGGATCAGGAAGTCAGTGATGCCGGCACCGCGCAGCTTGATGCCCATGCAGATGCCGGACATGCCGGCGCCGAGAATGATAACCGGGTAGCGCTTCATCAGGCCTGTTCGCGAGTAAACACCCATTCGCGCGCTGTGGATTCACCTGCATTATAGCGGTAGCCGTCGACTTTGAATTTCTTCAGGTCGCCCACCTTTTCCAGCCGCCTGTCGATGGCGTAGCGCGCCATCTGGCCGCGGGCCTTCTTGGCAAAGAAGCTGATCACCTTGTACTTGCCGTTTTTCTTGTCCTTGAACACCGGCGTGATAATGTCCGCATCGAGCTCACCGGGGCGTACCGACTTGAAGTACTCGTTGGAGGCGAGGTTCACCAGCACATCACTTTTCAGCGCCTTGAGCTGCTTGTTGAGCATTGCTGTAATGTCATCTCCCCAGAACTCGTAGAGATTGCGGCCGCCGCTGTTTTCAAACTTCAGGCCCATTTCCAGGCGGTAGGGCTGCATCAGGTCCAGCGGGCGCAGGATGCCGTAGAGGCCGGACAGAATCCGCAGGTGCTTCTGGGCGTAGTCGAGATCCGCCACTTTCATGCTGTCGGCGTCCAAGCCGGTGTACACATCGCCCTTGAAGGCGAGCACGGACTGCTTGGCATTGTCCAGGGTAAAAGGCTCGCCCCAGTTCATAAAGCGCTGGTGATTCAGCGCGGCCAGCTTGTCGCTAACCCCCATCAGCGCGCCGATGGCCTCAGGTGACAGCTTACGGGCGTCCTCTACCAGCCGGGTGGAGCGCTCCAGCAGGGCGGGCTGGGTAGCTTTACGGGTTTGCGGCGGGGTTTCATAGTCCAGCGTTTTCGCCGGTGACAAAACAATCAGCATGTTTTCCGTTCCTGTAACGTGTCCTGAGGCAGGCAGCCTGCCAGCCCGGGCCGGTCGGGCGTCGAGACCGCTAGCCGCCGCAACCGCGGCGCGGCTATACTGCGGCGAATCATACGCCGGACAGCCATAAAAACCAGCCGGGGCCCGCCGCTCGATGCAAGCATTGCGACATTTTATACGCACCGTGGATCACTTCACCGAGCAATCCGGACGCTGGCTGGCCTGGCTGTGCCTGGTTCTGGGGCTGTCGGTGTGCGGCGTCGTGCTGCTGCGCTACGGTCTCGGCGGTGGCTCCATTGCCCTGCAGGAATCCAGTATGTACCTGCACGCACTGGTGTTCATGCTCGGGGCCGCCTACACCCTCAAGCGCGATGCCCATGTGCGGGTGGACATCTTCTACCGACGCTTCAGCGCCCGCGGCAAGGCCTGGGTCAACAGCGTCGGGTGCATCCTGTTTCTGCTGCCCTTTAGCGTATTCGTGGGCGCAATCAGCTGGCCCTTCGTGACCGAGGCCTGGCGAATACTCGAGGGCTCTCCGGACCCGGGCGGCATTCACGGCGTGTTCCTTCTCAAATCGCTGATCCCGGTGATGGCACTGAGCCTGCTATTGCAGGGGCTGGCCGAGCTCGCTCGTAACGCACTGGTACTGGTGGGCGAGGAGTGAACGAGGTCGCCAACACCACCTCCCTGTGGATGTTTGCCTGTGTCTGCCTGGCATTGATGTTGGGCTACCCGGTGGCCTTTACGCTGGCGGGCACCGCGCTGCTGTTTGCCGCCGGCGGCATCCTGGTTGGCAACTTCGACCCCAGCTTCCTGACCGCGCTGCCGGGCCGGCTGTACGGCACCATCAGCAACACCACGCTGATCGCCGTGCCGCTCTTTATCATGATGGGGATTACGCTGGAGAAATCCCGGGTGGCGGAGGAGCTGCTCGACAATATGGCGCGCCTGTTTGCACGCCTGCGCGGCGGCCTCGGCATCTCGGTGGTGGTGGTCGGGGCACTGCTGGCAGCCAGTACCGGCATCGTCGGTGCCACCGTGGTGACCATGGGCCTGCTGTCGCTGCCGAGCATGCTGAAACGCGGCTATCATCCGGCGCTGGCCACCGGCACCATCTGTGCCACCGGCACTCTGGGCCAGATCATCCCGCCTTCCATCGCGCTGGTCTTGTTGGGCGATGTCCTCTCCAGCGCCTACCAGCAGGCCCAGCTGCGAATGAACGTGTTCAACCCGAAGTCGGTATCGGTGGGGGATCTGTTTATCGGCGCGCTGTTGCCGGGCCTGGTACTGGTGGCCCTGTACATGGCCTACCTGCTGGTCTACACCGGACTCAGGCCCCAGCACGCGCCGGCTGCCCACGACATCGAGCCGGTCTCATCGGCGGCACTGCTGAAAGGCCTGGCGCCGCCGCTGCTGCTCATCATTGCCGTACTTGGCTCCATCCTCGGCGGCGCGGCCACGCCCACAGAAGCGGCGGGGGTCGGCAGTCTCGGTGCGCTGGCGCTGGCCTTCGCCAAGCGCGAGATGGACCGCAAACGCCTGCATGAGGTGGCGCGCAACACGCTGGAAGTCACCTGCATGGTGTTCATGATCCTGATCGGCGCGGCGCTGTTTTCACTGGTGTTTCGCGGCTTTGGCGGTGAGGAGCTGATCCACCACTACTTCGATACGATCCCCGGCGGGGTCATGGGCGCAACCCTGGTGGTGATGCTGGTGATTTTCCTGCTGGGCTTTATCCTGGACTTCATCGAGATCACCTTCGTCGTAGTGCCGGTAGTGGGCCCTGTGCTGCTGGCCATGGGCCTGGACCCGGTGTGGCTGGGCATCATGATCGCCATCAACCTGCAGACATCCTTCCTCACGCCGCCCTTCGGTTTCGCCCTGTTTTACTTGCGCGGGGTGGCGCCTGACAGTGTACCTACCGGCGCTATCTACCGCGGAGTGATTCCTTTTATACTTATCCAGCTTGCGGTGCTCGGCCTGCTGGTGATCTGGCCCGGCCTGGCCACCTGGCTGCCGGCCTTGCTCAAGCAGTAACCGCGCGGCACTCGCAAAGTCTTCGCAACCAGCACCAGGACCGCCATGAACGATATCGACAGCACACCGCTTCCACAGGGGGAGCTGGCACTGCAGACCGTTGCCATGCCCAAGGACACCAATGCCAACGGTGACATCTTCGGCGGCTGGCTGCTCTCACAAATGGACCTGGCCGGCGGTATCGCCGCCGGCGACGTTGCCCGGGGTCGCGTGGCCACGGTGGCCATCGACGGCATGGCCTTCCTCACCCCGGTACATGTAGGCGCGGTGGTGCGCTGCTACACCGACGTGCTGGAAATCGGCCGCAGTTCCATCCGCATCATGGTCGAGGTATGGATCGACTCAAAGCACGACGGCGAGCCGATCAAGGTGACAGAGGGTGAATTCGTGTTCGTGGCCATCGATGAGAATGGCCGCACCCGCGCGGTGCCCGAAAACAGCAGCTAGCAACCGTCACGTTGCGGCGCTAGGGTTATCATCCTGACGGCGCGCTGCGCCGCATCCAGACAATCCAGGCTTTAACAGGAGATCCCATGACTATTGCCCACTCCCTGATCGGCAGGAGCCTACTTACCGCCCTGGCAACCACGCTGACACTGGCCATTCCGGCCCAGGCCGACAGCGATGCACTTGCCAAGGCCATTGCCGGCAAGCACCGCACCCCCGCTTATGTCGAGCGCGACGCCTACCGCAACCCGCTCAAGACCCTGAGCCTGTTCGACGTGCAGCCGGAGCACACGGTGGTGGAAATCTGGCCGGGCGGTGGCTGGTATACCGAGATCCTCGCCCCCTACCTGCGCAAGGACGGCAAGCTGATCGCAGCCCACTACGACAGCAGCGATACCCAGGCCAGCTACCGGCCGCGCTCCCGGGCCGGCTTTGAGGAAAAGCTCGCCGCCAACAAGCGTGTCTACGGCAAGGTCGAGGTCGCCTCACTGATGATCGACGAGGACAGCAAAGAGGTGGTGATCGGCGCCGCCAAGCCCGCGAGCGTGGACCGCGTGGTGACCTTCCGCAACGCCCACGGCTGGCGCAGTCGCGGCATCGACGATGCGGCCTTCGGCCACTTCTTCGAGATTCTAAAGCCCGGCGGCAAGCTCGGCATCGTGCAGCATATGGCCGACCCGGAGCAGGACTGGATGTCGAAGAACATCGGCTATGTGGGCCGCGACTACATCATCGCCAAGGCCACCCAGGCCGGTTTCGTGCTGGAGGTTGAGGGCTACTTCAACCGCAACCCGCTGGACAACAAGCGCCACGCCAGCGGTGTCTGGCAGCTGCCGCCCAACCTGCGGGGCCTTGAAACTGAGGAACAGAAAGCCGCATCCCGCGCTATCGGTGAGTCCGAGCGCATGACGCTGGTATTCCTCAAGCCCTGACTGCCCCTGGCGCTTCACATTGGCTATTGCTCGGGATCGGCTTCGAGATCCCGGGCATTGATGTAGGCCTGCTCCGAGATGCTGTGGTAGTGCTTCACGCCCTCGTAAAACTCGGAGAATGACGCATAAGCCTCGGCCGCCATGGGATCACTGGCGGCCAGTTCCTTCACCGCTTCCTGCGCTGCCTGCTTCAGGGCGATGATCACATCATCCGGCAGCCGCCGCAGCTTCACACCGTGTACCTCGACCAGCTCCTTGAGCGCCCGGTTATTGCGCGCGGTGTACTCATCGAGCATGTCCTGGTTCACGTTGCGCGCCGCGCTTTCAACAATCGTCTGCAGGTCCGCAGGCAGGGAGGCAAAGGCATCGGCGTTGACGATAAACTCCAGCACCGGGCCCGGCTCCTGCCAACCCGGGTAGTAGTAGTACTCGGCCACCTCGTGCAGGCCCATGGCCAGGTCGTTATACGGCCCCACCCACTCGGTGGCGTCGATTACCCCGGTCTGCAGCGAGGTATAGAGTTCGCCGCCGGGGATGGTCACGGCGGTGCCACCGGCGCGGCTGAACACTTCGCCCCCCAGCCCCGGTATGCGCATCTTCAGGCCCTGCAGGTCGTCGATGGAATTGATCTCCTTGTTGAACCAGCCCGCCATCTGGGTGCCGGAGTTGCCGCCGGCCAGGGGAATCAGGTTGAAGGGCGCATAAGCCTTGCGCCACAGTTCCAGACCACCGCCGTAGTGCATCCAGGCGCTGGCCTCGTCCGCGGTAAAGCCGAAGGGTACCGCGGTAAAGAAGACGGCTGACGGCACCTTGCCGGTCCAGTAGTAGCCGGCGCCGTGACCCATCTCGGCCACTCCCTGGGAGACCGCGTCGAACACACCAAAAGGCGGCACGATCTCGCCGCCGCCGTAGACATGGACCTGCAGGCGGCCGCCGCTCATGTCCTTTACCAACCGGGCGAAATTCTCCGGCCCCAGGCCCAGCCCCGGGAAGTTTTTCGGCCAGGTGGTGACCAACTTCCAGCGGATGACCTCATCCGGCGCCAGCGAGGCACTGGGCCCCTGCGCCTCGCGGTTGACGCGATCCATCACCCAACCCGCCAGCAACAGTACCAGCAGTGCCAGCAACAGCAGGATGACCAGAGGGGTGAGACGGCGCTCGGTAGCATTCATGGCCTTAATCCCTATTTTTATTGTGGCTGGTTTTGTTGTGAATGAGCAGTCAGTCTACATGGCCTGGAGGTTGGCGTACTGCACTACCAGCCATTTGC
Source organism: Halieaceae bacterium (assembly GCA_028277365.1). Taxonomy (GTDB): domain Bacteria; phylum Pseudomonadota; class Gammaproteobacteria; order Pseudomonadales; family Halieaceae; genus JANQIO01. Next base: position 12,573 of record JANQGK010000257.1, on the reverse strand, counting down.
TGCCCTCGTCATCGAAATTCACTTCGACCCGGGCGTTGCCGCCGCGACCCTCGAAGTTGAGCACCACGCCTTCGCCAAACACCTGGTGGTAGACCCGCTGGCCGAGGTTGAGGCCGGTATCTTCCACCTCGGGCGCAAAGCCAACGCTGGCGGGGCGGGTGATAGTAGTGTGCAAGCGCACCTCTTCCAGCAGCTCGGTGGGAATCTCGCGGATAAAGCGCGACGGCGCGTTGAAGTTCTCGTTACCGTACATGCGCCGGGTTTCCGCGTAGGTAATTGTCAGCCGGCTCATGGCGCGGGTAATGCCAACGTAGCAGAGCCGGCGCTCCTCCTCCAGGCGACCCGGTTCCTCCAGCGACATGCGATGAGGGAACAGGTTTTCCTCCATGCCGGCCAGGAACACCAGCGGGAACTCCAGGCCCTTGGCGGAGTGCAGGGTCATGAGCTGAACGCTGTCCTCGTGCTCGTCGGCCTGGGCTTCGCCGGCGTCCAATGCGGCGTTGTCGAGGAATTCCTGCAGCGGCGACAGCTCGTCATTCTCGGGCTCGAACTGGCGCGCCGCAGTCACCAGTTCCTGCAGGTTCTCGACCCGGGCCTGGCCGCGTTCGCCTTTTTCCTTGCCGTGGTATTCCACCAGCTCGCTGGCTTCAATGACATGCTGGGTGAGCTCCGCCAGATTCAGCTCCGAGGTGTCGGAATCCATTTCATTGACCAGCACACAGAAGGCCTCCAGAGCATTCAGCGCCCTGCCAGCGAGCAGCTTCTCCTCGATCAGTATGGCGATTGCCTGCCAGAGAGACACCTGACGCTCCCTGGCCAGTTCCCGCAACGCGTCTACCGTCTTGCCGCCGATTCCCCGCGGTGGCGTGTTCAGCACCCGCTCCAGGGCCGCATCGTCCGCGCGACTGACAATCAGCCGCATGTAGGCCAGGGCATTCTTGATTTCCAGGCGCTCGTAGAAGCGCTGGCCGCCGTAGATTCGGTAGGGCACCGCGGCGCGGATCAACGCCTCTTCCAGCACCCGCGACTGGGCGTTGGAGCGATAGAGAATGGCGGAGTCGGCACGGGCGTGGCCCTCGCCGATCCAATCCTCCAGCCGCTCGACGATAAAGCGCGCCTCGTCCTGCTCATTGAAGCCGGCATACAGGGTGATGGCTTCGCCGTCGTCCCCAGCAGTCCACAACTCCTTGCCGAGCCGGTTCATGTTGTGGGAGATCACCGCGTTGGCCGCCTTGAGGATGGTGGATGTAGAGCGGTAATTCTGCTCCAGGCGCACGGTGCGTACCGGTTCGAAATCCCGCGAGAAACGCTGAATGTTCTCTATCTTGGCGCCACGCCAGCCATAGATGGACTGGTCGTCATCCCCCACGGCAACGATGGGAATCGCCTCCCCCGCCAGCACCCGCAGCCAGGCATATTGGATAGTGTTGGTGTCCTGGAACTCGTCTACCAGCACATGGCGGAAACGGCCCTGGTAGTGAGCCAGCAGCTCCGAGTTCTTGAGCCACAGCTCGTGGGCTCGCAGCAGTAGCTCGGCAAAATCCACCAGCCCACCGCGCTCGCAGGCCTCTTCATAGGCCGTGTAGATACGCAGCATGGTGTAGCCGTAGGGGTCGCTCTCCTGGGCCTCTATGTGGGCGGCGCGCAGGCCTTCGTCTTTCTGGGCGTTGATATACCACTGAGCCTGGCGCGGCGGCCAGCGGCCTTCGTCGAGATCCAGCTCCCGGCAAACACGTTTCACCAACCGCAGCTGGTCGTCGGAGTCCAGTATCTGGAAATTCTGCGGCAGCCCGGCTTCCTGCCAGTGGGCCTTCAACAGCCGGTGGGCGAGGCCGTGGAAGGTGCCCACCCACATACCGTGGGTGCCAATGGCCAGCATATCTTCGATCCTGGAGCGCATCTCCCGGGCCGCCTTGTTGGTGAAGGTGACGGCAAGAATGGACCAGGGGGACAAGCCCTCGGCCTGGATCAACCAGGCGATGCGGTGCACCAGCACGCGAGTCTTGCCACTGCCGGCCCCGGCGAGGACCAGCATGTTCTGACTTTCGGAGGCTACCGCGTCGCGCTGGGCGTCATTAAGCGGTTCGAGAATGCGGGTGACGTCCATGCCGAGCATTCTAGCGAAATCACCCCACGGCTGCCCCGCTTTTCCGCGGCAATTCCGCCAATCCCCGCAACGGGTTACCATGGCCCGGGTCACCCGCCAGGAAGATGCCGATAATGATAAGAATACTCCTGCTGTGTTTAGGCCTTACCCTGCTGGCAGGCTGCGGCGAATCGCTTGAGGATCGCCAGTCGGATGCCTCCCACGGGCTGGCCGGGAAGGCGCGAGGGAACACGGTACTGGCTCCCGACACGAGTATTGTCGATCGACGCCCGGCTCCGCCCAACCCCGAGCGCAATGCCTATTTCGGCGACCTGCACGTGCACACCGCCAACTCATTTGACGCCTATTCCTTCGGCACCACGGCCACGCCGGCCGACGCTTATCGCTATGCCCAGGGCCAGGCGCTGCGGCACCCTGTGGGTTTCGAGGTGCGCCTGCAGCAGCCGCTGGATTTCTACGCGGTGACCGATCACGCCATGTTCATGGGCCTGGTGAAGGCCGCTGACAAGGACCCGCGCTTTTCCACCTATCCAATTACCGAGCCCCTGCACGGCATCAACGATCCGGACAACATGACCGAATTGAGCCTCCTCGGTCGGGGCCGCGCTTTCAGCGAATTCGTGCCGGCGCTGATCGAGGGTGTTCTCAACGGCAGCATCGACAAGGACCTGGTGCATGCCATTACCCGGGCCACCTGGCGCGAGGCCGTGGCTGCCGCCGACGCCGCCTATCAGCCCGGGCGCTTCACCACCTTTGCCGCCTACGAATACACCTCGTCCAGCGACGACCGCGGCAACCTGCATCGCAATGTGATTTTCAAGGATACCGAGCGCCTTCCGGCCATGCCCTTCTCACGGCTTAACTCTCAGAATCCCGAGGGTCTGTGGGACTGGATGGACAAGCTGCGCGAACAGGGCATCGAGAGCCTGGCCATCCCCCACAACTCCAACGGCTCCAACGGCCAGATGTTCAAGCTGGTGAACTGGGCCGGGGATCCGATGGATGACGACTACGCCGAGCAGCGCATGCGCAACGAGCCGCTGGTGGAAATCACCCAGGTCAAGGGCACCTCGGAGACCCACCCGCTGCTGTCAACAACCGACGAGTGGGCGGATTTCGAAATCGCCCCCTACCGGGTGGCCACCAAGCTTGAGAGCGAACCCGCCGGCAGCTATGTGCGCGATGCCTACCTGCGCGGCCTGAGCCTGGCCGAGCAGGGCGTCAAGAACCCCTACCAGTTCGGACTGGTGGCGGCCAGCGACACCCACACGGGTGCTGCCTACCTGGAGGAAGACAACTATCACTCCAAGACCGGTATGCTGGACGGCACCCCGGAGCGCCGCGGTAGCGTGCCCGCGCGCTGGCTGCACGGCACCCTGGCGAAGTGGTACGACCCGGGTCTGGTGACCTCGGTGGAGGGCAGGGATTACTTCGAAATCTCTTCCTTTGAGTACTGGTCAGCCTCAGGCACCGCGGCGGTCTGGGCCGAAGAGAATACCCGCGAGGCGATCTACGAGGCGTTCCGCCGCAAGGAGACCTTTGCTACCAGCGGGCCGCGTATCCGCCTGCGCTTTTTCGCCGGCGACTATGAGCCCTCACTGGTCGATAGCACGGCGCTGGTCAGCACCGCTTACCGCGACGGCGTAACCATGGGTAGTGAGTTGCCCGCCGGCGAAACCCCACCGCTGTTCATCGGCTGGGCGGTGGCGGATGCCAACGGCACCCCCCTGCAGCGGTTGCAGGTGATCAAGGGCTGGATCGAGGACGGTGAACACCGGGAGCAGGTCTACGACATCGCCTGCTCAGACGGGCTGAAGGTAGACCCGGACAGCCATCGCTGCCCGGACAACGGCGCCACCGTTAACCTTGACTGCTCCACCTCGGCAAACGTTGGGGCGAGCGAACTGAGAACCGCCTGGCGAGACCCGGACTACCGCGCCGGGCAGGCCGCTTTCTACTACCTGCGGGCGCTGGAAAACTCCACCTGCCGCTGGTCGACCTGGGATGCGGTGCGCGCGGGCGTGGCACCACGGCCTGACCTGCCGCCCACCATCCAGGAGCGCGCCTGGTCGTCACCTATCTGGTTGGTCGGCCCGGCGGGCGATAACCTTCCAGCCCGGTAGGAGGTGGGCCCGGTTCGCGCGTTAAATTGCCGTCTTCATCGCGGGGGCCGGCAAATTCACGCTCGCAGGCCTCAGCGCTTGCGACAATGCATCCGCCATAGCAGTCGGCCTCTCCGTAGATGTTTAACAGAACGTCACCGCCAGGTTCGCGAGAGCAGATGATTTCGTCATTTCTGCTCCTGGCGCAGCGCCCGACAGAACACACCGCCTGCTGGTAGCGATCCAGAGTCGCCGTGCCGTCGATATGCGGCGCACAATAAACTTCCCCGTAGCGGTCCTTCACGCAGGGCCCGGCACCGCACACCGTTTCAATGCGGCCGTCATCGCGCATGCATTCCGCGAACACATAGGAAGTAGGACAGCATAGAAGAAGACACAGGATGTAGCGCATGGCAGAGCTCCAAGTAGTTGCCGCGCGAATACTCTACGCACCTTTAACTAGAAACGCACGGTGATCTCTGGGCTACCGCCGTTGAAGAGGGCGCTGCGTACCGTTCCGTCACGCTCCACGTTGACCAGGTTGACCTGCTCCGGCCAAAGGTCCCGCAGCGCTTCGTGAGACAGGGTCAGGGCGCTGAGGCCCTCCGGGATCGGGGCCTCGGCGTAGACCCACAGATAGCGGTTTTCCAGTTCATTGCCCACGGGGTTGAGAGGAATAACCGCCCCGTCCTGGTCCAGCATGAAGAAACGCTGGTGGACGTAGTTCTCGAAACGGTCGCGGTCCGCCTGATTGTTGAGCAGGTCGGCCGATTCACCAAACAACTCGCGGCAGGCGTGCTCCGCATCATGTAACAGGAAGCGGTGCATCACCTCGATATTGCCGGTGCGCGGATTCAACAGCACCCGGGTGATGGATTCCTTCTGCTGATGTGCCGCCGCCGGCAACGCCAGCAGCATAGCCATCAGCAGTGCCGCCGCGGGCAGGCGTGTGCTCACTCCTCGTCCCCGGTCTCCAACTCGGCCTTGATGTCCTGCATGATGTCGCGGTACTCCATCCCCTCCCGGTCCGGTGACTTATAGGCCTCGATGCGAGAGGGTACGATGCGACGCGGATAGTAATTGTTTTCCACATCGGTATCCGCGGTCTCCCAGCGGGGGTCGATGAGGACCTGGGTCAGCTCCCGATCGGTGACGATCAGTTTCTTCACGGCTCGGGCATTGCGGCGCCAGATCTCGGCGGGGATATCCAACCGCTCGCTGCTACCGTCGGCATAACTTAACTGCAGCAGGATCGGCATCACCAGGCCGCCGCGGTTGCTGAATTCCAGCACATAGTAGTGCTTGTCTTCCTCAACGGCTCGGGCCAGCGCCGCCCGCTCCCAGTCCTCGAGCTCGTCGAGAAACTCCTGATAATCGTTACGCTCCTCGTTAGTTACGGTGAAGCGGTCGTTCTCGTCATAAAAGTCGCGGATGCCCGGGTTCTGCTCAACCCAGGTGCGTCGTTCGGTCCGGTTGCGCTCGACAATGACGGAGGCCGGCTTGTCGGCTTCTTCCTGACGTCGGCGGTCGTAGTCGATATCCGGGTCTTTGGTGTCAAGGCGCAGTTTCCAGATTCGGTCGATACCGATGTCCACGTGGTCCGTGGTGTAGAACCAGCCTCGCCAGAACCAATCCAGGTCGACCCCTGACGCCTCCTCCATCGTTCTGAAGAAGTCCGCCGGTGCCGGGCGCTTGAACATCCAGCGTCGCGAGTATTCCCGGAAAGCGAAATCGAACAACTCGCGACCCATGATGGTTTCTCGCAGGATCATCAATGCCGCCGCCGGCTTGCCGTAGGCGTTGGGCCCCAGGCGCAGCACGGAGTCTGACTGCGTCATGATCGGCACCTGGCGCTCGGACTTCATATAGTCGACGAGGTCGCGCGGCTGGTTGTTCCAGGGTATCTCCGGATCCCATTCCCAGCCGGCCATGGCGTCCAGGAAGCTGTTGAGGCCTTCGTCCATCCAGGTCCACTGACGTTCGTCGGAGTTGACGATCATCGGGAAATAGTTGTGCCCAATCTCGTGGATGACCACCCCGACCAGGAAGCGCTTCTCGGCCAGTGAATAGGTCCGTTCGCCGTCGTCCTGCAAATCGGTGCGCGGCCCGTTGAAGGTGATCATCGGATACTCCATGCCACCCACAGGGCCGTTCACCGACTGTGCTACCGGATAGGGGTAGTCAAAGGAGAAGCGCGAGTACACCTCCATGGTGTGAATGACAGCGGCTGTAGAGTAGTTGGACCACAGCGGCTCACCTTCCTTGGGGTAGAAGGACATGGCCATCACCTCGGGCTGCACGCTGCCGCCCTGCTGGTAGCCCTGGGCATCCCAGATGAACTTGCGCGACGAAGCCCAGGCAAAGTCGCGGACCTGTTCTGCCTTGAATCGCCAGGTTTTTGAACCACTGGCCGCCTCGCGCTCGTTCGCCAGCGCTTCTTCCGCCGTGACGATAAATACCGGAGCATCCGCCTTGCGAGCAGACTCCAGCCGCTCGCGCTGTTTGCGCGTGAGCACGTCTTTCGGGTTCCGCAGCACCCCGGTAGAGGACACGATGTGATCCTCGGGTACAGTGATGTCGACGGTGTAATCGCCGAATTCCAGGGTGAATTCTCCGCGGCCCAGGAACTCCTTGTTGGTCCAACCCTCGTAATCAGTGTAGGCATGCAGCCGCGGGAACCACTGCGCCAGCAGGAAGATATCGTTCCCGCCCTCGCGCTCATCGTCAGGAAAATGTTCGTACCCGGAGCGCGCCGAGACCGCATCTTCCTCGAGGATGTTAAAGGCAAACTCTATTTCGAACTCAACCGATTCGCCGGGCTTCAAAGGTGTGCGCAGATCGATACGCAGGTTGGTGCCGACCACCGTATGCGCCAGCGCGCCGCGGGCATCTCGCACGGAGGGAAGCTCGTAGCCCGGCTCGTTGTCGGCCATGAATTGCTGGCGACGCAGTTCGTCGATGCTGATTTGCGGGGGCTTGCTGCCGTTGGCGGCCTTGGATTTGGGTCCCCGCCGACTACTGTCGGCGAACGCGGCGCTGCGCTCGGCGAGGGAATCGCTGCGGAAGCGATTCTGGTCGAGCTGCAGCCAAAGGAACCGCAGAGTGTCCGGACTGTTGTTGGTATAGCGAATACGCTCTTGGGCTTCAATGCGCCGGCGCTCCTCCAGCAGCCGCACATCGATGTCGTAGTCGACCTTTTGTTGCCAGTACTCATGCCCGGGCTCTCTGCCGGCCGTACGGTAGCTGTTGGCCGTGGGCAGCACCTCGTCCAACTGGCGGAACTTGTCCTGGAACTCGCCTTTGGTTTGTTCGATGGCGGCGGAGGCGGGCGTAGAGAGGAGCAGGGCCGTCAGGGACAGCCACGAGGCGCGGCGGATCATGGAGAACCTTGGTCTTTACGGAATACTTGGGCGTGCAAGCATACCTCACACGGCAGCCGGGCGGTATCTTCGGCCGGCCAGCACTAGCCGGCTATTCGACGGTCACCGACTTGGCCAGATTGCGAGGTTTGTCGACGTCGGTGCCTTTCATTACTGCCACATGGTAGGACAGCAGCTGCAGTGCCACCGTGTGAATAAACGGCATGATGAGTTCCGGGCCGTGAGGTACCGGCACCACAGTCACCTGGGCCTCGTCGTTGAAGCCAGCGGCCTCATCGGCAAACACGTAGAGTTCACCGCCCCGGGCTCGCACCTCCTCCAGGTTTGACTTGAGCTTCTCCAGTAACTCGTTGCTGGGCGCAACAGCCACCACCGGCATATCCCGGTCCACCAGGGCCAGAGGGCCGTGCTTGAGCTCACCGGCCGGGTAGGATTCAGCGTGAATATAGGAGATTTCCTTGAGCTTGAGCGCCCCCTCCATGGCAATGGGGGAATGGATGCCGCGCCCCAGGAACAGAGCGTTGAAGCGGCCGACAAACTCTTCCGACACCTGCTTGATCTCGGCATCACTGGCCAGCGTGGATTCGACCAGAGCCGGCACCTGCTTGAGAGTGGACAGGAATTCCTCTGCGGCCGGTTCGGTGAGTCGGTTGTGGCGGCCCAGGGCCAGGGTGAGCAGCAGGAACGCCATCAACTGGGTGGTGAAGGCCTTGGTGGACGCCACGCCCACTTCCACACCGGCCCGGGTGTGGAAGACCAGTTCTGATTCCCGGGCCAGGGCGCTGTTGGGAGTATTGATGATAGCGAGGGTAGCCGCGAACTCGTCGGCGGCGATGTTGCGCAGGGCCGCCAGCGTATCCGCAGTCTCACCCGACTGGGACACGGTCACCAGCAGGGTGTCCCTGTGCTGCACCCGGCAGCGATAGCGGAACTCGCTGGCAATTTCGACCTGGCAGGGCAGGCCCGCCCATTGTTCCAGCCAGTAGCGGGCTACCAGGCCGGCGTGGTAGCTGGTGCCGCAGGCGACGATCTGCACACCGCGGATCGTCGGGAACAGTTCTGCAGCGGCGGCCCCGAAAGCCGCATCCAGCACCCCGAAATCCAGCTCGCCCGAGGCCGGCAGCGCGCTGGCCAGGGTGTCGCCTATCACCCTGGGCTGCTCGAAGATTTCCTTGTACATAAAGTGGGAGTGCTCGCCGCGATCAACGACTTCCACCGTGTCAGACAGGCTTTCCACCGGGCGCTCCACCGCTTCGCCCTGTGCATCGACAATGTCCCGCCGGGTCGGCGTCAGCAGGGCGACATCACCGTCTTCCAGGTACACGAAACTGTCGGTGACCTGGCGCAGGGCCAACTGGTCCGAGGCCAGAAAGTTCTCACCGATACCCACGCCGATTACCAGCGGACTGCCGCGGCGGGCGGCCACCACCTGGTCCGGGTGCTCGGCGTCGATGGCGGCCAGGGCAAAGGCGCCTTCCAGTTGCGGCACCACCACCAGCATCGCCTGCATAAGGCTTGCGCCCTGCTCGAGCTGCTCGACCAGCAGCAGCACCACCAGTTCGGAGTCGGTGGCCGACAGGGGTTCGAAGCCCGCTGCAAGCAGGCGTGCCCGCAGCGCCTGATGGTTTTCAATAATGCCGTTGTGCACCAGCGCTACCCGGTTGCCGGCGGTGTGTGGATGAGCATTGGCCTGGCTGGGCTCGCCATGGGTGGCCCAGCGGGTGTGGGCGATTCCCGTGCAGCCGAGAATGGGCTGCTGCCGTTGAATCTGCTCGAGGGCGGCCACCTTGCCCTGCTGCTTGTGCAGCATCAGGCCGGTGTCATGGTCGATCAGGGCCAGGCCGGCAGAGTCGTAGCCCCGATACTCCAGGCGCCGCAGGCCTTCCAGGAGAATACCTGACACCTCGCGGCGTGCCGCCGCGCCCACGATGCCACACATGTTACGCGTCGCTCTCGGAGGGGTCGCCGACGGCAGATTCCCGGGAGGGTTCGGAGGTTTTTTTCTCCGGGCGCTTCCAACCGTCGAGATTGCGCTGGCGGGCGCGGGAGATGGCCAGCTGGTTGCCGGGCACGGTCTTAGTGATGGTGGAGCCGGCACCGACAAAGCCGCGATCCTCGATTTCCACCGGTGCTACCAGCGTGGAATTGGAGCCGACGAATACGCCGTTACCGATCTGCGTGCGGTGCTTGTTGGCACCATCGTAGTTGCAGGTGATGGTACCGGCGCCAATGTTGACCCGCTCTCCCATGTCCGTGTCGCCGATATAGCTCAGGTGGTTGACCTTGCTGCCGGCACCCAGCTCGGACTTTTTGGTTTCCACGAAATTGCCGATGCGCACGGCCTCGGCCAGGCGGGTCTCCGGGCGCAGTCGGGCGAAGGGGCCGATCACGCAGTTGGCCGCGGTGGCTACCCCTTCCATATGAGTGAAAGGCTTGATTTCGGTACCCGGACCAATGCTGCAGTCGATTAATACGCAGTTGGCGCCCACCTTCACGCCATCAGCAAGGGAGTTGGAACCCTCAAAAACACAGTTCACGTCGATAGACACATCGCGACCGCATTCCAGGCTGCCGCGAATATCCAGCCGACTACCGTCGGCGACGCCGACCCCGGCCTGCAGGAGTTCTGCCGCCAGGCGACGCTGGTACTCGCGCTCGACCCGGTTGAGCTGCACCCGGTCGTTGACTCCCAGCACCTCGATTTCCGAGGGCGCCGTGGCGGTAGCAACAGGAATGCCCTCGCGCAATGCCAGGCCGACGATATCGGGCAGATAATACTCACCCTGGGTGTTGTTGTTGCCCACCTGGGGCAGCAGTTGCTTGAGGTGGTGGGCAGGCGCAGCGAGTATGCCGGTGTTGATTTCGTTGATCAGCCGCTCCTTGGGAATGGCGTCGCGCTCTTCCACCACTCCCACCAGCCGGCCTTTCTTGGTGCGCAGGATACGGCCGTAACCGTGAGGGTCATTGACGCGGGCGGTTAGAAGCGCGGGGCCGGTCATGGCCTGGGCCAGCAGATCTTTGAGCGTGTCGGGGCTGATCAGTGGCACATCGCCGTACAGAACCAGTACCGTGGCGTCGTCATCGATGGCGGGCAAAGCCTGCATCACCGCGTGGCCGGTGCCCAGCTGCTGGTCCTGCAACACCCAGTTGAGGCGGCGTTGCAAGAGGCTTTCCCGTACCTGCTCCGAGCCGTGCCCGACCACCACGTGGCAGGCCACCGGCGCCAGAGCGTCAGCGCTGTCCAGCACGTGTTGGAGCAGGGGGATACCTCCGACCCGGTGCAGCACCTTAGGCAGGGTAGAGTGCATGCGCTTGCCTTCACCGGCGGCGAGAATGACGATATCGAGTTTCATGTGGCTGACGGGCCTCCCGGGCGCCTACTCAATGGCAGAGAGGCGACGTGTCATGACATTTTTGACATTATTGTATGAGCCGAGCATTATCATTGTTGGATTTCGGCAATTCAACGGGCTTTGTCAATAAAAAATTGACAACGGCGAGCAAACACCGCCCAGATCCCCGGAGGCTTGGCCCATGCAACTCGACAGCCTGCAGGCATTGGACCTCAGTGACCGCCAGGTGCGCATTTATCACGCCCTGCTGCGGCTGGGCCCGGCCTCGATTCGCGATGTGGCCGCCGAGAGCGGGATCAATCGCGGCACCACCTACGAAACCCTTAAGGAACTGGCCACCCGCGGCATCGTCAGCTACTTTCCGCGCGGCAAGCGGCGCGTGTTCCAGGCCGAAGACCCGGAGCGGCTATTGCGACTGGGTGAGAGCAAGCAACAGGCCCTGAATCAGGCACTGGACACCCTGCGCCGGGAAGTGATTCCCGCCCTCAAGAGCGAGCAGCCGGAAGCCCTGCCGGACAATGTTCGATTCTACGAGGGTGACGACGGTGTTGAGCTGGTGCTGCGCGACCTGCTGGACTCTACCGAACAGCAGCCCGAGCCCGCCTATGCGGTCATCTCCACCAAGACCCTGCGGGAACACCTGTACCGACCCTTTCCCAACTTTACCCGGCAACGGGTGCAGCGCGGAATCCGGGTGCGGGTGATTGCCATCGGTGAGGGCGGCGACGAGGCGGAGCTGGCAGAGCGCAAATGGCTGCCCGCCGGGGCCGGCAGTGACGCTTCCTATATCGCCATCTACCCCCCCAAGGTCGCCATCATCACCCTGGCGAAGAAAAACTACCCGGTGGTGATTGTGATCGAGTCGCCAGCGGTGGCCAGCACCCAGCAGCTGATGTTCGATACGCTCTGGGGCCTGCTCTAAAGCGGCGCCTCAGCGCCCGCCCGATACTTCGGTAAAACTGCCCGTGGTATAAGACGCGGCATCGGATAACAGCCAGAGTATTGCTGCGGCCACCTCCTCGGGATAGCCGCCACGGCCGAGGGGGGACCCTGGACCTACCCGGTCCACCCGCCCGGGTTCACCGCCACTGGCATGAATGTCGGTATAGATGACACCCGGCCTGACCGCATTGACGCGGATGCCTTCTGCGCCGACCTCTTTGGCGAGTCCCAGGGTCATACTATCGATTGCACCCTTGGAGGCCGCGTAGTCGATGTACTCTCCCGGAGACCCCAGCCGTGAGGCGGCAGAGGAGACATTGACGATGCTGCCACCGGCGCCCCCACGGGCAGTGGACATGCGTTTTACCGCCTCGCGTGCGCACAGGAAGCTGCCCGTCACATTGGTCTGCAACACGCGGTTGATGCGCTCCGCACTCATGGTCTCCAGGCGACCCTGGGCGTCGAGAATACCCGCGTTATTCACCAGCCCGGTGAGGCGGCCGAAGGAGTCATCGAGTTGGCGAAACATGTCGACTACCTGGCTTTCGTCACTGACATCAGCGCTGAGTAACTCACAGCGGACGCCGCTCGCCAGCACCTGTTCACGGACCGCCTCAGCAGCCACTCGATTCTGGAGGAAGTTGAGGCCGACGTCGTATCCCGCCCGGGCGGCCGCCAGGCACACTGCT
>JANQGK010000173.1 GCA_028277365.1 Halieaceae bacterium | reverse complement strand
GGCGACGGCTTGAAACCGCTCCAGCGGCGCATCGTTTACGCCATGAGTGAGTTGGGCCTGAAGGCCAGTGCCAAGTTCAAAAAGTCTGCCCGTACTGTGGGGGATGTGATCGGTAAATTCCATCCCCATGGCGACAGCGCTGCCTACGAGGCGATGGTATTGATGGCGCAGGCGTTCAGCTATCGCTACCCGCTGGTGGACGGCCAGGGCAACTGGGGCGCGCCGGATGACCCGAAATCCTTCGCGGCCATGCGCTACACCGAATCGCGCCTGGCAGCCTACGCCGACGTGCTGTTGTCGGAGCTGGGGCAGGGCACGGTCGACTGGATTCCCAACTTCGACGGCACGTTAAATGAGCCGGCGGTATTGCCCGCCCAGGTGCCCAACGTCCTGCTCAATGGCACCACCGGTATCGCGGTGGGCATGGCCACGGATATCCCGCCCCACAACCTCAGGGAAGTGGTGGCCGCCACCATCCGCCTGCTGGAGAAGCCCAAGTCCACGGTCGAGGACCTCGCCGAGCTGCTGCAGGCGCCGGACTTCCCCACCGAGGCGGAGATCATCACGCCGCGGGAAGAAATCCTCGCCATGTATGAAACCGGCCGCGGCGCACTGCGTATGCGCGCCACCTGGGAAGTGGAGGCCGGCGAGATCGTGGTCGACGCGCTGCCCTACCAGGCCTCGGGCTCGAGAGTGCTCGAGCAGATTGCCCAGCAGATGCAGGCCAAGAAACTGCCCATGGTCGCCGACCTGCGTGACGAATCAGATCATGAGAATCCCACCCGCCTGGTGATCGTGCCGCGCTCCAACCGGGTCGACCGCGACGCGCTGATGAGCCACCTGTTCGCCACCACCGACCTGGAGCGCAGCTACCGGGTCAACCTCAACGTCATCGGCATCGACGGCCGCCCGGGCGTGAAGGGCCTGGTGCCCATGCTCAAAGAGTGGCTCAAGTTCCGCACCGAGACCGTGCGCCGGCGGCTGGAGTTCCGCCTCGACAAGGTACTGAAGCGCCTGCATATCCTCGAAGGCTACCTGGTGGCCTTCCTCAACATCGACGAGGTGATCCAGATCATCCGCTCCGAGGACAAGCCGAAGCCGGTATTGATGAAGCGCTTCAAGCTGTCAGACGAGCAGGCCGAGGCCATCCTCGAACTGAAACTGCGCCACCTGGCCAAGCTCGAGGAAATGAAGATTCGTGGCGAGCAGGACGAACTCAGCGCCGAGCGCGACGAACTGCAGAAAGTGCTGGGTTCGGAGGCGCGGCTGAAGACCCTGATCAAAAAGGAGCTGGCCGCTACCGCCGAGCAGTTCGGTGACGAGCGCCGCTCGGTGCTGGCCGAGCGTGAAGAGGCCCGGGCCTTCAGCGAACTGGAGTTGATGACCAACGATCCCATTACTGTGGTGATGTCCGAGAAAGGCTGGATTCGCGCCGCCAAGGGCCATGAGGTCGACCCGGTCTCGCTCAGCTACAAGTCCGGCGATGCCTACAAAATGTCGGTGGCCTGCCGCACCAACCAGCCCACGGTGATTCTCGATTCCACCGGGCGCGCCTACACGGTGACCTCACACAACCTGCCCTCGGCGCGGGGCCAGGGGGAGCCGGTCACCGGCCGCATCAACCCGCCTTCCGGGGCGACGTTTGAAGGGATCATGTCGGGCGAGCCCGGCCAGCTGTATCTGCTGGCCTCGGATGCAGGCTACGGCTTCGTCGGCAAACTCGAGGATATGCAAACCAAGAACCGCGCCGGCAAGTCGGTGCTGTCGCTGCCCAAAGGCGCCCGCGTGCTGAACCCGGCGCGGGTAGACCAGGCGGACGGCGCTTATGTTGCCGCGGTGAGCAACGAGGGCCGGATGTTGATCTTCCCGCTGGAGGATCTGCCGCAGCTTGCGCGCGGCAAAGGTAATAAACTCATTTCCATCCCCTCCGCTCGAGTACAAAGCCGCGAAGAGTTCGTGGTGGCGGTGCAGGTACTGACCGAGAACGATTCACTGGTGGTACACGCCGGCAAGCAGCACAAGGCTATGAAGTTCTCCGAGCTTGAGCACTACCGCGGCGAACGCGGCCGGCGCGGTAACAAGCTGCCCCGGGGCTACCAGAAGGTCGATCGCATGGAAGTGCTGGAATGAAACACCCGCAGTACGACTGCGCTATCGACCCCTGCCGAATAAAGCCGTCATCCAATGCGGGCGCCTGACCTTCTGGAGACTCTGCGGCAACATAGACCGGGGCTGCTCCGTATGCTGTCCCAACGCCTTGGCTGTCCAGACGCTGCCAATGACGTGTTTCAGATGCTGTCTGAGCATATCCTCAGTGCGAAAACCGCCGATCAGGTCACTCATCCTGTCGCCTATGTTTATCGAGCCGCTTCAAATATGGCGAGTACCTTCCAGCGAGCAGCCGCGAGGCGACGGGCGTACGAGGGTGCGGCGATCCATCAGGATATCGTGTCCGAGATAGACAGTCCGGAGGCTTTTCGGAGCCGTGACGAGACGTATAAGGTATTAGAGCGTGCGCTTGATGAGCTCCCGGTGTTGACGCGCCAGATGTTTATCGCCTTTCGCGTTCATGGGATTCGTCAGAAGGATATAGCACGGAAATTCGGCGTGAGTCTCTCGACAGTGGAAAAGCGAATCGCGAAGGCGACCCTCCACTGCCACCGTCGCCTGATTCAAAGCGTGACACCCTCAGAACGCCCGGGAGCGCCATGCGGTCGGTGGCAGCATGAATGATTCGACTACGCAGTTTGCTACCGGCGACTCTTCGCTCGACGAGCAAGCCCTGCTCTTGCTCATTGCGACTCAGGACCTGCCTGAGGCTGACAGGGAGCAGAAGCAGCGCGACTGGTGCCAACGCTCTCCAGGCCATGAATTGGCCTTTGCACGTGCTGCGGCTGAGTGGGAAGTGTTCGCTGATATTGGCGACAAACCTCTCACTCTAACGCAAGAGCTTGGAATCAGAGCTCAGGCTTTTGTTGCCAGCTCACTCGATCACCCGGCGCGGAGCGCGACTGCGCTTTCGCTAGCGGTGCTGCTGCTGATTGTGGTCGGCCTGACATTGAACAACGACAGCTTGAATCAGGCGCTACTCGCCCCGCCGACGGCCATCGCCTTGCATCCCGAAGACGCAAGCTTTGCAAGGCTTGCCAGGAGGGTGCATACCGGTCGTGGGGAGCAGCGTGAGCTTCTGCTGGCAGACGGGTCGCGCCTCTGGTTGAACTGGAATACGGAGGTGCTGCTGCTTGAGCACGATGACGCAATTCATGTCGACGTGCTGGTGGGCGACGTTTTGTTTTCCGTTGCGTCAGAGCGTGGACGGCCCCTTGTGGTCTATGCCAGCCGCACTTACGCCTACGCCGTCGATACCGAGTTCGCAATACATAGCCATGGGAATGACGATGCGCTTTTTCAGGTGAGAAGGGGCGAGCTCACGATCGCCAGTTCCGCCACACAGAGCAAGCGAATGCTCACCACCGCTGAACAGATGTATTTCCTCAATGGCCTTGGCGGCAGTCTCGGCGAGGCTGACCTCAAGAGCATTGCGGCGTGGCGCGAGGGTAAACTGGTATTCGATGAAAGGCCGCTGAAGGAGGTGCTGGCAGAGCTCTCACACTACACTGCACGCCCGCTCCAGTTTGCCTCCGAATGGCTTCCTGAAGTCTCTGTTGATGGGGATTACGCTATCGGTGAAGCAGACCAGGCGGTGTTGGAAATAGCAGATGCTTACAATCTTGAGCTCATTGAAAGCGGCTCACAGGGCGTTCTGGTGCGGCCCGTCAACGCCTACCGGAGGTAGCGTCAGGCGCGGTCAAAACTCCTCCAGTTTCTGTTATCTAGAACTGTCCCGTTACGGTCAGCGTGGCAAACATACCGCGCTCGCGATCAATGGTCTCTGTGCCTGTGAAGACCCCGCCCCGGCTGGGACTGAAGAAGCGCCTCTCGCGCAGGAAGTCCCGGTCGCCGATATTGCGTAATGCGAGGTTCATCCGCAGGCCGAAGTAGCGTGTGGTCTCGACAAACAGGCGGTACGTTTCACCCGTGGTTTCATAGCTTTCTTCGTCGGCAAAGAAAACCGTGGTGTCACGATCGGCGCGGTAGGAAAAACCCCAGGCGACTCGGTGCAGCGTCAGGTCCTGGCGGAACTCCACCAGCAGGGTCGGCGACTCGACATCTGAGAGGTCTCGATCGCGATCGGTCAGGGGGTCGGAGAAGGTTGAATCGCGAACGTCGGCCTCTACCTCTACAAGCCCCCCGGGCACGAAGCGCGTAAGCGGAAGACTGGCATTCACCGTAACTCCATAGACGCGGCCGTCACCGGCGTTGTCGGCACCAAAGGCGCCGGACGGCAATTCGACCTGCTCAATGACATCGTCGCGCCATTCGTGGAACAACTCGACGTTGAGTGCCCCGCGCGCATCTGACCTGAGGTCGACCGTGAAGCTGGCACGCGTGGTCTGGTCGGGCCCGAGGCTCGGATTGCCGCCCAGGAAACGGTCGTCTGCTGCAGACGCAGATGCCGCGAACTCGCTGAAATCAAGCTGCCCCACGGTACGCCTGGCACCAAGCCGTAGCTGGACGCCGGGTCGCCAGTCATAGATTACCGTGGCAAAGGGCTTCACAAAGTCGAAGGTCTGGGTGCTGGTCGCGTCACCCGAGACGCTTATTTCTGAGGCTTCTATAGCCAGGCCACCTTCGAGGCTCAGGCTGTCAGCTACGTGCCAGATGAGATTGGCGAACACCTCACCTCGCAGCTCCTCGACGGTAACGTTGGCGGCCGGAAGATCGATGGCAGTCACCTCGTCGCCGATAAATGTCACCAGATCCAGTTGGCTTTCGAGGCGGTTGTAGGTGACTTCGCCGCCAAACTCAGGCGTCAGTTTACCGGGTGTGGTGCGCGTCAGCGCCGTGCGAAAAATGGTTTCGAAGCTGTCCTCGCTCAGATCGAAGTTGGAACCAGACACAATATCGCCAACGGGTCGCTCCGTGGTCACGTCCTGCTCTTCTTCCAGATTCTGAATCGACGACAGGGAGAGCAATTTGGCGCTCCAGCCGGAGCTCAGCAGTCGACTCCAATCGACCCCCAGTTCGCCCTCCAGTAAAACACTGTCGAAATCGATGAAGAAGCGTTCATCAGGCATGCCGCCGGGAAGTCGTCCGTCGTAGCCGAGGCGCTCCGTATCGGGCAGAAAAGCGCTGCCGCCGGCGCGACCCGTCAACGTCAGCGTTCCGCCGGCCAGAGTGCGTTTTGCCTCTGACGAGAGGTAGGCTTCAGCGAGTTCGCTGGGGCGGTCTTCGTACTGCGACGAAATCAGGTTGCCATCGGCATCTGACTGCAGCCGCGGCCCTTCGAGCGGATACCGTTCCCAGAATGCATTAGCCTTGGTGGATGTCGTCCACTGACCGATGCGCCGGGCGGCGGTTAGCTCCCCACTGGGATATACGATCCCGTCGCCTGCGCGCTCCAGCTCAACCTCGTAGCTGCCAGCCGTGCGGTCCCGGCGCCGGATGATGTTGGCAACTACCGCCTGCCCGGCTGCCTCGCTAAGCCCGGCTGAGCCGCGAATTACCTCTATGCGTTCGACCTGATCGGCGGGCGTGCGCCGTAGTGCGTCTTCAACACCCCCCACCTTGGACGAGGGCCTTTCACCGTCGAACAGAACGTTGCCCGCGGTACCGCCGAAGCCGCGCAAATCATCGGCGCCAGCGTCGAGGGTGAAGCCTGGGAGGCGATCGATCAGATCTTGAGCGGTTTGTGGGTTGAAACGGTCGAAGAAGGCCCGACTGTAGGACTTCACCGCATCCACGGGTAGCGCGCTTCGGGCCGATGCTGGACTTTCTGCTGTCTCCTCGGCGATCAGTGGCTGCGCGCCGCCTGCCAGGCAAAGCAGTGCCAGCAAGCATGCGATGGGTACAGCTTTCCCGTAAGGCCAATGGCCGGTCGCAGTCCTCTTTTGTGTTATCTGGACGGTTCGCAAGGCGGCATTTCCATGGTTTTTGAACGGACAAGTACTCTCTATGAGACTCCGTCCAAGCGAATCACCCGTAAAGTACGAGGGTATTTCTGCTACCGCCTGCCGCGCGGCCGGCTGGGCGCCCCCGGCTAGGCGCCCCCTGTCAGCTGCTGGGCCAAAAGCAGTTGCTGCCGTTCCAGCAGGTTGTCATAGGGCGCCTCGAAGCCCTGTAACTCCAGCCCTTCCAGCACGCAGCGGTTGGCGACGTCGGGGTCGCCAACAACGGCCTCATTCAGCACCAGGGCGTCCGGGCGCTGGTGCGCCGCCAACTCGTCGATGATGTGCTGGTTGTACAGCGCCGGGTAGATATCCCGGCCGTCGCGGCCGGCTTCGCCAATGCCACAGGCCAGCCCGATGTGATAGCTCAGCCGCCGGCGCTGGTCGAGGTCCGCCGCCACCTGGCGTAGCAGCCAGCCGCAGGAGACCGCTCGGAAGCCGGGGCTGCCCGCCGCGTGTTCGCCGGCGAAGCTCAGCAGTATGCCGAACTCCCGCGCCACCGACAGCTGACCGCCGTACAGGGCGGCGGTAGCGGCGATCATCTCGCGCTGGGCCTCCGTGTACTCGAGCAGGGAGTGCTCGTCGAGGGTTTCCACGTAGCGCGCCAGGCTGGCGAGGCCAACGTACAGCAAGCCCGATTCCTGAAAGTCTGCGCTGGACTCACTCTCTGGCGGTGGAGGCACTGCCTCTGGACTTACTGCGCCCACCCCCA
>JANQGK010000162.1 GCA_028277365.1 Halieaceae bacterium | reverse complement strand
CACCATGTTGCGCCGCGTAGGCCACGACCCGCTCGCCCCATGAGCGCAACACTTATAGTAGCAATATCAGTTACTTACGTTGCTTTTCAAGGTAGCTTTCGAGCTCGCTGTCGAGGGGCGCCGAGAGCGCCAGACGCCGGTCTCCCAGCTTGAACTTTAGGCTGGCCGCATGCAAAAACAGGCGCTTGAGGCCCCGTTCTGCGGCCTGGCGGTTGGCGTCGCGGTCACCGTACTTGTCATCACCGAGGATGGGGTGCCCGGCCTGCAGGCAGTGCACCCGTATCTGGTGGGTGCGGCCGGTGACAGGTTTCGCCTCCACCAGGGTGGCGTCGTCGAACCGCTCTACCACTCTATACTCGGTTCTCGCGGGCTTGCCCTCACGATCAACCCGCACCACGCGCTCGCCGGATTTCAGCGTGTTTTTCTGCAGCGGCGCCTCGACGAAGCTGCGATTGGAGGACCAGCGGCCCGCCACCAGCGCCAGGTAGCGTTTGTCGACCCGATCCTCCCGCAACAGCTTGTGCAGTGACTTCAGGACCGCGGCCTTGCGGGCCACCATGATACATCCGGAGGTGTCTCGGTCGAGCCGGTGGACCAGTTCCAGAAAACGCTCCTCCGGTGCCAGCAACCGCAGACATTCGATCATCCCTACCGCCAGGCCACTGCCGCCATGTACCGCCAGGCCGGAGGGCTTGTTAATAACCCAAAGACCGTCATCTTCATAGACTACGCAGTCCTCAAGCAGGCCGGCCCAGCGCCCCGGCACGGTCCTGGGAGCATCCCGCTCTGCGGTGCGCAGAGGTGGGATTCGCACGCTGTCGCCCTCGGCGACGCGATAGTCGCCGCGTACGCGACCTTTATTAACGCGTATCTCGCCCTTGCGCAGGGCCTTGTATATGCGTGTTTTGGGCACGCCGCGCAGTTCCCGCAGCAGGAAGTTGTCCAGGCGCTGGCCCTGGTAGTCGGCGGTAACCTCTATGAATCGAACCTGGCTCATAAACCCTTTTAAATTGAAGCACTTAACTTTCGGTGCTATAGTCCGGCGCGTATTAGCGGAATCCACTCAGGATTGCTGATGCCGGAGTGACAGCAGCGCCTCGATCTGCGCGCTGCCGGCAATAACAGCGGCTACGACCATCTGTCTATGACCATCAGAGCCACGCCGACACACCCGGGATGCCGCTCGCATTACTGCAGGGCAGCCCGATGGACGCAACTAAAGCTCTCTGGCGATGCCAGTCAAGCGGTTGCAAACAATTGAAAATAGTGGGTCGCGCCGGTGTTCACAAGAACTATCTGCGCCACCCGGTAAATGGAAAGACCCATAACCGCGCAGCGAATGCTGGCGGCAAATGAGATCAAGCAGATTTCGCAAGCGGGACACGGACAGACGCGGCCCCTTGCAAACGGTGTCATCACCGACCAAGGCCAGTGACCCGGCTAAACGCGCCTGGCGCGAAGTCCCCGGAGTCAACACGGGCCTTTAACAGGACAGGGAGTGCGGCGGCCGCTGTTCAGGCGCCGGCCCTATCCGGAAGGTGATACACCGAAAATATACAGGCCGGGGCGTCTCGCCCGGTGTGCGCACTGTCGAGCGTTATCGGTACAGTGTCGCTACAGCACAGCCAAGCGCTGTCCGCCTGTCATGCCTGCCCTCATCCCGCCTCCCCGCTGTGCCACAGCCAAGTGTGGTACACATGAAAAAAATGCTCATCAACGCAACTCAGCCCGAAGAGTTGCGCGTTGCCCTGGTCGATGGCCAGCGGCTCTATGACCTCGACATCGAAAACCGTACTCGCGTACAGAAAAAGTCCAATGTCTATAAAGGTCGCATTACCCGGGTAGAACCGAGCCTTGAAGCGGCGTTTGTCGACTTCGGCGCCGAGCGCCACGGCTTCCTGCCCATGAAGGAAATCGCCAAAGAATATTTCTCCAAGAAAGGCGGCAACGGCGAAAACCGGCCGCGCATCAAGGACCTGGTCAAGGAAGGGACCGAGGTCATCGTACAGGTCGACAAGGAAGAGCGTGGCACTAAAGGCGCCGCGCTCACCACCTACATCAGCCTGGCCGGTCGCTACATGGTGCTGATGCCCAACAACCCGAAAGCCGGCGGCATCTCCCGCCGTATCGAGGGTGACGACCGCAGCGAGCTCCGAGAGGCCATGAGCGGCCTGGAAATCCCCGACGGCATGGGCGTGATCATTCGCACCGCCGGTATCGGCCGCAGCTCTGAGGAGCTGCAGTGGGACCTCAACTATCTGGTCCAGCTTTGGGAAGCGATCCAGCAGGCTGGTGAGGAAGAGAAAGCCCCCTCTCTGCTGCTTCAGGAGAGCAACGTCATCATCCGCGCCATCCGCGACTACCTGCGCGAAGACATCGACCAGGTGCTCATCGACTCCGCGGACGCCCACCAGCACGCGCTGAACTTCGTCAGCCACATCATGCCCCAGTACAAGAATCGACTCCGCCGTTATGAGGATTCGATTCCCATGTTCAACCGCTTCCAGATTGAATCCCAGATTGAAACTGCCTTCCAGCGCGAGGTGCGCCTGCCCTCCGGCGGCTCGATCGTTATCGACCCGACTGAAGCCATGGTGTCCATCGACATCAACTCGGCGCGCGCCACCAAAGGCAGCGACATTGAAGAAACCGCGCTGCAGACCAACCTGGAGGCTGCGGATGAGATTGCCCGCCAGCTACGCTTGCGTGATATCGGCGGCCTGATAGTGATCGACTTCATCGACATGATGGCGGCACGCAATCAGCGCGCGGTGGAGAACCGCATGCGCGACGCACTGAAGATCGACCGCGCACGCGTGCAGATCGGGCGCATTTCCCGCTTCGGCCTGTTGGAAATGTCCCGCCAGCGCCTGCGCCCCTCGCTGGGCGAAACCAGCGCCATTGTCTGCCCCCGCTGTAACGGCCAGGGCACTATCCGTGACACCAAGTCGCTGGCACTCGCCATCCTCAGGTTGATGGAGGAAGAAGCCATCAAGGAACGCTCGGCAGAAGTTCGTGCAGTGGTTCCTGTTCCGGTTGCGACTTACCTGTTGAACGAAAAGCGCATCGCAATCAATGAGATTGAACAGCTGACCAATGTGCGCGTGGTGGTCTTGGCAAATCCTGCCCTGGAAACCCCACACTTCGAGGTCGAGCGCCTGCGGGATGACCAGGTGGTGGAGAGCAAGGACCTGTCCTTTGAGATCGACATCACCCCAGAGGAAGAGGAAGTACCCGCGGACGAACCGCGCGACATACCCCAGGAGCGCGCCGCGGTGCAGGCCATCGCGCCGGCCAGTCCGGCACCGGAGCCCGCCCCCGCCGAAATGCGCCCCGCCAGGGAATCGCGGTCGCGCAAGGATTCCCGATCCGATGGACAGCGTCGCCGCCGCAAGTCAGAAGAGAAACCCGCACCCGCTAAAAAGCCTGGGCTGTTCGCGCGGCTGTTCGGCTTCCTTGGCGATGACAGCGGCGAAGACGAGGCTCGCAAGAGGGACGGTAAGAAAGGTGATCAGAAGTCTCGCGGCAAACAGGCCCGGGATGACAAGGACGGCCAGCGCGGTGACGGCAACCGCAACCGCAATCGCCGCCGTGGTGGGCGCGGTCGCCGTCGCAGTGAAGACGGCCAAA
Source organism: Halieaceae bacterium (assembly GCA_028277365.1). Lineage (GTDB taxonomy): Bacteria > Pseudomonadota > Gammaproteobacteria > Pseudomonadales > Halieaceae > JANQIO01. The sequence continues at coordinate 2,628 of JANQGK010000162.1, read as the reverse complement.
ACGCGGATGCCCAACGTAACGACGCCCAACGCGGCAAGCAGAAGGACGCTCGCAAACGCGATGACGCTCGGCGTGAAGACGTTCGGCGTGACGACGCTCGGCGTGATGAGAGCAACGACGACGGCCGCAACCAGGCGAAGGATGGTGAAAAGCGCCAGGATGCCGACAGTCGCCGTGAGGGCGGCAAGCGCGAGGAATCGCGCGGCCGTCGCCGCCGCGGAGGCCGCGGTCGCCGTCGCAGCGAGGAAGGCGCAACCCAGCAGGATGAACAGCAGCAGTCCGCTGCAGACGGCAGTGTGGACAGCGACGCTGGTGATAGTCAGGACAAGCCGCGCAAACGCCCTGCCGACCAGCGTGGTACCGACAAGCCCCGTCGCCGCCGCCGGGGCAAGCGCCCGCAGGACGCGGAAGCCAGAGACGCGCAGCCCACGGCAGATGAAGCCACTGCACCTCTTGCTGCCGCCGGTGCGGCGCAGTCCGAAGAAACTGCAAGCGCTGACGCAGTGCCGCAGGCGGAAAGCTCTCCACAGGCTGAAGGCTCTTTACAGGCTGAAGGCTCTCCTCTCGCTGAAGGCTCTCAACAAGCTGAAGGCTCTCAACAAGCTGAAGCCAGCCCGCCGGCGCCCGCCGAAGCGTCACAGGAGGCTGTTGCAGTGGATCAGGATCCGGAGACTGCGGTTGAGGACGCCGCGGACAAGCCGGTCGAGGCGTCGGAAACGTCTGATTCCGATCAACCGCCGGCCGCGGCGCACGTAGAAGCCAACATTGGGGCAGACAGCGAAGAAGACTCCTACACCGCTCACATTGAAGCCGGCGCTGATACCGGCGCTTCCGAAATCGTCGCCGAGCAGGCCGCTGAAGCCGAAGCAGCGGCGCAGGTGAGCGGTGATGCCGAGAGCCGGGCTTCCACGGCGGCGCCTGACACTGCCCCGGCGGGCAGTGGCGTTCGCGCCTGGAACGACCCGCGTGTGGCCCCGAAGCCGGTGGCGAACGTCGTTATCGATACCGGCCACCCGGTGTTCTTCCGTGGCGATATCGTTCCGCCGGTAGTACCCGTGCGCCCGCAACCGCCCCGCGCGATCAACGATCCTCGCGGACCCGGCAAGGGCGGCGGCGACAGCGCCTCAACCCAGCAGTAACGGGCTTGAGCGCAGAAGGCATCGCTGTATAATGCGACGCCTGCCGCGGCCCCGCCGCGGCAAACAGTTAAAGGTGGGCTGGCTGAGCGGTCGAAAGCGGCGGTCTTGAAAACCGTTGAACCGAGAGGTTCCCGGGGTTCGAATCCCTGGCCCACCGCCAAATAAAAACCCCCGGGCATCCGCCCGGGGGTTTTTATTTGCCGATGTGCCAGGCCTTGATTCGAACCCCCCGGTTCGACTGAATGCGACCAAAGGAGCATTCAGGACGGATTCACCGCAGGTGAAACCGCCCGCAGGGCGATAACGCCCCAAAGGGCGTTATCGTCAATCCCTGGCCCTGACTCGATCCCCCAACACCCCGGCCCGGACTCGATCTCCCAGCCCCCTGACCCAAACTCGGCCCAACAACCCCAGAACTTTCCCCACCAAAAACCGTCCAATCTATGGACCAGCAATCAAAACCCGATATATTTCATGCAGATACGAGAGAAAGCTGGCGGCGAAACTATCTGAACACGGCCCGATAAACGCTTGATTTTGGCGCCCTCGCCCCTATTATTTAATGCGTAATCAAAGCGCGCGTTAGCGCACTACGGAGTTGTAAGAATGGAACAGAAGAGCTTGTACTCTGCACAAACCGGTGGCGTGGAATCGATCCTCGCGACCAACCGTGTCCTGAAGAACACCTACATGCTGCTCAGCATGACGCTGCTGTTCAGCGCTGCCACCGCGGGCCTGTCCATGGCCATGAACCTGTCCCACGGCATGGCACTGATACTCAGCTTTGTCGGCCTCGGCCTGCTGTTCGTAGTCCATGCCACCGCAAACAGCGCCAAGGGTCTGGTCGCCGTATTTGCCTTCACTGGTGTCATGGGCGCGGCGCTCGGGCCGATGTTGAACTACTACCTCGCCCTACCCAACGGCGGCTCCCTGGTCATGCAGGCCATGGGCGGCACCGCCATTGTGTTCCTGGGCCTGTCCGGCTATGCGCTGACCACTCGCAAGGACTTTTCCTATATGGGCGGCTTCCTGATCGTCGGCCTGCTGGTGGCGATCGTCGCCTCCATCGCCAATATCTTCCTGGCGATTCCGGCGCTGTCGCTGACCATATCGGCGGCCGTGGTACTGATCATGTCCGGCCTGATCTTGTTCGATACCAGCCGGATCATCAACGGCGGCGAGACCAACTATATCCGCGCCACCGTCGCCCTCTATCTGGATATCTACAACCTGTTCGTCCACCTGCTGCACCTGTTGGGTGCCTTTGGCGGCGACGACTGATGCACTGAGACGACGCCTCCCGCTGGCGGCGTCAAACGCCTGCAAAGCCCCGGCCCGGCCGGGGCTTTGTCGTTTAGCGAACAGCAATCCCCGGTTTTCAGCTACCATTTAGGGCCTGTTCACACTCACTGAGTTGGCCCTGTTGAGACTGAACCAGCGCCAATCGAGACGCGAGGAGAGACGTTTGGTGGTTCCAAATGAACGACGA
>JANQGK010000100.1 GCA_028277365.1 Halieaceae bacterium | reverse complement strand
GGAACAGGCCGTGGACGAACTCACCCGGGGCAATGTTGAGGTGGCGGTGGTCACCCTGGCACCGGAGCCCGCGCCGAGTATCGTCTCGACACCGGTCTGGGAAGACCCGCTGGACTTCATGGCCACCACGGACCACCCGCTCACCGGCCAGGGTCCCCTTTCCCTGCCACGGTTCTGCGACTACCCGGTAATCCTGCCGGGCCTCAACACTTTTACCGGCAGGATCGTGCGCCAGCTGTTCGAATCAGAGGGACTGAAGCTCGATATCAGCTTGTCGACCAACTACCTGGAAACCATTCGCATGATGGCCGCCGTCGGCCTGGGCTGGACCCTGCTGCCACGCACCATGCTACAGCCCCCGCTGGTAGCCCTGGACGTGCCCGGCGCCCGACCCTTGAGGCATTTGGGGCTGCTCTATCACCAGAACCGGCGCCTCAGCAACGCCGCCCAGGCTTTCATCCGTCTGCTGGGCTAGCCGGGCTGGCAAACATGCCCGCCAGCCGTTCCTGATTGGCGTCAAAACTACCCGGATCGGGCAGGTAAAATGTGCCGCTGAAGCGGCACACGGTACGCTCTCCACAGCCGATAAAGCCGCTGGCGAAGCCCACCCGCCGCTTGACCGTCACCCGGTCGGCCCGGGCCTCCAGCCAGTCGCCCTCACGGGCAGCGGTTATGAAGTCAAAGCCAAGGTTCAGGGTGGGCGCTGGCAGCGGCTCGCCGCGCTCGGCATTGATGGCCCAGGCGGCGGCGATATCCCCGAGGGTCATCAACACTCCGCCGTGACAGATATCCAGCAGGTTGGTGTGCTGTGCCAGCACGTGCATGCCGATGGTAGGCGGCGCTCCGTCGCGGCGGTACACCGGCTGCAGCAGATCGATGAACCCCAGCTTGTCCCGCAAGCGCTGAAAGCCCTCGGGTACTTCCCTGTCCATGCATTCTCCCCGTTATCACTCTCTAGTAGATTCCCATCGCCAGCCCCGCCGCCAGGGCCTGTCCCAGCTCCTCGCAGGCGGATTCCATGGCCCGGTTCGGTTCGCCGCGCAGCACCAGGGGCTCAGCCACCAGCTTCATCGGCAGACCGCGCATGATCCGCTGCACCTGCTGATCGGTGTTGCGGCCGTCATTGCCGCAGCTGACCACCAGGCCGTAGGGCTTGTTGAACTGATAGGGCTGGGCCGGGTAGAAGCAGCGGTCCAGAAAGTCCTTCATCGCTCCCGCCAGGCTGGCGGAATTCTCCGCCGCCACCAGCAACAGGCCGTCACAGGCGACCAGCTCATCGATGCCTGCATCCCAGGCCCGACGCCAGCACAGCGCGGTGTCCGGCTCCCGCAGGGCGCCGCGGCGCGCTGCAGCCGCCAGACGGAACGAAGCGCCACTCTGGGAGTGGTAGACGATCAGCAACATACCGCTCATTTGACCATACGGCCGCAGCCCAGGCCACGGCGGACAGCCCTGGTGCCCATGGTAAACAGCCCTGGTGCCCTCGGTGAAAAGCCTTGGCGCCCACAGGCTTATCCACAAAATCTGTGGATAAGTTGGTGGACAGACTCGCCTCTGTTACGCCCGCCGGGGGCCCCACGGCAGCGCACAAAAACTAGCTAGGATTCACTTTAGTAGGGGCTTAGTATTTAGAATCAATGACTTAGCGTTTTTTTATAGGCTTTTTCGAGGCTGTGCATACGTAAACACTATAAATACAGGGGTTTTGGCGCGCCGTGTGTATAAAGTTCGGGGCCACGGGTAAGTGGGTGCTTGCGTGGAAGCCTGCACCATACTTGGATCACTCGTTTCTTAAAAAACGCCAACAGCGATGGATCCGAGGGTTGCGGCGGAAATCGAAGTCGATCGTCTCGGCGCTGATATCCTCAACCGCGAACCGCTCCGCCAGCACCGGGTCCAGCTTAAAGCTGCGCAGATTGTTAGAGAAGTAAAGCCGACCACCCGCTCGCAGCCGGGTCATGCACTGCTCCACCAGCGCTACGTGGTCCCGTTGCACATCGAAGTCTCCCTCCATGCGCTTGGAGTTAGAGAAGGACGGCGGGTCCAAAAACACCAGGTCGAACTCGCCCGTATCGCTGGCCAGCCATTCGGCACAGTCGGCCCGCACCAGGCGGTGCGGCGGATCCTCGAAGCCGTTCAGGGCCAGGTTGCGGCGCGCCCAGTCCAGGTAGGTGTTGGAGAGATCGACGCTGGTGGTAGAACGCGCCCCACCCAGGGCGGCGTGTACCGACACGGCTCCGGTGTAGCAAAACAGGTTGAGCACATCCTTGCCGCGCGATTCGGCCGCTACCCTGAGTCGCATCGGCCGGTGGTCGAGAAACAGGCCCGTATCCAGGTAGTCGCTGAGGTTTATCAAGAGCCGGGCCTGGCCTTCCGTCACTTCGAAAAGCTCCCCACCGGTGTCTTCCCGCTGGTACTGGGCACGGCCCCGCTGGCGTTCCCGCACCTTGTAGAACACCCGGCTCTCCTGGACCTCCATCACTGTCGGCAGCACGGTGCGGATCTCGTCCATCCGGCGCGCGGCGGCCTCCGGGTCGACCCCTCGCGGCGCGCGGTATTCGGCCACGTGGACGCGGTCGCCGTAGCGATCCACCGCCACCGCGTACTCGGGCATATCGGCATCGTAGACCCTATAGCAGCTGTGGCCCTCGCGCTGAGCCCAGCGCCGCAGCTGCTTGAGGTTTTTGCGCAGCCGATTGGCAAACATCTCTCCCCCCGCGCCACCGGCAGTGGATTCCGGTTGGGTGCGGGGTTTGAGGCGGTGCTCTTCGCTGAACTCAAACAGCAGCAGGGTGCAGGCCAGTGAGCCGTTGTACAGGCTGTAGCGCCGCGTGCTGCGCAGCCCGGTGGCCATGCCCAGCTCCTTCTCGGTGGTCAGCAGCGCCCCTTGCCAGCCGGCAAACTCTCGCAGCATGAGCTCACCCCAGTCGCGGTACAGACCGCGCAGGCTTTCGACGTCACCGAGGCGCTCACCGTAGGGCGGGTTGGAGATGACCAGGCCGTGGGTCAAGGGTTTGTGGGTGGGACGCTTGAGTGCCGCCAGCGGCTTGCAGATCACCCGCACCGTGCCTTCCAGGCCGGCCTGGCGAATATTCTCCAGGGCCTTGTCCACCACCGGGCGGCTGGCATCGTAGCCGCGTATCTCCGGCAGTTCCCGGGCGCGGCCGCGTTCCGCCCGGCCGCGGGCGTCGCTGAGAATTGCCCGCCACTGATCGGCATTGTGCAGCGCCAGCTTCTCAAACGCCCAACGTTTGCGGGCGAGGCCCGGGGCGATGTCCGCCACCATCATGGCGGCCTCGATCAACACCGTGCCGGATCCGCACAGCGGGTCAATCAAGGCACCACCGCGAGCGGCGATACCCGGCCAATCGGCGCGCAGCAGCATTGCGGCGGCCAGGTTTTCCTTTAGCGGCGCGCGGCCGGTGCCGGTGCGGTAGCCCCGCTGGTGCAGGCTACCGCCGACAAAATCCAGCGACAGGGTCGCCCGGCCCCGGTGCAGCCGGACCTGGAAACGGACGTCGGGGGTCTTGCGGGACACCGAGGGACGCGCCATACCGCGTTGCCGGAAGCGGTCGACGACGGCGTCCTTGACCCGCTGGGCGCCGAACTGGGTATTGCGAATTGCCCTGCTCTCACCGCTGAAGTCCACCACAAAACTGAGACCTTTCGGCAACCAGTCTTCCCAGGGCAGTTCCACCAACGGTGCGTAGACATCGCCGTCCTCGGTCAGTGGGCAATCCCCCAGTGACAGCAGCAAGCGATTGGCCAGGCGACTCCAGAGGGCCACCCGGTAGGCCACCGCCAGCGGCGCAATAAAGCTGCAGCCCGCCACGGTCTCGCGGACGTCGTCCGCACCGAGCTGGCGCAACTCGTCGAGCAGCAGGGATTCTAGCCCGCGGGGGCAGGAAGCAAACCAGGGTTGGGTTTTCATCTTGCTGAAATATAAGTCCTCGAATGTTTATAACAAATAAATGTTGGCGAGCGCAGATCGGCTTTCGGTATGTTAGAGCTTCGTGACGCAGGGTAATCGACAAGTGATCGGGAGGATGCGAGCGAGTATGAAGCGACGTAAAAGGGATATGAACGACCGCGCATATCACAGGGGTTACCAGGCGGGATTGGTCGGCCGCTCCATGGATACCTGCCCACACAACGCAGAACAAGCAAGACAATACTGGTTATCCGGCTGGCGCGAAGGCCGCAGCGATAACCGCGACGGGTTCACCGGCGTCTCCGGCATGCACCGCGAACTCCAGCAGTAACAGGACTTTCAACATAAGCTGATGTAAACGCATGCGGGCCCTGCCTCGAGGCAAGGCCTGGGAAGGCCGCCTGCCGCGCGGTTAATGCAGACTACTCTGCGCCAGATCGAGCAGCTCCCGGTTGGCAACAGCGAACATGGCGAAGTCCGGCGCCGGTGCCGCATGCAACTCGGTCAGCATATTCTGCCAGCGGCTGATTAACACGGCTTCCTGTTCCATCCAGCGCTGGATACAGAGCTCTGCTTCGCGCTTCTCGCAAATATGCTTGAGCGCACCCACCGCCAGTGAGCGCTGCTGCCACTCCAGGTCTTCCAGATAGGTATCCCGGGCCAGGGCCTGCCATTCGTTCTCTACCTTGGCGGCCATCACCTGCGCGGCAAACCAGTCGAGATCGAGCTTCTCACCCAGCTTGAAGAACAGCTCCGCTACCTCCAGCGCAGTGGCGTCGGTGCTGCGCGAGGCCTCAATAATACCCATGGCCGCGTACAGGTACTGGCTGCCGGCGGTAAACTGGGCCAGTTCGCTACTCACGTTCTGCGCGGTCAGCTGCTGGTAGCGAGCCTTCACCGCTTCCTCCGCGCCGCCCGACAACAGGCCCGGCAGCGCCGCTTCCAGCTCGGCAACACCGGGTTGGAACTCGGCAATGGCCTGGGCAGGATCCAGCTGGGTGCGCCGGTTGCGCAGCAACCAGCGGCTGGCGCGCCGCATCAGGCGCACCAGCTCGGACATGATGTCGCTTTGCACCTCGCTGTCGACCTCATAGTCCAGCGCCTCGATCGCCTCCCACTGACGCGGCAGCCCGAAAATATCCCGCGCGGTAACGTAGGCACGGGCCACCTCCGGGGTGGTCGCCCCGGTGGAGACGACCATCCGCCCCACGAAGCTGACGCCAACCCGGTTGATCACGTCGTTGGCAATCTGGGTGGCGATAATCTCGCGCCGCAGCCCGTGACCGTGAATGTCCTCGCCGTACTCTTTGAGAATACGCTGTGGGAAGCCAACCTCCATGGCCCGCGCCAGATAGCTATCGTCGGGGATATCCGAAGCCCCGAGCTGCTCTTTGAGGATGGCCTTGCTATAGGACACGAGCACCGAGAGCTCTGGCCGGGTCAGACCCAGGCCATTGGCACGCCGCTCCATCAGCTCTTCATCCGCGGGCAGGAACTCCAGGTTGCGATCGAGACGCCCGTTCTCCTCTAGCCGCTGGATCAGCCGCGTGTACTCGCCGATGCGGCGCGCCGACTCGCTCTCTGCGAGGCTGATGGCCTGGGTCTGCTGGTAGTTGTTGTCCAGCACCAGTTCGCTGACGCTGTCGGTCATCTCCTCCAGCAAACGGTTGCGGTGCTTGGCGGTCAGGTCGCCCCGGGCTACCACGCCGTTGAGCAGAATCTTGATATTGACCTCGTGGTCGGAGCAGTCGACACCGCCGGCGTTGTCGATGAAATCGGTATTGCAGCGGCCGCCGTTGAGACAGTACTCCACTCGGCCCAGTTGGGTCAGGCCCAGGTTGCCACCCTCGCCCACCACCCGGCAGCGCAGGTCCTTGCCGTTGACCCGCAAACCGTCATTGGCCTTGTCGCCAACATCTGCGTGCTGCTCGCTACTGGCTTTTACATAGGTGCCGATACCGCCGTTCCACAACAGGTCCACCGGCGCCTTGAGGCAGGCGGTGATCAGCTCGGTAGGGGTCAGCGTCTGGGCGTCTATGCCGAAGCGCTCCTGCATCTGCGGACTGATGGGAATGGCTTTGGCGCTGCGCGAGAACACGCCGCCGCCTTCCGAAATCAGCTCGCTGTTGAAGTCCTCCCAGGTAGAACGCTCCATGGCAAACAGCCGCTCGCGCTCCTCAAAGGTCGCCGCCACGTTCGGGTTCGGATCAATGAATATATGAAGGTGGTTGAAGGCAGCCACCAGGCGGATGGTCCGGGACAGCAGCATGCCGTTGCCGAACACGTCGCCGCCCATGTCTCCGACGCCCACCACCGTGAACTCCGTTTCCTGGCAGTTGATGCCCATTTCCCGGAAGTGGCGCTGCACCGAGACCCAGGCGCCGCGGGCGGTAATGCCCATCTTCTTGTGGTCGTAGCCGGCGCTGCCGCCAGAGGCGAAGGCATCGCCCAACCAGTGGCCGTATTCCGCCGAGAGGGCGTTGGCAATATCGCTGAACGTTGCGGTGCCTTTGTCGGCGGCCACCACCAGATAGGGATCGTCCTCGTCCTTACGCACCACCTGGGCGGGCGGCTGGATGGCGCCCTCCACCAGGTTGTCGGTGATATCCAGCAGGCCGCGAACAAAAGTCTGGTAGCAGGCAATACCCTCCGCCAGCACTTCCTCACGGCCGGCGTTGGGCATGGGGCGCTTCGACACGAAGCCGCCCTTGGCGCCCACCGGTACGATCACCGCGTTCTTTACCTGCTGCGCCTTCACCAGGCCCAGCACCTCAGTGCGGAAATCCTCCTGGCGGTCGGACCAGCGCAGACCACCTCGCGCCACCTTGCCGCCCCGGAGGTGCACACCCTCGACCTGGGGCGAGTAAACGAAGATCTCGTAGGCCGGTCGCGGCTTGGGCATATCCGGGATCTGCGAGGGCTGCATCTTCAGGGAGAAATAGTTCTTGCGCTTGCCCTCGCCGTCGTGCTGGAAGAAATTGGTGCGCAGCGTCGCCTGGATCAGCGCCAGGTACTGGCGGATGATGCGATCCTGGCCCAGGTTGGGGACCTGCTCGAGGGATTCGATCACCCGGTTGATCACTTCCTGCTCGCGACTCTTGCGCCACTCCTCGCCGCCCTCCAGCTCCGGATCGAAACGGGTCAGAAACAGCTCGACGATGGAGCCGGTAATATGCAGGTGCTCCTCGAGGGTTTCGGCGATGTAGTCGGTGCTGAACTGGAAGTTGATCTGCTTAAGGTACTTAGCGTAGGCGCGCAGCACCGCCACCTCGCGCCAATTCATCTGGGTGCCCAGCAGCAGCCGGTTGAAGGCGTCGCTCTCCGCCTCGCCAAACCAGATGCGCTCGAAAGCATCGGTGAATTCGCCGCGCACGGCGTCGACGTCAACACTGCCACCCAGGGCGTACATCAGGCTGAAGTCCTGTATCCAGAATACCTCACCGTCCTTGTCGCGCACCTCGTAGGGATTCTCGGCAATCACCCGCAGCCCCAGGTTCTCGAGAACCGGCAGCACGTCGGACAGGGGCAGCGCCTTGCCGTGTTGGAACAGGCGGCAGCGCAGATGGCTGTCGTCTTCGTCCACCATGCGGTAGAAGCTCATCTCCAGGCGCCGGCCTGCGCACACCGAGAGAATGCGGCCGAGGTCCATGACTGCCACTCGGGGATCGAACTGGTCGCGATAGCCGGCCGGGAACCCGGCACCGAAGCGATCGGCGTACTCGGCGCCGTGCTCCTCGCCGTACTCCTCGATCAGCCGGTCCCGCAGCCGGTCAACCCAGTCCTGGGTGGTCTCGATGACCGCCGCTTCCAGCTCCTGAAGGTCGTACTCCAACTTGCGATTCGGGTCCACCAGCAGCACGAAATGAATGCGCACCAGCACCGACTCGGTAAAGAAAGTGGTGAACTCGCTCTCGATGCCGCCCAATGACTCGCACAGCAGGTTCTGAATCGCCAGGCGCTTCTCGGTGGTGTAGCGGTCCCGCGGCATGTACACCATGCAGCTGAAGAACTTGCCGTGGACATCGGGCCGGGCAAACAGGCGAATGCGGCGCCGCTCCTGCAACTGGTTGACCGCCGTCGACATGCGGTAGAGTTCATCGACCGTGCCCTGGAACAGTTCGTCCCGGGGGAATAGCTCCAGCACCCTCTCCAGCTCCCGGCCCTCGTGGTTGCTCATGTCGAGGCCCGACATGGCCATCACCTGCTGTACCTTGAGGCGGACGATGGGAATCAGGGTCGGGCTCTCGCTGTATACCGAGAAGGTATACAGGCCCATGAAGCGGTGCTGCAGGATGACCTTGCCATGGTCGTCGTATTGGTTGATTTCCAGGTAGTCTGGGTAGGCAAAGCGATGGACGCGGGAGCGTTTCCTGGACTTGCTGAAAGTTATCTGCCGGTCCAGCATGTCGGTGCCATCGCGTCCGGCTGCTTCGAGGTCCCGTGCCAGGTCGACCTGCCCACTGGTGCCGCGCAGCTTGAGCAGTCCGAGACGGGTGTCCTGGATATCCATGACCCGGGGCTGCTCGCCGCTGTGCTGCACGCCCAGGCACTCGTAGCCCAGCAGGGTCATGTGGTTGTCATCGATCCAGCGCAGGAAGGCCTCGTGCTCATCCCGTTGCCGTTTGTCGATCCGGTTGTCGGCCGCCACCATCGCCGTGACCTCGGCCAGCTTTTCACGCATGGCGCTGAAGTCATCGACCACGCAGGCCACCTCGGAGAGGATGTCCAGCAACGCGTTCTGAGTCTCTTCGATCTCCAGCAGGTCGGTGCTGCGGTCGATCTCAAAATAGATCAGACTGATCACCCGCCCCTCACGTTCGCTGAGGATGCCGGTGAACTTGCCGTCCTCGTCGCGCTCGACGCCGAAATTCTGTCCGTGCAACTTGTGAATATTGGCGTTGCGCCGGTTCAGTTCTCCGCGGGCGGAATCCAGCAGGAAGGGCATGTCCCGCGACAGGATAACCACCACGGTATGGTTGCTCTCCCAGCCGTGCTTCTCGAGGTCGGGGCTGAAGATGCTGACGCGGGCTTCCGTATCGTCCCACTGCTGGAGGGAGCGGAAGGCGCCGTAGATAAAGCCGTACAGGTTGTCGACATCGCTATCTCGCAGGTCCTCGGCGGGAAAGCTTCGGAAAAAGGTGCGCGCCAGCGCATCCAGCGCCACGGCATGTGCCGGTTCGGCCCGGCTGGCGATCATCTGCTTCAGCTCGTGCAGCAGCTTATTCTTGCCCTTGTCCCAGCTCATCGTTTCCCTCGGTGCAATGGACTAAGGTTAGTGTAACCCCCCGCGCCGCGGATACCGCGGCCTTTGCGCTCAGTCTGCCAGCGACTTGGTGACCACTTCGAAAACGTCCTTGGACAGCGACGGCAGCGCGGCGATGGTCTCCAGCGCGCCGCGCATCTGCTCGCTGCGTTTCCCGTAGCGACGCCAGCGAGTCAGGGGTGTCAGCAGACGCGAGGCAATTTGCGGGTTGCTGGCATTGAGTTCGGTGACCGCATCCACCAACAGCTGGTAACCGGCGCCGTCCGCGCGGTGGAAGTTGATCGGGTTGGCGGAGCAAAAGGCGCCTACCAGCGCGCGCACCTTGTTGGGATTGCGCATGGAAAAGGCCGGGTGCGCCATCAGGGCGCGCACGCGCTCCAGGTTGCCGGGTTGCGGACACAGGGCCTGGACCTGGAACCACTGGTTCACCACCAGGGATTCGTGCTGCCAGGTCTCATAGAAGTCTTCCAGCAGCCCGGCGCGCTGGCTCTCACTACCACAGTTCACCACCGTGGTCAGCGCCGCCTGCCGGTCGGTCATGTTGCCGGCTTCGCGGTACTGGGCCAGTGCCAGCTCAACGCCCGCCTCACCCGCCAGCGCCAGGTAGGCCAGGCAGCTGTTGCGCAGACCGCGCGCTGCCACTTGTTCGGAGTCCGGCCGATAGGGCTCTGTGTTGGCCAGACCGTGATACCGCCCGGTCAGCAATGCTTCCAGCCGCTTCCCGATCACCTGGCGCACCTGGTGGCGTCCATGGTGAATGGCTTCGACGTCGACCACCTCGGCCAGGTCGGCCAGGTAGTTCTCGCTGGGCATGCGCAGGGCCTCGGCCACCATGGCCGGGTCCAGGGTTTCGTCTGCCAGCAGCTCGCCGAAAGCGTCCAGCAGCAGCGGATCTACCTCCCCCGCCTGGGAATCGGTGATCACCTGGATCGCCAGCTGCTGGCAGGCATCCCAGCGACTGAAACCGTCGCTGTCGCGACTCATGATGAAGGCCAACTGCTCGCGGGTGTAGGGGTAGTTAAGCTTCACCGGCGCGGAGAAGCCGCGCAGCAGGGACGGCACCGGGCGTTCCGGCAAATCGGTAAAGGTGAACTGCTGGCTGGCTTCGGTCAGCTCCAGCACCCGGCTGGTGTTGTCATCGGTCCCGGCATCGTCAGCGACGCCGGCCTGGCGCAGGCGCAGGCTGCCGGCGTCGCCCAGCAGCCCCATTTTCAGAGGAATCAGGAAAGGCTCTTTGTCGGGCTGGCCCGGGGTCGGCGGGCAGTGCTGCGACACCGTGAGCGTATAGGTCCCGGCGGCCTCGTCCCAGTCGTCAGACACGGTCAGCTCCGGGGTGCCGGCCTGGCTGTACCAGCGCCGGAACTGCGTGAGGTCGCGACCGCTGGCCTCCTCCATGGCGGCAACAAAATCCTCACAGGTTACCGCCCGGCCGTCGTGGCGCTCAAAATACAGGTCCGAACCGCGGCGGAATGCCTCGGGCCCCAGCAGGGTGTGAATCATGCGCACCACTTCCGCGCCTTTCTCGTAGATGGTGACGGTGTAGAAGTTGGAGATCTCGATATAGGAGTCAGGGCGCACCGGGTGAGCCATGGGGCCGGCATCCTCGGCAAACTGGATGGAGCGCAACACGGTGGCATCTTCCACCCGCTTCACGGTGCGCGAGCCCATGTCGGCAGAAAACTCCGCGTCGCGAAACACGGTAAAGCCCTCTTTGAGGCTGAGCTGGAACCAGTCCCGGCAGGTCACCCGGTTGCCGGACCAGTTGTGAAAGTATTCGTGGGCCACTACCGCCTCTACCCGCTGGAAAGCCTGGTCGGTGGTGGTATCCGGGTGCGCCAGCACGCAGGAGGTGTTGAAGATATTGAGGCTCTTGTTCTCCATGGCCCCCATATTGAAATCATCCACCGCAACAATATTGAACACGTCCAGGTCGTACTCTCGGCCGAATATCTCTTCGTCCCAGCGCATGGAGTTCTTCAGTGAGCGCATGGCGTGGTCGCACTTGTCCAGGTCCTTGGCTTCCACAAATATGTGCAGCGCCACCTCTCGGCCACTGGCGGTGGTAAAACTGTCGGTAACCTGTTCGAGCTCGCCGGCGACCAGCGCAAACAGATAGGAAGGCTTGGGAAACGGGTCGTTCCAACTCGTCCAGTGGCGGCCATTGCCGGCGGTTCCGCTGTCGACGAGGTTGCCGTTGCTCAGCAGCACCGGGTAGCGCTCGGCGTCAGCCTCCAGACGCACCGTGAACACGCTCATCACATCGGGGCGGTCCAGGTAGTAGGTGATCTTGCGAAAGCCCTCCGCCTCGCACTGGGTGCAGAACATGGTGCGCGACTTGTAGAGCCCTTCGAGGGAGGTATTGTCCTGGGGTGCGATGCGCGTGACGCAGCGCAGCTCGAACTGCTCCGGCGGTGACAGCAGGTGTAGCTTGTCCTCAGTCACGCTATAGGCGCCGTCCGCCAGCGCTTCGCCGTCGATCTCGATCACCACCAGCTCCAGCTCGGCGCCGTCCAGCTCCAGCACCTCGACGGGCTGGGCGGCCGGATTGCGGCGCAGCTTGAGGCGGGAATCCACCAGGGTTTGCTCTTCGTCGAGCTGGAAATCCAGGTGGGTCTCGTCGATCAGGTAGGCCGGCGGCTGGTAGTCCTTGAGGTAAATGGCGTTGGGTTGTGCGTCTCGCATTCGCTTGAGTTCCTAGGCTGCGTGCAGGGCCAGATGATAGCCCCCGTACTTGCGCATATTGATGACACCGGTGTCGAAGATCAGGTACTGGCCCTTGATGCCGTGCAGCTCCCCTTCCACCCGCGGATTCTTGTCGAGGTTGAAAGACGTGACCTTGCTGGGATGCTGCGACACCGGATAGCTGAATTCATAGTCCTGGTCGTGCTCGAGACGCGTCACCGCCTGCAGCCCGAACTGCGCCTGCAGGTCGGCGATGCCTGCTTCGGTGAGCTCGAACAGCCGGTCGCGTTCCTCGGCCAGGGCCAGCGGCTCCACCTCCCCTTTCAGCATGGCGCGCCAGTTGGTGCGATCATTCACGTGGTCTTTGAACAACACTTCCACCAGCCCGGACTGATGCCGGGTCTGTACGCGGAAGATCGGCAGGGACTGGATCGCGCCCTGGTCCATCCAACGGGTGGGCACCTGAGTAGCGCGGGTGATGCCGATTTTCAGCCCCGAAGTATTGGCCAGGTAGACCACATGGTCGATCATGCAATTGGCCTCGCCCCACTCCGGCTCGCGGCAGGTGCCGGCATCGTAATGGCATTTCTCAGGGCTGACGATGCAGGAATCACACTGGGCCAGGCGCGTGAAACAGGGATAGCAGTAACCCTGATTGAAGCTCTTGTTGGTATTGCGGCCGCAGTGAACGCAGCTGATCTTGCTGAGGTACTCCAGCACCAGGCGCTGCCCGAGCAGCGCGTTCATACCCACTCGCTCCTCTCCCAGCGGCATCTCATAGACCACGGGATCGGCGTGTTCGGTGACCATCTTGCGTAGCTGGCCCTCGGCTAGCTGTACACTCATTCTGCATCTCCCCTGTCGCCATCTGCTTCCTGCTGATCGGCAAAGCGCAGCAGCTGCTCGGCGTCGCCCGCCGGCGCTTTGCCGCTGCGTGCTTCCCAGGCCCCCTGCTTGCGACCGCGATCGATGTAGCCGATCCGCTGCTCCTCAGCGTGGTGCAGCCGGTCGTAGGCGATCACCGCATCCATGCAGTGGCTGCGCTGCTCGGCTGTCATCTGCCGCCCATCCGGCCAGCGTCCCAGCTCCAGCGCACGCTTAAAGCTGGCGTAGAGTTCCGGAGTGATCTGCTCTACCAGGTCCTGGTACTTCAATTCAGTCGTCCTCTTCATGAAAACTGCTGTACTAGGCTTTCAGCCACCGGCGCCGCAAAGCCAGGAGTCCCGCCAGCAGGCAACCCAACAGCAGTCCGCCCAGGTGGGCGGCATTGGCAATACTGCCGATCCCCAGCAGCTCCGTGGGGGCCACCATGCAGAACACCAGCCAGATCAGCATGAAGGCTATGATCGGCCGCGGCACCCAGAGCCGCCCTTCAGGCAGCAGCGCATTGTACACCCAGCAGAAACCGAGCAGCGCATAGACCACGCCCGACATGCCGCCGAACAGGGAGGGGCCGCTGTACCAGGCCTGGGCAAGATTCGAGCCGCCGCCGCACAGCAGCACCAGGACCAGCAGCGAGCCGCCCCCCAGGCGCTGCTCCACCAGGCCGCCGAGTTCCCACAGCCAGAGGCTGTTGAAAGTGATGTGCAGCCAGCCAAAATGCAGGAAGATCGGCGTGATCACCCGCCAGTACTCGCCGGGGCTGGAATAGAACACCACTTCCCTGCCCTCAATGCTGAAGGCCTGGAAGGTCAGCGCGGAAATCCACGAGATCGGCGCGCCCAGGTAGTACAGGAGAAAACCGGCCACGCTGAGCGCTATCAGTGCCAGCGTGACCGGCACTGCTCTGACGAGCTCGCGAGGGCTATTGAAGGTATGTGGCACGGCTCAGGGTGTTCGGTCTATTCCACCAGCGGGTTCCCCCAGCGCAACTTGTCGCGGCAGCTGGCGTAGAAACTGTGATCGACCGGATGAATCAGGGTCATGCGGTGGGGCTTCTTGTAAATTTCGACGGCATCTCCGGGGCGCGCCGTCATATTGACCTGCCCGTCACAGGTCACCGGCGGGTGAATGCTGTTGGCTTCCGAAATATCCAGTCGCAGGCGGCTGTCGCCGTCCACCACAATCGGCCGGCTGCTCAGGGTGTGCGGGAACATCGGCACCAGTACCAGCGCATCCAGTGACGGGTGCATAATCGGTCCGCCGCCGGACAGCGAGTACGCCGTGGAGCCGGTGGGCGTGGAGATGATCATGCCGTCGGCCCGCTGCCGGTAGACGAAAGTGTCGTTGATGTGCAGGTCGAACTCGATCATCTGTGCCGAGGTGCCGGAGTTCACGACCACATCATTTAGGGCATCAGCGCGGCCGATCACCTCTCCATCCCGCAGCACCACTACGTCCAGCAGGAAACGCTCCTCCGCCACGTACTCGCCATCCAGCACTTCCGACACCCGGACATCGATCTCGTCCGGCGATATATCGGTGAGAAAACCCAGCCGCCCACGGTTGACCCCCAGCAGGGGCGTATTGTGACGGGCCATGGTGCGCGCGGCGCTCAACATGCTGCCATCCCCGCCCACCACAATCACCAGGTCACAGGTTTCCCCGATTTCATCTCGGCCCGCCTCGGTGGCGGCGCAGTCGGGGCACAGCTTGGCGAGTCGCGGCTCGATATAGGCCTGAAGCCCACGGGAGGACAGCAGTGCCAGCAAGCTCTGCAAGGTCTCGCGGGAGCTTTCATGTCGGCCGCGACCGATCAGCCCAATTTTTGAAAAGCTGTTTGGCATCCGCCTATTATACGCAGTCATTTGGCGGGGAGTCTCAATGCCCGGGCGTTTCTACCGTGATCCATTTGTACGCGACCTGGCCTGGGCAGGGTTTTCCCCTCTGCTGATGCAAGGCCCCGGCCTGCAGGGTGCGGGACTTGCGTTCAACGACTTCTGGTGCGACCACCTGGACCGGCTGGACGCCGACGCCGGTGAATTGCGCGACTTCCTGGGGGATACCCCGGACGGCAGGCTGGGGCTCTACTATGAACGCCTGTGGCACTACCTCTTGAGCCGGGATCCCGACAGCGAACTGCTGGCCCACAACCTCCGCGTACAGGACGGCCGCCGCACCGTGGGCGAATTCGACTGCATCTACTGGTGCCGGCGCCGTAAAACTCACGTGCACCTGGAACTCGCGGTCAAGTTTTACCTCGGTGTACCGGGTTCGCCGCTGTGGCTGGGACCGGGTCAGCGCGACCGGCTGGATGAGAAGCTGCATCACCTCACCGCACACCAGAGTCGCCTGGGTGAGCACCCCGCCGCCCGGGACACGCTGCGCGGGATCGGCGTGGAACACTGGGTAAGCCTGGTGGATATCAAGGGCTACCTGTTCGCGCCACAGGCCCCCCACCCGGCGCCGGACTACCACAATCCGCACAACCCGCTGCGAGCCTGGTACCACCTGTCGCAGTTCATGCAGCTCGACGCCCTGCCCGGAGATGCCTGGAGTTGGCAGACAATTCCACGCCACCGCTGGCTTTCGCCGTACCTTGTAGAGGGCGGCCGCGAGCAATCTGCACAGGACCTGCTTGAACTGCTGGAGAATCAGCTAGGCACGGGTGGGCGCCCATTGCAGCTGGCTGCCTGCGGGCCGGACGGCCGCGAGCAGCGACGCTGCTTCGTCACGCCTGACGACTGGCCTTCGGTAATCGAGTAAAGCCGGCGCACACGCACACAATCCGCAGGCACAAAAAACCCCGGCCTGGGCCGGGGTCACAGAGGACACACCACTAGATCGTATTGCGCTGATCTGCGGTATGGTGACGCGCCCCCTTACACCGGGGGCGCGCTCCGCGGGCTTACAGCGTGCCCGGAAGAGTCCAGCCGGCCCACCAGGCGTCGGCAGCGGAGGTGCCGGGCTCGACAGCGCCGACGTAGTCGGTCACTTCGAAGGTGAAGCCGGAGCCGTTATCAACCGCCATGAACATCGGCGGGGTAACCAGCGCTTCGGGCTGCTCCAGCGCGTAGGCTGCGTCAACCGTCAGCGGCGTTACCACACCGTTCGGATCGCCGGCATTGTTCTCGACATCGGCCGGACCGCGAGAGGAGCCGTCGTAGTAGCCGGCAGTACAGTCGCCGAGTACGTTGTACAGCTCAACCGTGGATACTTCGATGGTGCCCAGGCCGTCGGTGTTGGCGTCGTCGATACGGATACAACCGCGGGTGTCGAACATAGACACGGAAGTGTTGTAGATCCGGGTCGTCAGGGCGCCGCGCAGGCGCATACCGGGCTGGCCGCCGCCGGCGTTGTTGACCTGACCACCGATGATGGTGATGTTGGCCAGGGCGCCTTCTGTCTCGGGCACGTACTCGTCGTCAGAAGAGTTCGCCTCGATAGCGCGCGGGTCGTTGCTGCCCACCGGTGCAGAGTTGTTGGACTTGACCACAATGCCGAACTGGATGTTGCCCTGGTAGCCTTCGTCAAAGTCGATGTCATCGTCGTCGTTGTCGGTCAGGACTATGTAGCGAGCGTTCACCGTGCCGCCGAACCACTCGAGGCCGTCGTCGAGGTTGCTGTGAACCTGCACGTACTCGATGGTGGTACCGTGACCCACGCCCTGCATGGTCAAGCCGTTGATCTCGTTGTTCGGACCAGCCACCAGGCCGCCCTCGGCGATGCGCACGTAGCGAACCATACCGCTGTCGTCGCCGGGCACGTTGCCGCCGTAACGACCGATGACCGTGCCGCCTTCACCTTCAACGTTGCACCAGACTTCGCCGGTGTTGAAGCAGGCGCCGGTACCGCCGGCACCGTACTGCGGTGCAAAACCCTGGATGATCACACCGCCCCACTCACCGAGGCCGTCGAAGTCCTCGTCAGCAAAGCTTGAGAAGGTGATCGGGCTGGCTGCGGTACCCACCGCCATCAGCCTGGAACCCCGGGTCACCAGCAGTGAACCGTCGTCAAAGGCGCGCACATCAACGCCCGGCTCGATGGTCAGGGTGACACCGGAGGCAACCACACGATCAAAGTCAGACTGGCTGCCGATGAACTGATTGCCGTCACCAACAATCACCTCACCACTGAGGCGATACTGAACACCGCGGACAAAGGTGTAATCCTGGTCGATGGTGCCGGTAATGGTGCAGCTCGGCGTAGTCGCGTCGAGATCGCAAGAAACGAACGCGGGCGACTCATCAGGCGGGGTGCTCTCCAGGGAACCCGGGATGATCCAACCTTCCCACCAGCCAGTGGCAGCAGCCGGGTCAACCGCACCAATGTAGGCCGTCTGGTCAAATACGAAGCTGTCGCCATTGTCGACGGCGTTGATGGTCGGCGCAGACGCCAGCACGGCTTCGCTTTCGTTGATGGCGTAAGTGCCGCTAATGGTCCAGCCGGTGTTCAGTACATTCACTTCGCTGTCAGCCGGGCCGCGCGACGAGCCGTCGTAGATGCCACTGTCACAGTCGTTGAGGACGTTGGTCAGGTTGACCACCGAGGGCACGATGTTACCTGCGCCGTCGGTGTTGGCATCGTCAATGCGGATACAGCCGCGATCAAACTCGCGCACCGCCGTGTTGTAGATATCCGTGGTAACCGCACCGCGGAGGCGCATCCCCGGCTGTCGGCCCGCATCGGAGTTGTTGACGTTGCCGCCGAGGATGGTGACGTTGGCGATCACCGCTTCGGTCTCGGGCACGTACTCGTCATCGGAAGAGTTGGCTTCGATAGCGCGCGGGTCGTTAGAGCCTACCGGCGCCGCGTTATCGGACTTCACGACTATCGCGTACTGGATGTTGCCCTGGAAGCCTTCGTCGAAGTCGATATCGTCGTCGTCGTTGCCGGTCAGGACCGCGTAGCGCACGCTGGCGGTGCCACCGAACCACTCGATACCGTCGTCCAGGTTGTTGTGCACCTGGATGAACTCGAGCACCGTGCCGTAGCCGACACCTTGCAGCGTCAGACCGTTGATCTCGTTGTTCGGGCCGGCCACCAGGCCGCCTTCGGCGATGCGCACGTAGCGCAGTGAACCGCTGCTGTCGTCGGGCTCGTTGCCGCCATATACAGAGATATCGGTACCACCCTCACCCTCGACGTTACAGAACGTGCCGGCGCCGAAGCAGGCGCCGGTGCCGCCCGCGCCGAATTGCGGAGCGAAACCCTGGATGATGACGCCACCCCACTCGCCCAGGCCGTTAAAGTCGGAGTCGAGGCTGGAGAAGGTGATCGGGCTGGATGCAGTGCCGTTGGCGACCAGCTGGGAACCCCGGGTGACCAGCAGCGAACCATCGTCAAAGGCGCGCACATCGGTGCCCGCTTCAACGGTCAGCACCACGCCGGCGTCCTTGATGGCCTGCACGTCGGCATCGGAAGCCACCGTCTGGTTGCCGGTACCCACCGTTACGGTGCCGCTAAGGCGCCACTGCAGGTCGGAACTGAGGGTGTAGTTCTCGTCTACCGTGCCGCTCAGCGTACCGGCGGCGCCGCCGCCGGAGAGTTCCTGGCAGGTGGCAAAGCTGGTGGTCGTGAAGCCCTCACAATCACCGGTACCACCATTGCCACCATCGCCGCCGCCATCATCATCAAACTCATTGGTGATCGTGACAGTGTCGCCCTGGTCGCCATCACTACAGCCGACCAGAGTCAGCAGAGCAGCCAGGAATGAGAGTAGGAGTGTTTTATGCAACATAGGACTCTTCCTAAGTTATCGGTTATAGAAATTCGTAGCTGAAACTTGCGGAGACCGAAGTGCCTTCTTCAAAGCTTTCGATCGCCACCCCATCCCGCTGGTACTCAAACTTCTCGTTGGTCAGGTTCTTAAGTTGCAACCTGAACGTGAGCGCCTCACCCCACAGCTTCTCGTAGTTGAGATCGACCAGGGTTCGGCCGGCCAGCTCTTCAGGGCCCACATTGTCGCCGCGGGTGACCCGGAAAATCTGGTCGTCGAAGTAGTTGATAAGCAGCGTGAGCTTCTGCTCGGTCGGATAATGGTCGTAGCCAATCTGCAGGTTGCCCAACCACTCAGATTGGCCCTGCAGCTGACGACCAATCGAATCGGACCCCTCGAGGCGGATGCTGTCTTCCGTCAGCTCCACCTCGGAATCGATGTAGGTGATGTTGCCGGCGACGAATACCAGGTGATCACCGTCATCCCAGACGACCTTGTAGGCATCGAGTTCCACACCTTCGAGATCTGCACTTTCGTTATTGCGAAAGGTAATACCGTTGTTGGCAGCAGAACCCGATGCGTCCGGTACGGTTCGCTCGATCGGGTCCTCGATGTCCTTCTGGAAGTACGCCAGCGAGATGCTTTCGTCGGTAGAGAAGTAGTACTCGATGCGAAGGTCGTAGTTCTCGATCTTGGACACCACCAGGTCGGGGTTACCGAAGATCGGGTCGTCGGTGTTCGGATCAAAGACCAGCGACTCGGCACGCTCGATCAGGCCGGGATAAGACACGGTTTCGGAGTAGCCGAGACGGAACTGCCAGTCTTCGCCGAGGCGATAGGTCAGGCTGGCGGAAGGGTAAAAGTCGTCCTCTTCCAGCAGGTTGCCTGCCTCGGGGTCGTTCGGATATTCAAGCTCCTGCTCGAAATCCTCATAGCGGGCGCCGACGGAGACAGTCCAGGCCTCACCGATATCGGTATTGGCGACGATGTAGCCCGCGGTGTACTTCTCGTCTGCGTTGTAAGAGTCGGTCGACGTGGTGTTGGTGCCCAGGCGCCAGCCGTCGATGGCGGCGTTGTTGTAGGACAGCGTTTCTTCGAGGTTGGCGTTTACCGAGAAATCGAGCTCGTCGGCGCGTGAGCCTGCACGGATACCGAAGCGGTAGAGTTCCACTTCCCGCTCCTTGTCGGAGTACAGTCCGCCTACCTTGAACTCGGTGTACAAGTTATTAGTCCAGTTGACCGGGATGGTGTAGTTCACCACCGCGTCATAGCTTTCCTCTTCCAGGTCGGACCAGCGACGTTCGAATGCCGACAGCGCAAGCTGGTCGTTAATGTAGCGATACTGACGCCGGTCGGGCTCGTCGCGCTCGGTGCGGGAGTAGGCAATATTCCAGTCGAGCGTGTGGGTCTCGTTGAACAGGTAGATATCGTGCAAGCCACTGAACTGCTGCGAGAAAAAGTCACGCTCCACCCACTCCAGAATCACCCGCTGCTCATTGTTATCTTCCGCCGTGTCAAAGCCGGTCTCGAAACGGGTCGTGTCATCGGAATTGTGCAGGTAGATGGTCTTGCTGAGAATCTGGTCGGCCTCGCGGAATTCATAGCCGGCCACCAGATAGGCGCTGGAAGCCGTACTTTCCGTGCTGCGGTTGTATTGGCCGACAATATCCAGGGCGTCGTTCAGGTCCGCAGTGCCGCGATCCCTGGTCTCGCTGGAGAAGTTGGCCGCGGCGTAGAAGCCGAAATCGCCCTCGCCCAGTTGGTAGCGATCACCAAAGGCCCAGGACACACCGAAGTCCGGCTTGGCCTGACGGTCCTCCACGTTGTAGTCATCCTGGAACTGCACCGCCAGGCGGGCAGCGTCGAGCTCGGAAGTACAGGACGGGTCCAGCTCCGGCGGACAGACGGTCAGCTGACGCGCGCCGTTGGTGGCCTCCAATACACCACCGGGCAGGTCGCGCAGGTCGTTGTCCCAGCCGAACTTATCGGTCTCTGAGCTGCGGTAGGAAACAACGTCGTCACCGGTGTAATCAAAGTTATAAGCCGAGCTGATGCCGATCTTGTGGATGCGCTCGTCCGGCAGGCCCAGGGTCGTGATCTTCACGCTACCGCCGGTGGTGGTGGCCAGCTGTTCCGGGGAGAAGGTCTTCTGAATCTCCAGCCCCCCGAGGATATTGGACGGGAACAAGTCCAGCTGCACGTCGCGACGCAGCGGATCGGTAGAAGGCATCAGGAGGCCATTCAGCGTGGCGGAAATGTAACGGCCATCAAGGCCGCGAACCGTGGCGTACTTGTCTTCCGCCACCGACACGCCCACGATGCGCACCAGCGCCGCAGCCACGTCGCTGTCACCGGCGCGAGTGATCTGCTCGAGGTCCAGGGCATCGGTAATCGTTGTGGCGTAGCGCTCCGTACCCTGGGCGGTCTCGGTCGGGTTAAAAGTACCCAGCACAAAAACTTCTTCAAGCTGAGGCGGTGCCACACCCAGGTCAACCGCGCGCTGGCCGGTCAGCTCCACCTCGGCGGCAACACCCACGTTGGCGTAGATGCGGACGTTGTTCAGGTTGGCAGCCGCAAAGCCTGAGGCGCTGACGGAGATATCCTGCTCACCGCGGGGCAGCTCCAGGCCGAAGGTGCCGTCGGCCGCCGTGGTGGTGG
>JANQGK010000025.1 GCA_028277365.1 Halieaceae bacterium | reverse complement strand
CATCGACAGTGCGATGCAGCCGATGTGGATCGGCATACTGCTGATTGGACTGCTGACCCTTGCGCTGATTGCCAGGCTCTATCGGCAATAGGCCAGCTGTGGGTGCCGCGTGGGGCAGTGAGCCTTACAGGCAGACCCTATGGCGGGAACCGCAGTGAACACCTATTGTGCCGACTTCGTTCTCCGCGTCCCAGTGTACCCAGGTCAACGCTGTGTGGCTGAGCGACCGCTAGTCGTTGCGCGGGGCAAGTTTGAGCAACTGGCTATCGTTGACCAACAGGCCGATATCACTGGGCGTTACAACAACATGACGCCTTTCCCACCACGGTGCCCGGGTATCCCCCCCGTAGTCGATGGTGGATAGCAGGGCACCGCTATCCATGTCATGGGTGTAAATGCGCGCGTTGCTGCTGCGCGACAGGCCCAGGAAGTGGAGGCGCCGCGCTCGTGGCTCAGCGTACATCTCTTTCACGTCGTAGTAGGCGGTGCCACCTCCATTGATCGCTTCATTGCTGAAGGTACTTCTCCAGTTAAACCTTCCGAGATCTGTCACCCTGCCGTCGTCGTTAAACAGCCGGCCGTCGCTGATGGCATACTCGAAGAAGTTATGACGCTCTGTGGTATCGGTGCCCACCGCGTTGGCGATGGCAATGCCCTCGTCAGAGATTACGGTAGGCACCAACGTGGTGTTATAAGTTCCGATCGGGAAATAGCCATAGAAGCTGCCGTCGTCGTCAAATGCCCCCATGTCCAAGTCGCAGTAGCTGGGGTAGCCAGCTAGCTGGTCCACTTCCTCACGGGTGATCTCTGTCGGCAGTCGCACCCCTCCGCGCAGCACCACGAACGCTTCGAACGAGCAGCTCGTATTGTTGCCCAGTTCCAGTACGACGGTATCCGGCTCAACGGGCGATGGGTAGAGGGCATCCGGCCGGTTGCGATAGTAACCGGCTTCGAAGGGATTGACGGGGATGAAGTCGACTGTCTCAGATTGCAGGTCAACCCTTGCCACGTGCTCTGCGTCGCGGTCGAGGGCATACACGAAGCGCCCGTTGCCGGAGAGCGCGATCTTGTAGGGCTCCATGACGGTGGGAATGGCCTGCTCAACGTCCAGCGTCTGTGGGTTGAGTATCAGTATGCTATTGCCGAGCTGGCCGCCGTTTCGCCCGCTGCCGGCAATCAGCCTATTGGTGGTGGCGTGGTAGACCACGTCTTCGATGCCGCAATCAAATACGCGATGCCCCTGCTCGTCCACGCCAGTAAAGCCTGCGCAGGCAGTCTCAGATGTGGCTGGGACGTCGGCTTTGGTCATTCGCAATACCTGATCTTCCTGCAGGAAGAACAGATAGTCGCCAGCGGGCACCGTCTTGGTCACGTCTCTGATTGACAAATCGCCTTGGCCGACCAGCCGCAGGTTGTCCAGTTGGTAGCGCCTGATCCGATTGAAACTCAGCACATAGATCGCGTTATCTTCAATCGAGTAGGCCTGCCCGGGCCAACCTGAAAAACTGGCGACCTTATCGACATTAGGGCTCGAATACATGCCGGCGGTGTCGAACAGCTTGTCGCCCACGGTGGCCAGCTGCTGCCCCAGGCGCCGGCGTGTGAGCTGCAGGCTCTCAATGCCGTTGCTTCCCAGCGCCATCCGGGTGACGGCGGCAGGCAGAGAACTCGTATTGCGGCCGATCAGGGCCGCGCCGTCGCCGGTGTAGGCGATTTCCTCAGGGTTGTCGCGACTGTAGGTGCTGTTGAGGCTGCTGTAGGTGCCACCCAGGGCCTTCCCGTTGCGCACCACGGTGGTCTCGACGCTGCCGTAAGGCCGGTCGCTTGCGGACTCCCAGCGCTGGGAAAAGGCGTACTCACTGCTGTCGACCGGGGAGGGAACCAGGCTCTTGATGGTGCCACCACCATGGTACCGGTAGCTGTGTCGTACCTGCAGGCTCGCCAAGTCATAGGTGACGATGCGGGCGGCCGCCTCAAAGGCCATATGCAGGAACTGCCCGTCATGGGACAGCACCATGTGTGAAGGCGTATCGCTGAGCTCTAGCGCCACCTCAGCAGACAGGCTGTTGAGATCGTAGGCTACAAGTGCAGCACCCGAGCTGGCGCTGGATCGAGCAAACAGCACACGGCCTCGCGCGGCGTCGTATACGCCATCGTTTGCCGCCAGGGCCAGAGTTGTAAACCCAATACCGCTGTTGGTTGAGGGATAGTCGCGCGAGTCAATGCCGTCGAACAAGGAGTTACGCAGGAATTCACCGAAGCGGGAAACGTAGAGCCCCGTCGCCTGGAAACTGCCTCCGGGTTGTTGCATCCGCTCGACTTCACGCCCCGGCACGGTCATGCGTATCGCCGCCCCCGTGCGGTCGAAACAGATCTGTGTGCCAACACTGTAGGCGCGCAGCTGGTGGCTCGCGCAGCTGGTTCTGCCGCCAAGGACCGTGCTTTGGATTTGCATGGCGGCATCGACTACGGCCTCGTTGCTACCGGTGCCTTGTGCATACTTTGTCAGTGAATAATCGCTGAGCACCTCAGGGGCGAAACGGTTGCCTATGGTCGTGGACTGGGAGCCGACCGCGTAGGCGCCCAGTACCATGCCGCCAGTACCGCCGCCCCGCGGATTGCGAGCCTGGTTGCCGATGGCGTACCGGAAGCTGTGGGCGCCGGTAATGTCGGCGTTCTCACCCGAGCGCGCATCGAAGTAGCTGATTCCGTTGCGGTAGTTGATTTCCCCTTCCAGCTTGATGCTTTCGCCGTCCATAGCGAGGTCGTATAACGTGACCGTCACGCTGCCGTTCAGGTAGAGGTCCAGGTTGGGGTCCAGGCAATCCAGGAATTCCACGTGCAAAACGTCGCCGAGAGAGGCGGTCAGGGACTCGTCCCGGTCTTCTAGTTCCGAGTAGATACTGCCTTCTCCGTTGCAGGAATATTCCGCCGCGGCGGGCGAGCGCATCCTCTCAACGCCGCGCTGCACCACGGTGCGTGTGAAACCAAGCACGATCTCGCTTAATGCCATCGACAGCGGAATAGCGCCGTAGTTTTCTTGATTCAGCACTGAGACGGTATTTTGCGCCCTGAATGACGGCGCGAAGGTCTCTGTTTCCCCGGCGCGTGCATCGGCGGTCGGCGCTTCGCCGCGGATCGGGAACACCAGCTGGGAGGTGGCAAGAAAATCCAGAAATGTGGCATTGCCCTCTAATACGCCAGGGGAAATCCGGCAGGGTGTGCTAGTGTTGCCGCAGAGGTGTCCAGGCCCTGCGGCCCAGGCATCGGCATACATGCCAGGGGCAGTCTCCAGGCGGAAGGTTTCGTTAAAGGCAAAGTTTCCCACATCAATGGTGCACACCTGACCGCCGGGGCATTCGTGGCGGCCGGAGTCAGCGACGATCCGCGTACCCGGCGGCGCCTGCAGCTGAATCTTGCAGCCGGCCAGGAAGGCGAAGACCAGTGCCGAATAAAGGAGTTTGGTTGAGAGACTGCATACCCGGCCGGGGGCCGGCCTGGAATGAGGCGCTACCACGTGATTCGTGCCCTTCTGTAGGGCGCCATAACAGCGCACCTGTCCATCACTTTAGAGATCAGTTTGCACGTAACATCGGTGAATCGCCAGCCCGAGTGAAGATCTCAGGCGCGAATCAGCGACACCCGCGAGCATGGGCATCAGCACCAGGGCATCGCCAGCGGCTACTACGGTCTTGATGATCTCGCCCTGGGGCGTGCGGAAGGCGTCGTAGCCGAAAGTGTTCCGGAGTATCTGCTGGGGGTCCCGAATGGGGGAATCAAGCTATCAGGCTGGCGATTCGGCGGGAACCTGAATAACCGCTATTTCGGCTGTTTCTTCTTGCGAGCCGCCACCGCCGGGCGCTTTTTGGCGCGCGGTTTGCCGGCCGGTGCCTTCTTGCGCGGCGGCTTGCTGGCCCCGGAACCCTTGCCGTCGCCCTGGCCACCGCGAATGTCCCGTTCCCGTGCACGCTTGGAATCCGCCTTTGAGATTTGCAGCCGCTGGCCTGATACCCAGACCCCCTTCAGGTGGTTGAAAACCTCCTTCGGCATGCCCTCGGGCAGGTCGACCGTGGCGTGGTCGTCGTAGATTTCGATACGACCAATATACTCGGAGTCGATCTCCGCCTCGTTGGCAATGGCGCCGACGATGTTGCCGGGCTTCACGCCGTGGTCGTAACCCACTTCGATGCGGTAGCGCACCATGCCTTTGTCGGGGCGGGGCACCTCGCGCTCGTCGCGGCCGGGGCGGCGCGAGCCTTCCGGTACCGGGGAGCCTTCCTTCTGGCGGCGTTTCTCCCGCTCCTCGGCCCGGCGCTCCGGGCTCTTGCGCAGCTTCTCCTTCGCGAATAGCGGCTGCTTGTCCTGGGCCATGGCCACCAGGGCGGCGGCGACTTCGATCACCGGCACCCCGTACTCGTGCTGGTACTGCTCCACCAGGGTGCGGAACCTGTCGAGGTCGTCGTTGCTGTCGAGGGTTTCCGAGATACGCGCCTTGAAGCGTTTGACGCGGGTGTCGGACACATCCTCGGCGCTGGGCATGTCCATCTTCTCGATAGTCTTGCCGGTGGACTTTTCGATGGCCCGCAGCAGCCGGCGCTCACGGTTGGAGGCGAACAGGATGGCATCCCCCTCACGCCCGGCGCGGCCGGTGCGGCCGATACGGTGCACGTAGGCTTCCACATCGTAGGGTATGTCGTAGTTGAGCACGTGGGAGATACGCTCCACGTCCAGCCCGCGGGCGGCCACATCGGTGGCCACCAGGATATCCAGGCGGCCCTTTTTCAATGCTTCTACGGTTTTCTCCCGTTGGGCCTGGGCGATATCGCCATTGAGGGCGGCGGCTGCGTAGCCGCGCGCGTTGAGCTTCTCCGCCAGCTCGGTGGTGGCGATACGGGTGCGCACGAAGATGATCATGCCGTCGAACTCTTCCACCTCGAGAATGCGGGTGAGGGCATCCAGCTTGTGCAGGCCGGAGACCATCCACACCCGCTGGCGAATGGTCTCGGCAGTGGTCTGTTTGACCTTGATGATGACCTCGGCTGGGTCTTTCAGGTAGTTGCGCGTAATGCGCTTGATGGCCTCCGGCATGGTGGCGGAGAACAGGGCGAGCTGGCGGGCCTCTGGGGTCTGCTTGAGAATCCACTCCACGTCATCGATAAACCCCATACGCAGCATTTCATCGGCCTCGTCCAGCACCAGGCACTGCAGGGCGTCGAGCTTCAGTGAACCCCGGTTCATATGATCCATGATGCGCCCGGGGGTGCCGACTACCACCTGCGGGCCACGCTTCAGGCCGCGCAGTTGGGTGCGGTAGTCCTGGCCGCCGTAGATCGGCAGCACGTGAAAACCGTCGAGATGCGCCGCGTAGCGCTGAAAGGCCTCGGCCACCTGGATGGCCAGCTCCCGGGTGGGGGCCAGCACCAGTACCTGCGGAGCGGTTCGGGTGAGATCCAGCCGCGCCAGCAGCGGCAGGGAAAAAGCCGCCGTCTTGCCGGTGCCGGTCTGGGCCTGGCCCAGCAGGTCGCGGCCCGCCAGCAGGTGGGGAATGGTCATGGCCTGGATGGCAGAGGGCGTTTCGTAGCCGACTTCCTCCAGGGCGCGCATGAGCGGGGCCGGCAGGCCCAGCTCGTCAAAGCGGCTTGCCGTGGTTTCGGATGACATGGGTGTTCCTGGCCCTGTGGGCCGCTGTGCGGTGAGCGAGGCGCGCATCATACAGGAAGAAGGCCCACACAGTATCAATGATCACCCGCTTCCGTTGACGCAGGTCATTGAGCCCCGGGGCGCTTTGGCGGGACCATGACCGGATGGCCACTGTCGCGCATTTCGAAGTTACCTTCAGCCGCTTCCTGGATGCGAACGGGGAGCCCGTTGCGGAGCTGCCCGAGTTCGCCCGCGATGCCGACGTGCTTAGAGAACTGTACCGCTGGATGCTGCTGACCCGCGAGTTCGACACTCGCGCGGTGACCCTGCAGCGCACCGGCCAGTTGGGCACCTATCCTGCCTGCCTGGGCCAGGAGGCGGTGGGGGTGGGCCTGGGCCACGCCATGCGGCCCAATGATATCTTTGTACCGTCATTCCGGGAGCAGGGCGCCCAGTTTATTCGCGGGGTGACCCTGACCGAGCTGCTGCTGTACTGGGGTGGTGACGAGCGCGGTTCTGACTTTGCCGGGCCGCGGGAAGACTTCCCCGTCAATGTGCCGATAGGCAGCCAGGCGGGCCACGCCACCGGGGTGGCGCTGGCCGTGAAACTCCGCGGCGAGAACCGCGCCGTGGTGTGCGCGCTGGGCGACGGTGCCACCTCAAAGGGCGATGTATACGAGGCCATGAACATGGCCGGCGCCTGGCGGCTGCCGCTGGTGTTTGTGATCAACAATAACGCCTGGGCGATCTCGGTGCCGCGCTCGGCCCAGAGTGCGGCGGAAACCCTGGCCCAAAAAGCCATCGGCGCCGGCTTCGACGGCTGCCAGGTAGACGGCAACGACGTGATTGCCGTGCGCCACGCCACCGATCAGGCACTGGGCAAGGCCCGCGATGGCGGCGGGCCGACTTTGATCGAGGCGATCACCTACCGCCTCTCGGACCACACCACCGCCGATGATGCCTCCCGCTATCGCTCCGAGGAAGAAGTGAGTGCCGCCTGGAGCGCCGAACCCCTGCTGCGTCTGCGCAACTACCTCACCGCGGCTCATGGCTGGGGTCGCGATGACGAAGAGACGCTGATCTCCGCCTGCAAGGCCGAGATCGACAGCGCCGCGGAGGCTTACCTGGCCACGCCGCCGCAGCCGGCGCACACCATGTTCGATTACCTGTATGCCGAACTGCCCGCCCCGCTACGGGCGCAGTACGACCTCCTCAGGGCGCAGAGGTAAACCGTGCCGGAGCTCACGCTGATCGAAGCCGTCAA
This sequence comes from Halieaceae bacterium, assembly GCA_028277365.1. Classification (GTDB taxonomy): domain Bacteria; phylum Pseudomonadota; class Gammaproteobacteria; order Pseudomonadales; family Halieaceae; genus JANQIO01. The sequence goes on along the minus strand of JANQGK010000025.1, from coordinate 377 downwards.
CCACGCGCTGCACGCGGCCATGGTTGCAGATGAGGGTGTGTTGGTCCTGGGTGAAGACGTGGGTGTGGACGGCGGCGTGTTCCGCGCCACTGATGGCCTCTTCAACGAGTTTGGTGATCAGCGGGTACTGGATACACCACTGGCCGAAGTCGGTATTGCCAGCGTCAGCGTGGGGCTGGCGGCGCAGGGTTTTAAGCCGGTAGCGGAGATTCAGTTCTCAGGCTTCATGTATTCCTGCCTCGACCAGCTCATCAACCACGCCAGCCGCCTGCGCAACCGCACCCGCGGCCGACTCACCTGCCCGATGGTGCTGCGCGCGCCCTACGGCGGCGGCATTGGCGCCCCGGAACACCATTCGGAATCCATGGAAGCGCTGT
>JANQGK010000225.1 GCA_028277365.1 Halieaceae bacterium | reverse complement strand
GATTTTCAGACTACGGGGTGAAGATTGCGGGGCCATGACGCCTGGATGTCAGCAGCGTGAGAAAAACACGACACTCAATAATGAACGGGCGGCAGATGGGCAGTGCTGTCGCCGCTATCTGGTCGCCGGGGCGGATGGCTAGTGACTGTGTTGGCCACCCTTTACCTGGCGTCCGACGGGCACGACACCCGGTACCAGACGTCGTAGTCGAATGACAGCAAGGGATTGGCCCGCGCCACCTGGAAGCAGGCGTCACCGGTGCGGATAAACTCGACCCAGCTGCCGCCCTGGTAGTCTCCACTGGCCCCGCGCTCCACGCGCGCTTCAACGCCGGTGCGGCGCGGCGCCCGCTGCAGGCGCTCCAGCAACTCCGCATTCATGACAGTGGCGCCATTGTCGGTGCCGGCCTTGGATTCGGGGTCGACTAACGGCGGCAAGGACAGGTCGAGAGGCGTCGATAGTAGAGGGCTTGTGGTGGCCGGGGGCTGCGGGGCTGCCTGTTCAGGGACCGGTGACGGCGGCACAGGTTCGGCCACCGGCGGAGCGGGTGGAGGCTGCTGCTCTGGCACCGTTGCAGCCTGTTCTGGTGCGGAGCGTTTCAGGGTGAGCTCGATCGGGGGCGTGAATACCGGAGACTCGGAACGCGGCAGGTAAAGCTGCCCCCGCGACCACCAGACCAACAGGGCGTGCAGCAACAGCGACAGCAGCAGCCATCTTAAAACCGAAGGAGCGCGCCGCCACTCGGGTTCGGAGGCGACGATGATCGCCTCTCCGGCACCCTGCATCCTGCTCCCCGACTCCATGAAGCGTTGACTGGCGCCGGGCAACGGAGTTCCCGCGCGGCCATAAAAAAGCCCCCGCTGTCGCCAGCGGGGGCAGGAATCGAAGCATCACAGGGGAATCGGAAGCTTCGAGGGGTTCAGTACATGGACCCGGCGTGTAACGAAAAGTTGCTACAGCTCCGAGATTTTCTTGTTGAGCTGGAACTGCCGCGAGGTGACGTAGGATTCCATGTCCGACACCCGCGCCAGAGCGGCGTCGAGCCGCTCCCGGGCGCGCTGCAAGCGCTCCGAGGGGCTGTCGCTGTAGCGAAACATGCGGCGCGGGCGGTAGTCGTGTTCGTAATCGTCGTACTCCATCTCGATCACTTCCTCCACCTCTTCCACCGGCTCGTCGTCCCAGCGCTCGTAGTCGTCCAGGCGCCGCTTCGGCGCCATCAGTATCCAGCCGGCCAGGTAGGCCCACAGGGCCAACGTGCCGGTGAACAGGAAGGCGACAATCGCCAGCAGGCGAACCACCCAGGTATCCACCTGCCAGTAATCGGCCAGGCCCGCGCACACGCCGGCGATCTTGCCGTTCCGAGTGTTGCGGTAGAGGCCCATGCCCCAGCCGTTGGCCTTGCGACGGCGGTATTCGCGGTGGCGGCGCTGGAAGCCGCCGTGGCGAGTGCGTCTGCGATATCTGCGTCCCATGTCAGTGACTCCTGTCGGTTTCGGTCTTGTAGTGGTCTCTGCGCTCCTGCTGCTGACGCCAGTCGGGATAGTCGGAGTCCAGCAGCGTTTCCAGGGTGTGGATGCGGTCCGTCAGCTTGTCGACGGTTTCCATGATGTGATCCACGGTCTCGCGGTCTTCCTGTTTCAGGCTGCGCGAGGAGCGCTTCAGTGCCGAGTAGTGCATGGTGATCCAGATCGGTAATACCACCACCATGAACAGGATCGTCGGCACAAACATAAATTCGAAAAATTTCATTTAGTGATTCCCCCAAAACCCTTTTGATAGATGCGGGCAGTCAGTCGCGGACGGCCAGTCCATGACCGCCCCGTTATTCACTGCGCGCTAGCGGTCTTGTTATCAGCGCCGCTGTCGGCGTTCTGCTGCGTCGCGGTGCCGCCCATCTCGCGCTTGAGCCGCGCCAGTTCCTCGTTGACCTTCTCGTCTTCCACCAGGCCTTCGATCTCGCTGGCAAGGTCGGTGACTTCCCGGCCCAGGTCCATGGCTTCGAGCTGGCTCTCCATATTGTCCATGCGGCGTTCGAACTGGTCGAACTTGGCAAAGGCCTCGTCCAGCGCTTCGCGATGCATCTGGCGCTTGACCTTGATGCGAGACTCTACGGTCTTGCTGCGCATGACCAGTGTCTTCTGCTTGGCGCGGGCGTCGGTGAGCTTCTGCTGGAGCTGGCCGATCTCGGTATTGAGCTGATCGATATGCTCATCGGTCGCCTTCAGCTCGGCTTCCACCGTGGCCAGCTCCTCCTCGATGATCTGCTTTTCCTGTAGCGCGGCGCGGGCCAGGTCTTCGCGGCCCTTACTGATGGCTAGCTTGGCCTTGCCTTCCCAGGCGACGATGTCGTCCTGCACCTGTTGGCGGCGACGCTCAGCGGCCTTGCGCTCGGCCAGCACCCTAGCGGAGGAGCTGCGCACCTCGACCAGGGTGTCTTCCATCTCCTGGATGATCAGGCGAATCATTTTTTGCGGGTCTTCGGCCTGGTCCAGCAGGGAATTAATGTTGGAGTTGATGATGTCGGTCATGCGGGAAAAGATGCCCATGATGTCGCTCCCTATCTCAGTCTTTGTCTGGCTGCATTAATGGTTGAAAAGAGTTCGGTGTTGCCGGTGCTGGTAGGCGCCCGGTTTCGGCATGCCGAACCAGAACAGCGCCTCGATCACCGCGGCAATCTGCAGGAAGGTCAGCCCGCCGAGAATCGCGCCGGCGAAAACACCCACAAAGGCACAGACCACGGCCAGTGCGATGTAAATCAGGATGCGTTCTTCAATGTTGGTCATTGTCATTCCTGCTTCGTTTGGGTTGGCCGCCTGGTGTGTGTTGCCACTTGGCCGGAAAGATTCATGTCTCATGTTGTCTCGCTATGTGTATATCAATTCGCGTGCCAACTTTTTAACTCATTGTTTTTATTATATTTATTGGAATTCGCAATACGGCATCTGGACAGGTTCTGGCTTATTTCACCACTTTTTTGGTGTAACTAGCCACTTATTCTGGTAATTTCGACCTATGCGAGATACCGAGCGAATCATTGGCAACAGCGTGACCCTGACCCAGGCCCTTGAGCAGGTCTCGCGCCTGGCCCCCATCCAGCGCCCGGTGCTGGTCATTGGCGAGCGCGGCACCGGCAAGGAGCTGGCGGCCGAGCGCCTGCACTATCTGTCACCGCGCTGGGATGGGTCTTTCCTGAAGGTGAACTGCGCGGCTATTGCCGAGCAGTTGCTGGAGTCGGAGCTGTTCGGCCACGAGCCCGGCGCTTTTACCGGCGCCACCCGCACCCACCGCGGACGCTTCGAACGTGCCGACGGCGGCACCCTGTTCCTGGACGAGTTGGGCACTATGTCGACCGGTCTGCAGGAAAAGCTGCTGCGGGCCATCGAGTATGGTGAGTTCGAACGCCTGGGCGGCCAGACCACTATCGCCGTGGATGTGCGGGTAATCGCTGCTACCAACGCCAACCTCAAGGTATTGGCCGCCGAGGGTAAGTTTCGCGAAGACCTGCTGGACCGTCTGAGTTTCGATGTAGTGCACCTGCCGCCCCTGCGCCACCGCCTGAGCGATGTGCCGGAGCTGGCCCACCACTTCGCCGTGCAGATGTGTTCTGAACTGGGCTGGGAGCTATTCCAGGGGTTCAGCGAAAGCGCCGCGCGGCAGCTGCTGGAATACCCCTGGCCGGGCAATGTGCGGGAACTCAAAAATGTGGTGGAGCGCTCAGTCTCGCGTTGGGGGAACCCCGACAAACCGGTGGGGGAGGTCGTCATCGATCCCTTCGATTCCCCCTTCGAGGACTGGGGAGCGCCAACTGCCCAGACTGCTCTCCCGGAGCCGGCCGCAGCTCCCTCCTGGCCCGCGGCTCCCGCCATGCCGTCAGGTGCCGTGCGCTTCAGCCGCGCGGTGGCGGATTTCGAGAAGCGCCTGCTGCGCGAGGCGCTGGAGGCCAACGACCAGCATCAGGCCAATACCGCCCGCGACCTGGGGCTCAGCTACGACCAACTGCGGGGCCTGTTGAAGAAGTACCGGCTCGGCAAGCGAAAGCGGAAAGCCAGGGCCGCGTGATACACTGCCGCGCGATGATCGCGCAGCTATCCAGTGAGCAAACCCGATGCCTGACCGACACCCTCGCCGCCCTGGGCAGCGAGGACTTCGGCGCGCGCTTGCTGGCCTTTTTGCGCGCGGCGGTGAACTTCGACAGCGCCATCATCATGGCCTACCCGGAAGACGCCAAGCTGGTGGTGCTGACCAACGAGCTCTCTGCCGGCGACCGGGCGGTCTTCGACGGCGCCTACTCCAACGGCCTCTACCTGCTGAGCCCGCTGTACCTGCAAGCCCGTAGCGGCCGCCGCGGCTGCTTTCATATCGATGAGATTGCGCCAGAAGGGTTCACCGACAGCGAGTTCTTCGAGCTGTACTACTCCAGCAACGGCGCCATAGACCAGCTCGCCTACATCTGCGATTCCGGCCAGGGCACGCCGCTGGTGATCTCCGTTGAGCGCACCGAGGCATTGCCGGTATTCAGTGCGGTCGAGCGCGACACCCTGGTGGCCCTGACACCACTGGTGAGCGAGCTGCTGCGCCAACAGCGCTGGCCGGTGGAAGACATGGAGCCGGCGCCGGCACTGGATATGCACGCCCACATGGAGCAGGTGCTGTCAGTGTTCGGCTCCAGCACACTGACACCCCGCGAGCGGGAAGTGGTGCGGCTGATCCTCAAGGGCTACCCGTCTAAGTCGGTGGCCCGGGAGCTCAGCATCAGCACCCAGACCGAGCAGGTACACCGCAAGAATATCTACCAGAAACTTGGCATTTCCTCTCACTCCGAGTTGTTTACTCTGTTTTTTGAAGCCATAGCCCGGCCCGCAGGCAGCACCGACCCGCTGCTGACACTGCGCGCCTGACCCGAGGTACCCAGCATGACCCTGTCACTCAAAGACCCTTCCCTGCTCAAGCACCAGGCCTACATCAACGGCCAGTGGGTTGATGCGGACGACGGCGCCACCGTGGCGGTGGACAACCCGGCCACCGGCGCGACCATCGTCGAGGTGGCCAAGGTGGGCGCCACGGAGACCCGCCGCGCTATCGAGGCCGCAGAAGCTGCCATGGTGGAGTGGAAGGCAAAGCCCGCCAAGGCCCGCGCCCAATTGCTGCGCCGCTGGTACGACCTGATGATGGAACACCAGGAAGACCTGGCCATTATCATGACCGCCGAACAGGGCAAGGTGCTCGCAGAATCTCGCGGTGAAGTGGCCTACGGCGCCGCCTTCGTCGAATGGTTTGGCGAGGAAGCCAAGCGGGTGGACGGCGACGTGATTCCCGGCCCCTCCGCCGACAAGCGCATCGTTACCATCAAGCAGCCGGTGGGCGTGGTGGCCGCCATAACGCCCTGGAACTTCCCCAACGCCATGATTGCCCGCAAGGCCGCCCCGGCCCTGGCCGCAGGCTGCACCATCGTCATCAAGCCCGCCACCGCCACGCCGCTGTCGGCCTTCGCCATGGCGGAGCTGGCCCAGCGTGCCGGCATTCCCGCCGGCGTGATCAACGTGGTGTGCGGCTCCTCCGGCGAGATCGGCGGCGAGCTGACCGCCAACCCCATCGTGCGCAAGCTCACCTTCACCGGCTCCACCCCGGTGGGCAAAACCCTTATCGAGCAGTGCGCGGCCACGGTAAAGAAAGTCTCCATGGAGCTGGGCGGCAACGCGCCCTTCATCGTGTTTGACGACGCCGATATCGATGAGGCCGTGGAAGGCGCGATGGCCTCTAAATACCGCAACTCCGGCCAGACCTGCGTGTGCGCCAACCGCCTGTTTGTGCAGGACGGGGTGTACGACGAGTTCGTGGAAAAGTTCGTGAAGGCCACCCAGGAACTGGTGGTGGGCAACGGCATGGACGACGGCGTAACCGCAGGCCCCTTGGTGGACATGAACGCGGTGAACGACGTGGACGCGCTGGTGCAGGAGACCATCTCCCAGGGCGCCACCATCGCCGTGGGCGGCGGGCCCCACGAA
>JANQGK010000170.1 GCA_028277365.1 Halieaceae bacterium | reverse complement strand
CATAGTCGCGCTTTTCTTTCACGTGAAGGTGATCGGTATCTATGAGCAGGCCGGATTCCGAGACCTGATCGTGGAAGAAAAGCGCGACTATGTGGCGGCCTACGGAGTCTACGGCGATTACTTCCTGCTGAGCGCGGTGGAGGTGCAGCGGGAGATTGCCGACAACCTCAGTCTCTATATCGAAGAGCTGGCCACTCATCACCACGCCCTGGCCCAGGCCGGCGGAGAGTCCGCCGCTGAGGATTACCGACAGGCCGGGGATTACTACCAGCTCTATATCGACAGCTTCCCGGGAGATGAGCGGGTGCCGGAGATGGGCTTCCTACTGGCCGAGGTGCGCACCGAGTCCGGCGACTATGCCGAAGCGGTTGCGACCTACGAGTGGGTGGCCTACGACTACCCGGAGTACGAGCGCGCGGCGGACGCCGGCTACGCTGCCATCCTCGGCTATACACCGCTGCTCGAGAATGCCGACGATGAGCAGGCAATGCAGCGTCGCAAGGTAGACAGCCAGCTGCGCTTCGCCGCCCGCTTCGATGACCCGCGCACCGCGGCGGTGCTCAATGACGCCGCTGCCAGCCTGTTGGCGCTGGAAGACTACTCGTTGGCTATCATCGCCGCTGCAACTCTGACCCGGCAGCAGCCGGCGCCCGCCCCGGAGCTGCTGCTGCCCGCCAGCCTGGTGATCGCCCACAGCTGGTTCGAGATGGAAGAATACCTGGATGCAGCCAGCGGCTATCGCGAGGTGCTGGTCCGCATGCCGGCCACCGATGAGCGCCGTGAGGCCACCGTGGAGCGACTGGCCGCCAGCCTCTATCGCCGCGCCGAGGCGATTGCAGCCGACGGTGATGACCTGGGCGCCGCGCTACAGTTTGCCCAGGTCGTGGAGGAAGCCCCGGCTGCCAGCTTCCGGCGCCAGGCCCAGTTCGACGCCGCCCAGTACTTCATGAACGCCGGCGAATATGCCCGCGCCAACGCCCTGCTCAAAGATTTCCGCAGTCGCTTCAAGGGAGATGCATTGGCAGGGGAGGTGCCGCTCAAGCTGGTGTACAACTACGAACAGCTCGAGCAGTGGGAGCTGGCAGCGCGGGAGCTGGATGCCCTGGTGGCGTCGGAGAGCGACCCCGGGCGCAGCCGGGAAATGCTCTACCTCAGCGCCGAGCACTACGACCGGGCCGGCAACACCGAGCTGGCCATCGCCCGCTTCCGCAGCTATGCCCACGAATGGGAGCAGCCGCTGGCGCCGCGCATGGAGGCCATGCAGCGCCTCAACGAGATCTACGATGGCCGGGACGAGCAGTCCAAGCGCCGGTTCTGGCTGAAGAAGATCCAGGCCGCCCACGACGGCGCTGGTGACGCCCAAACCGAGCGTTCCCTGTATCTGGCGGCCAACGCTTCCGCGGTATTCGCAGAGGATGCCTACAGCGCTTTCCGCGCGGTGAAGCTTGCGCACCCGGTGGAGAGGTCGCTGAAGAAAAAGCGCCGCGCGATGGATGCCGCTCTCAATGCCTACCAGCGCACCAATGCATACGGCGTTGCGGACTTCGCCTCCCAGGCTACCTATCGGATGGGAGAGATCTACCGCCAGCTGAGTGTCGACCTGATGGAGTCGGAGCGCCCCCGTGGGCTGGATGCGCTGGCCCTGGAACAGTACGAGCTGCTGCTGGAGGAGCAGGCCTACCCCTTCGAGGAAAAGGCCATTGCCATCCACGAGGCCAATATGCGCCGCAGCTGGGAAGGCTGGTACGACGACTGGATCAAACGCAGTTTCGACGCCCTGGCCGGCCTGTCGCCGGCGCTCTACGCCAAGCGTGAAAGCCAGCTGGCTTACAGTGAGGATATCTACTGATGATCGCCCGTAGCGCCTTGCTGTTGTTTGCGCTGTTGCTGGGCGCCTGTAGCGCCCTGCCGGTGCCGGTGACGCTGCCTACGATATCTTCCACCGATGCTGGAGATTCGGCGCCGCTGGACCCCGCGGCTGCGGCGGAGGCCATTGCCGCCGAGAACCCCTACCTGGATTCACGCCGCTCGGTGAGCAGCGCTGCGCACCAGCGCTTCGCCGCGGCCACCGCAGCCATGGCGGCGGAGGACTGGGATACTGCCCGCGCCGACCTGGAGTGGCTGGTGGAGAACTACCCGAAACTATCGGGGCCCTACCTCAACCTGGCCCTGCTGAGCCTTGCCGAGGGTGATCCAGAACAGGCCGAAACCCATTTCCGGGCCGCTATCGAGGCCAATGCCAGCAACCTGGTGGCCTACAACCAGTACGCGATCTTCCTGCGCGAGCAGGGACGTTTCGATGCCGCAGAGGCGGTCTACCTGGAGGCGCTGGCGGTGTGGTCAGACCACGCTGAGACCCACCGCAACCTGGGCGTGCTGTACGACCTGTACCGCGGTGAGCACGACAAGGCTCTGCAGCACTACTACCGCTACCAGGAGCTGACCGGTAATACCGATCGCACGGTAGCCGGCTGGATTGTGCTGCTGGAGCGCCAGTTCGGCCAGGTGGTGCAGCGCGGACAACAGGGAGCGGGAGGATGAAGAAAACGATGACGGCGGCGCTGCTGCTGGCCGGTGCCGCTGCTGCGGCTCAGGAGCCGGTGGTGACGCTACGCGCCACGGTAACCGGCAACCAGGAACAGCCGCGGGTGATGTACATCCTGCCCTGGCAACCGCCTGAGGCACGGGATTATGAATACGAGCCGGCCCAGGCCCTGGCGGATGACCTGTTCCGCCGGGTCGACCGGGATGAATTTGTGCGAGAACTGGAGTACCGCGAGGCATTGGGCAGCGCGGACGCCGATGTAGACCACAGTAGGCAAGACTGAGGGCAAGACCATGGAGACTTATAACCTGATAGTGCGTTTTTTCCAGAACGGGGGACCGTTCATGTATCCCATCGCCATTGTGCTGGTGGTGGGGCTGGCCATCGCGGTTGAGCGCTGGCTGGTGCTGACCAGCGCCCGCGCGTCCAACCGCAGGGCCTTTGACAGCATCATGACCGCCCTGAAAAGCCGTGAGTATAAGTCGGTGCTGACTGCCGGCAAAGACTCCCGGGTACCGATGTACCGCATCGTGGCGGCGGGGATTGCCCGCTTCCTCAGCAACAACCGGCGCGACGAGATTGAGTCGGCCATGGAAGAGGGTGTGATGGAGGCGCTGCCCCGGCTGGAGAAGCGCACCCAGTACCTGGCGACGCTGGCCAACGTGGCCACGCTGCTGGGTCTGCTGGGCACGATTGTCGGCCTGATTGCGGCGTTTACGGCGGTGGCCACGGCGGCGCCGGCGGAGAAGGCCAGCATGCTGTCCAGCTCCATTTCGGTGGCGATGAACACCACGGCCTTTGGCCTGATTTCCGCCATCCCCTTGTTGCTGCTGCACGCCATGCTGCAGACCAAGACCATCGAGCTGGTGGATAGCTTCGAGATGGCGGGCGTGAAGGTGCTCAACACGCTGGCGGATGCCAGCCAGCTGCGCGCCAAGACCCGCACCGGAGACAGCTGATCGCTGGCGATGGCTTTGGCTCTAACCCGCAAGACCCGCACATGAGGAAGCGATCATGAAGATGCGACGGCGCGTGCAGCGCACCGAGGCGGAGCTCGATATCACTGCGTTCATGAACCTGATGATCGTGCTGGTGCCGGTACTGCTCCTCAGCTTGGTGTTTTCACAGGTAGCGGCTATCGAGGTTAACCTGCCGAACGCCGCCGCCGGCGGTGCCGAGGGCGACGAGGACCAGCAGCAGGTTGAGCTGGTGATTCGCAAGGATTCCATGCGGGTGGATTTCCCGCGCGGAATCCGGCTCAAGGATATCCCCATGACCGCCGAAGGCGACTACGACTTCGCCCTGCTGAGCCTGGTGCTGCAAGAAGTGAAGCGGCAGCTACGCGACCAGGGCATTGAGCGGCGCAATATCACCCTGCTCTCCGAAGAAGGAGTGGACTACCAGACCATCATCAGCGCCATGGACACGGTGCGTTCCTTTAAGGCGGTGGTGGCAACGGACGTGGTGGATGCGGCGTTGTTCCCGGAGATCTCGTTCGGGGACGCTCCTTCTGTAAAACCGCTCAAATCCGCGTCTGTCGATTCTGAGTTTGGAGGGGCGAGTTCAGGGCTCAGCGCTGGCGATTCTCCAGGTGCTGTCGCTATCAATGCTACAGACGCGACCATGGAATTAGAGGGGACCGGACCATGAAGAGCTCAGCGCGGGCGCGGCGCATGGCGCGCTCCCACCGGCGGCTGCATACCCAGGCCAAGCTCAGCCTGGTGTCGCTGATGGATATTTTTACCATCCTGGTGTTCTTCCTGATGGTTAACAGCGGTGATGTAGAGGTATTGGAGGCGGACAAGAACATCAGCTTGCCCGAGTCCGTTTCCGATCAGAAACCCGACATCGCGTTAACCATCAAGGTGAGCCCCGATGACATCGTCGTGCAGGGGCGCCGCATGGGTGGCGTGGCAGAAGTGCTGGCCCAGGACGGCAACCTGATCGCCGCTCTCTCCGAAGAGCTTGCTTACCAGGCCGACCGCGCCCCCGCCATGACCGAGCGCGAGCAGGAGATTGGCCGCTCGGTGGTGATCATGGGCGACCAGGGCATGCCCTATAAACTGCTCAAGCGCATCATGACCACCTGCGCCGACAGCGACTACCGGGATATCACCCTGGCGGTCAACACTGCCGTCACGGCCGAGCTCGACGAGCCGCTGCTGGCAGGGGGAGGCTGAGCTATGACCTCCATGACCATGCGCGTAGTGCCCCCGGAACTGCAGCTGCCCTGGGAATCTTCGGAACGGGAAGACGCGCGTTACCGCAAGATCCTTCGCAACCTGCTGATGGCCCTACTGGCCTTCGGTATCGTCATGCCTTTCCTGCCCGTGGAAGAGCTGAGTCGCGAGAAGCAGGAGGCCCTGCCGCCGCACCTGGCGCGAGTAGTGCTGGAAAAGAAAGAACTGCCACCGCCGCCACCACCGCCTAAGTCGGTCGAGAAGAAGGTGGAGAAGCCGGTGGAGAAAACGCCGGAACCCAAGCCGGAACCGAAACCCAAGGAGCCGCCACCGAAGCCCGTTGACCGGGTAGAAGAGGCGCGCAAGGTGGCGGCCGTAAGTGGCGTACTGGCCTTCCAGGATGCGCTGGCCGATATGCGTGACAGTGTCGACGTCGACAGCCTCGGTGATACCGGTATGAGCCGCGGTGAGGCCCAGGCGGCCAAGACCGAGCGCTCGATCATCGCCGGCGCCGCCAGGGGCGGCAGCGGCGGTATCCAGACCGGTAACCTCAGCCGCGATACCGGCGGCCCAGCTCTGTCGGGCCGGGAGACCACCAAAGTCGAGAGCACGATAGCCGCTAATGCGGCGGACCGTGGCGACCGCAACGCCTCGGCTCGCCTGGGCGGTCGCAGCGACGAGTCCATTCGCCGGGTCATGGACCGCAACAAGGGGGCGATCTTCGCAGTCTACAACCGCGCCCTGCGCAAGGATCCGACCCTGGCCGGCAAGCTGGTCTTCGAAATGCGGATCGACCCCTCCGGGGCGATCTCTTCCCTGACCCTGGTGTCCAGCGAGCTGGCGGACGAGAGCCTGACCCAGAAGATTCTCGCCCGCATCCGCATGATTCGCTTCGACGCCGCCGACGTGGTGGCCACTACCGTCAACTACTCCTTCGACTTCCTGCCGTACTAGGGCTGCCCGCCGATGGTGGCGGGGCCTCTGGGCGGGACCCCCTTGGCGGTCCGCCCAGGCCGCCACGTCAACCTGGCGTCTGCCCCGGTAGCTCCCATCGCCACGCGATGTCCGCAGCCTCCCCAGGTGGGCGGCGGAGCAGATCGTATTCAGGAACACTGAATTGAATTCAGTTCAATAATGATCTATAGTTTGCGGTGACACGACCTGGAGAGGCGCCATGCCCGCTACCAAGCCCCGCCGCGACCCCGCCGCCACCCGGGCCAGAATCCTGGCGGCGGCCAAGTCGCTGCTGATCGAGGGTGACGGCAACCTCGAGATGAGCTGGGTCGCGAAAGCGACCGGAGTTTCACAGGGTCTCGCCTACCACCACTTCGGCTCCAAGGGGGGTCTGCTGAGCGCCGTGGTCGAGGATTTCTACGACCGGGTGGAAGAGTCTGTGCTCATGGCGCGCCTGGATGAGTACGACGATTGGAGCCAGCGGGAACGAAACCGGGTGGCGCGCTACCTGACCTTTCTGCTGGAAGACCCCCTGACGCGCACCGTTATTATGC
>JANQGK010000325.1 GCA_028277365.1 Halieaceae bacterium | reverse complement strand
CCGTTGTGCTCTACGCGCCAGGCCTCGGACTGGGTGCGGGGATTCCAGGCGAGTAAGCGGCCCTTCATCAACGGGCGCATCGCATCGCGTTCGGCCTGGGAATCCGGCAGGCTTCCGACCACGCCACTGGTGCCGGTATTGGCGGTGCCGGGGCGGTAGAGGAAGTCCTCAGCCTGGCCGTAGATGGCCGGGAAATCCAATACCGGGATATACACCAGGCCGGTATCCGGGCTGTAGGACATGGGGTGCCAGTTGTGGCCGCCCAGGTAGGAGGGCGTGACCACGAACGGCGAATCGATATAGCGCGCGCCCTCGACTTCCACCGGACGACCGGTTTCCATGTCGACATGGGTGGCCCAGGTCACGTTGGTGTAGTTGTTGGCGCTGATCAGTTCACCGCTGGCCCGGTCCACCACGTAAAAGAAGCCGTTCTTCGGCGCCTGCATCAGCACCTTGCGGACCTTACCTTCGATCTCCATATCGGCGAGGATGATGTGCTGGGTGGCGGTGTAATCCCAGGTTTCCCCCGGTGTGGTCTGGTAGTGCCAGACGTACTCGCCGGTATCCGGGCGCAGCGCCACGATCGATGACAGGAACAGGTTGTCGCCGCCGCCAGGTGAGCGGATTTCCCGGTTCCAGGGTGTGCCGTTGCCGACGCCGATGTACATCAGGTCCAGTTCCGGGTCGTAGGCCATAGCGTCCCACACGGTGCCGCCGCCACCGCCCAGCTCCCACCACTGGCCGTTCCAGGTCTCGGCGGCCATTTTCATGGCATCACTTTCGAAGCCCAGTTCCGGGTTACCCGGCACCGTGTAGAAGCGCCAAATCATGTCGCCGGTATCGACGTCGTAGGCAGAGATAAAGCCGCGCACACCGTACTCGGCGCCGCCGTTGCCAATCAGCACCTTGCCGTCGATCACTCTGGGGGCGCCGGTGATGGTATAAGGCAGCTCGGTATCTACCGTGGCCACCGACCAATTGACCTCACCGGTGGCGGCATCCAGGGCCACCAGGCGGCCGTCGAACACGCCGACAAATACCTGGCCCTTCCAGGCCGCTACACCGCGATTCACCGCGTCACAGCAGCCGTGCTTGATTTTCTCCCGGTCTACTTCCGGGTCGTAGGTCCACAGGTGTTCACCCGTGCGGGCATCCAGGGCGTGCACAATGCTCCAGGACGAGGTGGTATACATGACACCGTCGATCACCAGCGAGGTCGCCTCGATGCCGCGCTGGGTGTTGAAATCAAAGCTCCAGGCCAGGCCCATATCGGCCACCGTGTCGGCATCGACCTGCTTGAGCGGGCTGTAGCGCTGCTCCGAGTAGGTGCGACCGTAGCTGAGCCAGTTGGCGGTGTCCTCTTCAGCGGCCAGCAGGCGTGGCGAGTCCACGGCGGCGGCCGCAGAGGGAACTGCGCTTGCCGGGGCAGGCGTCGATGCCTGTTTGCTGCAGGCAGCGAGAGCGACCAGGGTCAGTGCGAGCAAGATGCGGACCATCGCAAGTCTCCAGATTATTGTTATGCGACCGGGAATAATAGCGAACCGAGGCAACAGGTGCACAGCGCATGCTGGCGAGGGGGTTCAAGAACCCCCTCGCTATCACCGGCTGCAGCTTCTGCCGCAGACTTCTGGGGTCACGCGGCAGCTTTCGCTGTCGAACGGGCGTTGTGCTCCCAGCGCTCCAGGTCCTGTTGCACCGCTGCCATCTTGCTTTCCATGATTTCGATGGCATCACCCCCTAGCGCCGCGTGCACCGGTGGCTCGTCGGCAGTCATCAATCGTATGATCGCCTGTGCACCTCGAGCTGCATCGTTCGGCTGCCGGCCCTGGAGATTGCCGATGAACCCCCTGAACTGCCCTGCGGGTGTCCTCTCATAGTCGGGGATCTGCGCCTCGACATAGCCCAGTGACCGACCGGCAAACTCCGTTTCAAAGATGCCGATCGTCAGCACCGTCGTTGCAATACCCAGGGGCGCGAGCTCCTTGGCGAGGCCCTCACCAAGCACATCCGTCGCCGCTTTGGCCGCGGCGTACACCCCCAGGCCGGGGACTCCGGTGAAACCTCCAACTGCAGAGAACTGGAGAATGTGACCGCTGCCCTGGGCCCGCATCGTTGGAAGCACGGCCCTCACCATGCGCAGCCCGCCGAAAAAGTTAACGTCAAACAGTCTCTCGGCTTCCGCTTCGCTGGTTTCCTCAACGGCGCCCACGAGGCCGGCACCCGCGTTATTCGCCAACACGTCAATGCGTCCAAACCGTTCCCGTACCGCAGCCACGCCCTGCTCGACGGCGCCGGCATCCGTAACATCAAGCACCACGCCCAGGCCCCGGCCCGAGCTGCGGGTGGTAAAGTCGTCAGCCTGCTCGCGCTGTCGGAACGTGGCTGCCACCAACGCACCCTCGGCGATCAATGCCTCAGCCAGTTCTTTCCCGAGACCGCTCGAGGCGCCGGTCACCAGCACTACCTTGTCTTCAATGCTTTTCATATCTGAGTATCCTCTTCGTTGGGGCCTGCGTCAGTGCAGGCGTTGAAGACAGACTAAGTGTTGCATTTAGTGTTGTGCAGTGTCCAAAGGCGCCATATGCTGTTGCATAAATTGCAACGACGCTTTCTTTTGGCTGCATCAGACCCTTTTTCTGACATACAGCTCTTCCTGCGCGTGGTGGAACTCGGCAGCCTCCGCTCCGCCGCCAGGGAAGCTGGCCAGGAGGCTTCGACGGTCTCCAGGCGTATGACTGCGCTTGAGCGCAGGTTGAATACCCAACTGCTGGAACGCGGGCAGGGGCAAACCCGCCTTTCTGAAACCGGGACACGATATTTTGAGGCCATGCAGCATCTCCTTCCTCAACTGCGCGCTGCGGAGATGGAGGCAGCTGGCGAAGGCGACGCCGTTAAGGGATTGTTGAGGGTCAGTGCGCCCATTGATTTCGGCCAGCAGCAGGTGGCTGCCTGGTTGCTGAAGCTTCGGCAATTGCATCCCGGGCTTGATATCGAATTGACGCTGAGCAGCGACTTTGTAGACCTGTCACGTTCAGGAATAGACGTGGCGATCCGCACCGGCGTGCTGGAGGACTCGAGCCTTCGAGCCAGGCGGCTGGCAATGGTGCCACGGGTCCTGGTTGCCTCGCCCGCCTACCTGAGCAGCAGAGGCAAGCCGGAATCCCCCGAGCAGCTCTCAGCTCACGAGATGGTTTTCTATTCGGCAGCGCATCGCCAACGGCCGCTGTCTTTATACGGGCCAGATGGACAGAGACACGAAGTGTTAACCAGCGGCGGAACCACGATAAACGCCGTTACCTGTATCGTCCAAGCCGTTGAAGATGGCGCAGGCATTCACGCGGGGCCTAGATGGGCCTTTCAGCGAAGCCTGGACCTGGGCCGGGTGGTTGAAGTACTGCCTCAATACCAAGGGCGCGCCCTGCCGATGCAGGCCCTTTATCAGGCGGCTGTGGTAGTGCCCGGCCGAATTCGGCGGTTTATCGATTTTGCAGTAGAACAGGCCGCGCAGGTACCGGGGCTGGATCCCGCCTGATTCGCCCGCGATCACCGCCCTCTGCGGTGGGCCGTCCAATGCCGGCTGGATTCCCCTGCGCAGGCCGCTGCCTTCACGGGGAGGACGGGGAACGCTGGAATGGCGGGCACAAAAAAGGGGACCGACGGGTCCCCTCTAGTTTTGTGCCGCCTGCGACTTACTCGGCGGCCTGGGCGAAGTCCTCGCCTTCGTCCTCGGCGTCATCAGAGGCCATCGCGGCATCCTCAGCGGCCTCTTTCATGGACAGCTTGATGCGGCCGCGCTGGTCAACGTCCAGCACCTTGACCTGCACTTCCTGGCCTTCCTTCAGGTAGTCCTCGACATTCTCCACCCGCTCTTCAGCGATCTGGGAGATGTGTACCAGGCCGTCCTTGCCGGGCAGGATGGTCACGAAGGCGCCGAAATCAACGATACGGGCCACGGTGCCGGTGTAGATTTCGCCCACTTCAGCTTCCGCGGTGATCTCTTCGATCATCGCTACCGCCGCGTTGCGGATCGCCTGGTCCTGGCCGAACACGTTGACGGTACCGTCATCGTCGATGTCCACGGAGGCACCGGTTTGCTCGGTGATGCCACGAATGGTGGCGCCGCCCTTGCCGATGATGTCGCGGATTTTCTCCGGGTCCACTTTGAAGGTGGCCATGCTGGGCGCATTCTCGTTGACGATGGTGCGACCTTCGGAGATCACTTCGTTCATCTGCCCCAGGATGTGCAGGCGCGCCTGCAGGGCCTGCTCCAGGGCGATCTCCATGATCTGTTCGTTGATGCCCTCAATCTTGATGTCCATCTGCAGGGCGGTCACGCCTTCGGAGGTACCGGCTACCTTGAAGTCCATGTCGCCGAGGTGGTCTTCGTCACCGAGAATGTCGGTGAGAACCGCGAAGGAGTTCTCTTCCTTCACCAGGCCCATGGCGATACCGGCTACCGGTGCCTTCAGCGGTACGCCCGCTGCCATCATTGCCAGGCTGCCTACACAGACAGAGGCCATGGAGCTGGAACCGTTGGATTCGGTGATTTCAGATACCACGCGGGTGGTGTAAGGCCAGTCTTCAGCCTTCGGCAACACCGCTGCCAGGCCGCGACGGGCCAGACGGCCGTGGCCGATTTCCCGGCGGCTGGTGAAACCAATACGGCCCGCTTCACCC
Organism: Halieaceae bacterium; assembly: GCA_028277365.1. Taxonomy (GTDB): domain Bacteria; phylum Pseudomonadota; class Gammaproteobacteria; order Pseudomonadales; family Halieaceae; genus JANQIO01. The sequence continues at coordinate 15,701 of JANQGK010000325.1, read as the reverse complement.
ACCGAGTAGGGCGGGAAGTTGTAGTGCAGCATGAACGGGTCACGACGCTCACCTTCGAGGGCGTCAATGATCTGCGCGTCACGGGTAGACCCAAGGGTAACAGCACCGATAGCCTGGGTTTCGCCGCGGGTAAACAGGGCAGAACCGTGGGCCTTGGGCAGCACGTCAACCTCGCAGGCAATCGCACGCACGGTACGGTTGTCGCGGCCGTCGATGCGCGGCTCACCGGCCAGAATGCGCTGGCGTACCAGGTTCTTCTCGATCTTCTTGAAGACGTCCTTGACGTCATCAGCGCTGGGCGCGCCTTCGGCGTCGATGCACAGCTCGGTAACCACCTGGTCACGCAGCTCACCCACGCGGGTGTAACGCTCGGCCTTGTCGACGATGCGGTAGGCTTCGCCGAGGGCATCCTTGACGCTGTTCTCCACCTGCTGAACCAGGGCCTGGTTCACCTCGGCGGCAGTCCACTCCCAGGTCGGTTTGCCGGCTTCGGCCGCCAGTTCCTGCACCGCCTTGATCACGGTTTGCATTTCCTGGTGGGCAAACAGTACCGCGCCCAGCATCTGGTCTTCGCTCAGCTCTGCAGCCTGCGACTCCACCATCAGCACCGCTTCGCTGGTGCCGGCCACGACCATGTCCAGCTTGCTGCCTGCCAGCTGATTGTAGGTCGGGTTGAGGATGTAGCCACCCTCATCGGTGAAGCCAACGCGGGCCGCGCCGATCGGGCCGTTGAACGGCACGCCGGAGATGGCCAGGGCAGCGGAGGTGCCGATCATGGCGGGGATATCCGGATCGATGTCCTTCTCGGAAGACATGACAGTACAGACCACCTGCACCTCGTTCATGAAGCCGTTCGGGAACAGCGGGCGGATGGGGCGGTCGATCAGGCGCGAGGTCAGGGTCTCTTTTTCGGAGGGACGCGCTTCACGCTTGAAGAAGCCGCCGGGGATCTTGCCCACGGAGTAAGTCTTCTCGATGTAGTGAACGCCCAGCGGGAAGAAGTCCTGCCCCGGGCGCATAGATTTTTCGGCCACCACCGTGCACAGCACGGACGTCTCGTCCATGGTCACCAGCACAGCGCCGGAAGCCTGCCTTGCGATACGACCCGTTTCCAGGGTGACCGTGTGATCACCGTACTTGAATGTCTTTGTTACGGGATTCATTAAATTCTCCAATTCCTATAAAGAAAACGCCGGGGCTTTCCCCGGCGGATTCGAGAGTGTTAGCGACGCAGACCCAGACGCTTGATCAAGCTGCTGTAGCGCTCACCATCCTTGCGCTTCAGGTAGTCCAGCAGCTTCCGACGCTGATTCACCATGCGGATCAGGCCGCGGCGGGAATGGTGGTCGTGCTTGTGAGATGAAAAATGCCCCTGCAATTGTTCGATGTTCGCGGTCAGAAGGGCAATTTGCACCTCGGGAGAGCCAGTATCGCCCTCACCCTGTTGGTACTCTTTTACGATGTCTGCTTTTTCAGCTGCACTCAGTGCCATGTCGATTTCCTCAGTCAATATGCCTGGGGTGGTTCTGCCACCCGGTTCTAAAAAGAGCCTGCCCGTGCATATTTACAGACAGGTTCGCTCCGGCCCGACCCTACTGCCGGGTTCCGGCTATCAGTCGACGCGGCGCCACGCGCCCATCGTCCAATATCTCTCCTACGCCGAGAAACTCGCCGCTTTCCAGACCCATTCTCACCATGCCTTCACAGGGTGAATTGGGCACCAGTACCGGCTGTCCCTGACGAATATAAAATCCGCCTGCTTCGCTGACCTTGACCAGGGGCAACTCCCCCAGGCCCGAGTCCAGCGGCTCCAGCAGTGCATCCATCTCGGCCTGTGCGCCGTTTTCGGCAAGCGCTTCCAGCGTGGCCAAAGTCACCTGCATGGCGGCGTCAAACGGCCCCGCCTGGGTGCGCCTGAGCACGCTGACATGGGCTCCACAACCCAAGGCCTTGCCGAGATCCTCGGCGATGGAACGCACATAGGTTCCCTTGCTGCAGCGGATGCGCACATCCACCTCCGGGTGGCCGCCATTAACCGCCTCGCGAAACGCCACCAGCTCCAGCTCGTGGATCGTCACGCGGCGCGCTTTGCGCTCCACTTCCTGGCCGGCTCGCGCCAGTTTGTACAAGGGCTGGCCGTTGTGCTTCAGCGCCGAGTACATGCTCGGCACCTGTTCAATCTCGCCGCGAAACGCCGCCAGGTGCTCCTCGACCAGTTCCTCGCTGATGCCGGAGGCATCCCGCGTTTCCAGTACCTCACCCTCGGCGTCGCCGCTGGCAGTGACCACGCCCAGCACAAAGGTGCTGGTGTAGGCCTTGTCCGCATCCAACAGGAAGCGGGAAAACTTGGTGGCCTCGCCAAAGCACAGCGGCAGCACCCCGGTGGCCAGCGGATCCAGGCTGCCGGTGTGGCCGGCCTTGGCCGCGCCAAACAGCCGCTTGGCCACCTGCAGGGCCTGATTGGAGCTCATGCCCTGAGGCTTATCCAATACCAGTATGCCGTCCACCGCACGCCCTTTGCGCCGGCGTGCCATCAGTCCTTCACCTGGCCTTCCAGCTGTTCGTCTGCACCGTTGCGATCACTTTCCACGGCGCGCTCGATCAGGTCTTCCATGAAGCGGCCGCGACCGACGCTGGCGTCAAAGCGAAACTGCAGCGCGGGCACTGTACGCAGGGTGCTGCCTTTTGACAACTGGCTGCGCAGGAACCCCGCCGCCTTGTTCAAGGTCTCGGTGACCGGGCGGGCCTCCTCGGCGCTGTCTTTCCCCAACACCGTGTAGAACACCTTTGCGTGCGCCAGGTCCTTGCTCACCTCGACGTCGGTGATGTTGACCATCTCCACCCGCGGGTCGCGCATCTGCCGCTGGATCAGCTGCGCGAGCTCTTCGCGCAGGTGGTCGGCGACGCGATCGGTGCGGTTGTACTCCCGCGCCATCAGTAGCCGGCCCGCTGGCCGCGCGCCCGCTCGCCGCGCGCCCGCTTATAGTGAGCGCGCAACTTCCTTCACCTCGTAGACCTCGATCTGGTCGCCGACTTTCACGTCCGTGTAGTTCTTCACGCCGATACCACACTCCAGGCCTTTCTTGACCTCGTTGGCGTCATCCTTGAAGCGACGGAGGGATTCCAGCTCGCCTTCGTAGATCACCACGTTGTCGCGTAGCACGCGAATCGGCTTGGAACGGTACACGGTACCCTCGGTCACCATGCACCCGGCGATCAGACCGAACTTCGGCGACTTGAACACATCGCGCACTTCGGCGATGCCGACAATCTCTTCGCGCAGTTCCGGGGCCAGCATGCCGGCCAGGGCCTGCTTGACGTCGTCGATCAGGTCGTAAATCACGTTGTAATAACGCAGGTCCAGCTCTTCCTCTTCCACCAGCTTCTTGGCGGCATTGTCGGCACGCACGTTGAAGCCGAAGATCACCGCGTTGGCGGTCATGGCGAGGTTGATATCGGTCTCGGTGATACCGCCGACGCCGGAGGATACGATGTTGACGTTCACCTCTTCGTTGCCGAGATCCAGCAGGGCGGAAGACAGGGCTTCGAGGGAACCGCGCACATCGGCCTTGACCACGATATTGAGCGTGCTCTTCTCGCCGGCCGTCATGCTCTCGAACATATTGTCGAGCTTGGCAGCCTGTTGCCGCTGCAGACGGGTGTCGCGCATCTTCTCCTGGCGGAACAGGGCAATATCACGGGCCTGCTTTTCGCTCTCTACCACGGCGAAGGGGTCGCCCGCATCAGGCGTGCCGTCGAGGCCGAGAATTTCCACCGGGATAGACGGACCGGCGTCCTGAATGGGCTTGCCGTCTTCGTCGAGCATGGCGCGCACGCGGCCAAACTGCAGACCGGCCAGCACGATATCGCCCTGGCGCAGGGTGCCGCTCTGCACCAGCAGCGAGGCGACCGAGCCGCGGCCTTTGTCGAGGCGGGATTCAATCACCAGGCCCTGGGCCGGTACATCCTTCGGTGCTTTCAGCTCGAGAATCTCGGACTGCAGCAACACCGCATCCAGCAGTTCCTCGACGCCGTCACCGGTCAGCGCTGAAACATTCACAAACTGGGTGTCGCCGCCCCAGTCTTCCGGGATGACTTCCTTGGCAGACAGCTCGTTCTTGACCCGATCCGGGTCGGCGCCTTCCTTGTCACACTTGTTGACCGCGACAATCAGCGGCACCTCAGCGGCGCGGGCGTGCTGGATGGCTTCCTCGGTCTGGGGCATGACGCCGTCATCGGCAGCCACTACCAGGATCACGATGTCGGTGCTCTTGGCACCGCGTGCCCGCATGGCGGTAAACGCTGCGTGGCCCGGGGTGTCCAGGAAGGAAATCATGCCGTGGCTGGTTTCTACATGGTAGGCACCGATGTGCTGGGTAATGCCGCCGGCTTCGCCGTCGGCCACCTTGGCCTTGCGGATGTAGTCCAACAGCGAGGTCTTGCCGTGGTCGACGTGACCCATTACGGTCACCACCGGCGCCCGGGGCTCGTCGGTGCCCTCGTGCTGTGCCAGGGTCTCTTCCAGAGAATCTTCCAGGACGGTGTCGCTGACAACCTTGTAGGTGTGACCCATTTCCTCAATAACGAGGATCGCAGTGTCCTGGTCAAGCACCTGGTTGATGGTGGCCATCACGCCCAGCTTCATCAGCTCCTTGATCACGGTGCCGGCCTTGATCGACATCTGCTGGGCCAGGTCGCCCACGCTGATGTTGTCGCCCAGCTCCACTTCGTAGACCTTCTGCTCGGTGGGCATCTCGAAGCCGTGCTTGCCGTGCTCCTCGTGGCTGCGGGCCACCGCCTTCTTGCGGCCGCCGCGACGGCGCATAGTGCCGCGCTCTGCCGCATCGATCTGATTCAGCGACAGGTTGTGGCCGCGCTGCTTGCCGCGCACGTGCTCCTGCGGACGGTCGGTGCGGCCGCCTTTCTTCTTGGCATACCGATCGGTGTCCTGCTTCGGCGCTTCGTGCAGACGCTTGGGCTTGACCGCGCCCTTGGCTTCGCCGGTTTCAGGTTTAGCCGCCGCCTGGGCGTCAGCCAGCTTGCGCTGCGCCTCTTCCTCAGCGCGCACCTTGGCAGCCGCTTCACGGGCCGCTTTTTCTTCCTCTTCCTGACGCTTGCGCTTTTCAGCGGCCTGCTGACGGAGGATTTCCGGGTCGATCTCAATCGACTTGCCGCTGTCTTCGGCCGGCACCTGGGCGGGCGCAGGTGCCTCGACCTCAGCGGCCGGAGCCGGTTCGGCGGCAGGCGGTGCCTCCGGTACCACTTCTTCAGCGGCCTGGTCGCGCTTCACGTAGGTGCGCTTCTTGCGCACCTCCACATTGACCGTCTTCTTGCCCTGGGAGCCGGAGCTCTTCAGGGTGCTGATGGTCTTGCGCTTCAGCGTGATCTTCTTGGGCGCCTTGGTGGATTCGCCGTGGCTGCGCTTGAGGTAGGCAAGCAGCGTCTGCTTGTCCTCATCAGAAACAGCTTCCTCCGCCTTGGTGTGTGGCAGCCCGGCTTCGCCCATCTGCGTAAGCAGACGGTCTACCGATGCCCCGACGACTTCAGCGAGTTGCTGTACTGTGACTTGCGCCATTCAATGCTCTCCTTGTTACCCTGCTCGGCTCTTGTGTTGAGCTCGCCTTGAGTGCTTCGAACAGGCCGGCTCAGGCCTGTGCTGCCTCGTCGGCCGCGGTGTCAGCTGTCTCGGTTGATTCAGCCTCCTCCGCCTCGAACCAGGGTGCGCGAGCGGTCATGATCAGCTCGCCCGCGCGCTCTTCGGTCATATCTTCAATATCCAGCAGGTCTTCAACGGCCTGCTCTGCCAGGTCTTCCATGGTGATGATTTCCCGGCTGGCCAGGATGTAGGCCAGGTGACGGTCCATGCCGTCCATGCTCAGCAGGTCTTCCGCCGGCTCGTGCTCGCCGAGCTGTTCTTCCGAGGCGATGGCCTGGGTCAGCAGCGCGTCCTTGGCCCGGGCGCGCAGCTCTTCGGCGATCTCCTCATCAAAGCCCTCAATGCCGGACATCTCTTCCAGCGGCACATAGGCCACCTCTTCAAGGGTGGTGAAGCCTTCCTCGACGAGGATCTCCGCCACCTCCTGGTCAACGTCCAGCTGCTCGCAGAACAGGCCAATTACCGCGCCCGCTTCCTGCTCGTGCTTGTCGGCCGCTTCATCAGTGCTCATGACGTTGATGGCCCAGCCGGTCAGCTCGCTGGCCAGGCGCACGTTCTGGCCGCTGCGGCCGATGGCCTGGGCCAGGTTGTCTTCGTTTACCGCCACGTCCATGGTGCGGGTGTCTTCGTCCACCACAATGGACTCCACTTCCGCCGGCGCCATGGCGTTGATCACCAGTTGGGCGGGGTTGTCGTCCCACAGCACGATATCGACACGTTCGTTGTCCAGCTCATTGGAAACCGCCTGTACGCGGGAACCACGCATGCCTACACAGGCGCCCACCGGGTCGATGCGGCCGTCGTTGGTCTTTACCGCAATCTTGGCACGAGAACCGGGATCACGGGCGGCGGCGCGAATCTCGATCACTTCCTCGGAGATTTCCGGCACCTCGATCTTGAACAGCTCGATCAGCATGTCCGGGCAGGCGCGGCTCAAGATCAGCTGTGGGCCGCGGCTCTCTTCGCTGATCTCGGTGAGGATCGCGCGGACTCGATCGTTGACGCGGAAGGTTTCACGGCCCACCAGCTGGTCGCGAGGCAGCAGGCCTTCGGCGTTGTTGCCCAGGTCGACGATGACGTTATCGCGGGTCACTTTCTTGACGGAGCCGGCCAGCAGTTCGCCGACCCGGTCCTGGTACTCCTCTACCACCTGGGCGCGTTCGGCATCGCGCACGCGCTGTACGATCACCTGCTTGGCGGTCTGGGCTGCGATGCGACCGAAGTCGACGTTCTCGACGACTTCCTCGTGAATGTCACCGGGCTTGAGCTTGGCATCGACCTCGGCGGCTTCCTCGGTAGTGAACTGGGTGCCCAGTAATGCCAGCTCTTCATCGGGCACCACCAGCCAGCGACGCTTGGTCACGTAGTCGCCGGATTCGCGGTCGATAGTGACCTCGATGTCCGCTTCTTCGTCGTAGCGCTTCTTGGTCGCAGTGGCCAGGGCCAGCTCGATAGCCTCGAAAATGATGTCTTCGGAGACACCTTTCTCGGCGGATACCGCTTCGGCAACCAGCAGGATTTCCTTGTTCATTCTCGTCTCGCCTGCGCACACATGGTGTGCTGAGTCATGCCGGCTAACCGGCGTTTATTCGGGCCGCTACCCGCTGCGTTTGCAACGCTACGGTAGCCGCGGCCGCACCTGCGCCCGATCGATGGCGCTGTGTGGGAGCAGGAACTCGTGATCATCCACCTGGACCACCACGTCCTCTCCCTCGATTCCTTTTAAGGTTCCCTTGAACTTGCGGCGACCCTCGAAGGGCGTGCGCAAGCGCAACTCGATCCACTCTCCGACATAAGCCGGGTAGTGGTCGAGGCGGAACAGCAACCTGTCCACCCCGGGCGAGGACACCTCGAGGGTGTACTCACCGGTAATCGGGTCCTCGACGTCCAGGACGCCGGACACGTGGCGGCTGACCTCGGCACAGTCATCCACGGTCACCCCGTTCTCGCCATCTATATATAGACGCAAGAGCGTGTGCCGTCCCTGGGACAGGTACTCGAGGCCCCAGAGTTCGAAACCCAGTGCTTCCACGGTGGGTTCCAGCAGTGCCTCGATTTTCTGTTCCCGACTGGCCACTCTCGGCTAGCCTCCTGCCAGTGATTGTCGCGTTTGGTATCACCTGCTTCGCAGGAGTCTCGCCGCTCGCGACACATTTTTTGGTAACTTTTTTTACACAACAAAAAGCCCCTAATAAGGGGCTTTTTAGTTCGCACCTTATCCAAACCACGTCGGTGCGTATTTGGCAGCGAATACGGGAATCGGACCTCGTTATTCGCTGTTGCTGGCCAAACAACCGGCCAACATGTTTGGTAGCGGGGGCCGGATTTGAACCGACGACCTTCGGGTTATGAGCCCGACGAGCTACCAGGCTGCTCCACCCCGCATCAAAACTCGTTCCTTGCGAAAGCCCCTTGGCTCTCACGTTCAAACAGGCCTGGCTACCTGCTCGAAAGGGCGCTAATTATAGGGACCACCCTACTCCCGGTCAACAGCCTTTCTCATACAGTGCCATTAGCACGCACAGCTTTGTCACCCTCTTTTCTGGACACGCCGAAGGCGGGGCGATTTGCACCGCAAATCGCGACCGAGCCCGGGGCAGCTGTGCTGACCCGGAAAAAGCGAGGGCCGGAATAGTCCCGCGAAAGGAGCGAACGTCAGAAACGAAAAACGCCCGATGAAATCGAGCGTCTCTCTACCAAAATTGGTGCCGAAGGCGGGGCGATTTGCACTGCAAATCGCGGGCGAGTCCGGGGCAGCTGCGCTGACCCGGGAATTACGAGCCCTGGAATAGCCCCGCGAATCGAGTTACGTATGGTGCACAAAAAAGGGCTCCCAATGTGGAGCCCCTATAAAGAATGGTGCCGAAGGCGGGACTTGAACCCGCACGAGCAAAGCTCACTACCCCCTCAAGATAGCGTGTCTACCAATTCCACCACTTCGGCAAATCTGTCGACCGGATTACTCGGTTTCCGGTACTTCGGGGAGGTCGTCACCGCTGACGGCCGCCTCGGGTATATCATCTTCCAGCACCGGCAGGTCGGACTCAACGACGGGCTCCATGGCTTCCATGGCCGGCTGGTCCTGCTCGGTCGCCGGCAGCGGGATAGCCAGCTCGGTGTCCGGGCTGGCACCTTCCTTGGCGATGATAGCCAGACCGAAGCTGGTCAGGAAGAAGGCCGTGGCCAGGATGGCGGTGGCCTTGGTCAGCACGTTGCCGCTACCGGTCGAGCCGAACAGCGTCTGCGACGCGCCGGCACCAAAAGAAGCGCCCATCTCAGCACCCTTGCCCTGCTGCAGCAGGATCAAACCGATGATCGCAAAGGCAATCAGCAGGTGTGCAATCAGAATCAGTTGTTCCATATCAGTCCTGTTTCAATCCCGGGCCGGCCCTAGGGTGCCGCCCTGACGATGGCGGCAAAGTCGTCGGCTTGCAGTGAGGCGCCGCCGACCAGACCACCATCGATATCCTGTTCTGCAAACAAGGCTGCCGCGTTGTCTGCTTTTACGCTCCCGCCGTACAACAGGCGGGTGTCTTCCGCCAGTGCCGGCTGATGTTTGGCCAGAAACGCGCGAATCTCGCTATGCATTTCCTGGGCCTGCTCCGGCGTCGCCGTCTCACCTGTGCCGATCGCCCAGACCGGCTCGTAAGCGATCATGTCACCTGCGGCAAGATCGACAACCAGCGCTTCAAGCTGGGCAGTAACCACAGCCACGGCGTCGCCCGACTGGCGCTGCTCAAGGGTCTCACCCACGCAGAGGATGGGCTGCAAACCCGCCTGGCGTGCAGCCGCCGCCTTGGCAGCCACCTCGCTGTCCGTCTCGCCGGCCTGCCTGCGCTCTGAGTGACCGAGAATAACCCACTGACAACCGATGTCGGCCAGCATTGCTGCAGCCACCTCACCGGTGTGAGCCCCGGGCTCGAATGCGCTGCAGTTCTGACCTGCCAGGCCGATCCCGGTTCCCTTCGCGAGTTGCTGCACCAGCGACAGGTAGGGAAACGGTGGACTGACGATCACATCGCAGGCATCGGTAGCCACCGACGCGGCAAGCGCTGTTACCAGGCCCTCGATCATCGAACCGGACCCGTACATCTTCCAGTTTCCGGCTACGACACTCCGACGCATGGAACCCCCTGGTTACAGCGGGCGGCAATCTTACCCAAGAAGACCTGAACATACAACATGACGCTAGTTCCCCAGCAGGCCCGAAACCCGCTCCGCAAGCTGGCCACAGAGGGTCTCCACCTCACCGGCGTCCTCGCCTTCCAGCATGACACGCACCACCGGCTCCGTGCCTGAGGCGCGCAGCAGTACCCGTCCGCGGTCGCCCAGCTCTGACTCGGTGTCTGCCACCGCCGCCTGCAGGTCGGCGTTGTCGTCGAGGTTGACCTGGCCCGCTACCCGCACATTGATCATGTGCTGCGGGTACTTGGTCATACCCGATTTGAGGCTGGCCATATCCGTTTCCGCCGCGCGCAATGCCACCAGCACCTGCAGTGCAGCCACGATGCCGTCGCCGGTGGTGGTGAGGTCGGCACAGATGATGTGGCCGGATGATTCACCACCCAGCCGCCAGCCACGCTCCTGCATCAGTTCGTTCACGTAGCGGTCGCCGACCCGGGCGCGGGCAAAATCGATGCCCAGCTCTTTCAGTGCCAGTTCCATGCCCAGGTTGGACATCAAGGTGCCAACCACCCCTTTGGCACGCCGATGGCGAGCGATAATGAATAGCAGCTCGTCGCCGTCCACCAGTTTGCCGTGTTGATCGACAAACAGCACGCGGTCGCCGTCACCATCCATGGCGATGCCCAGGTCGGCGCCCTCCTCGACTACGCGCTTCGACAGCGCCGCGGGATTGGTCGAACCCACTTCGCGATTGATATTGAAACCGTCGGGAACAGCGCCCATGGCGATCACCTCGGCGCCCAGTTCCGCGAACACGCTGGGGGCAATGTGATAGGTCGCACCATTGGCGCAATCCACTACCAGCTTGAGGCCGCGCAGGCTGAAACGGTCGGGAACCGTGGATTTGCAGAATTCGATGTAGCGGCCAGCGGCATCGACCACACGCACTGCCTTGCCGATAGCGTCCGAGGACACGGTTTCCAGCGGCTTTTCCAACTCGTCCTCGATGGCCAGTTCTACCTCGTCGCCGAGCTTGTGGCCGCCGGCATCGAAAAACTTGATGCCGTTATCCTCAAACGGATTGTGGGAGGCGCTGATCACAATACCGGCGCGGGCGCGCTGGGTGCGCGTCATCAGAGCCACGGCGGGAGTGGGCATAGGGCCCAGCAGCTTGACGTCTACGCCGGCGGCCACCAGGCCCGCTTCCAGGGCCGACTCGAACATGTAGCCGGATACGCGGGTGTCTTTGCCGATGATCACGGTGGGACGCCCGTCACCGCCCTCCCCGGCGGCAAACACCCGACCGCAGGCCCAGCCCAGCTTGAGCATAAAATCCGGGGTGATAGGCGGTTCACCGACGCGGCCACGGATGCCGTCGGTGCCGAAATAGCGTTTCGTCATTTATTCTCCTGCGGGACTGTTACTCAGCGGCCCTGGGCGGTTCGGCCAGGGCGGCGACCATCGCCAGTGCATCCGCGGTTTCCCTGACGTCGTGGGTGCGTATTATGCTGGCGCCGCGCTCCGCCGCCAAGACTGCCAGTGCCAGGCTGGCCGGCAGCCGCTCGTCGACCTCGCGACCGATGAGCTTGCCGATCAGGGATTTGCGCGACAGCCCCACCAACACCCCGTGGCCGGTGGCCGTGAGGGCGGAGAGCCCCTCCAGCAGGGCCAGATTGTGGGTGACGGTTTTGCCAAAACCGAAGCCCGGGTCGAGCAGAATCCGGTCGCGAGACAGCCCCGCCGCCAGGCAGAGTTCCACCCGGCCCAGCAACCAGTCGCGCACTTCGAGCACCACGGCATCGTACTGCGGGCCTTGCTGCATGGTCTTGGGCGTGCCCTGCATATGCATAAGGCACACCGGCAACTGCAACTCAGCGGCCGCTTCCAGGGCACCATCGCGGGTGAGGGCGCGCACGTCGTTGATCAGCCCGGCGCCGCGGGCGGCGGCCTCGCGCATCACCGCCGGGGTGCTGGTATCGACGGAGAGTGTGACCGGCAGGTCTGCCAGCGCTTCCACACAGGGGATGACGCGGTCCAGTTCTTCCTGTTCGCTGACCGGTTCCGCCCCGGGGCGCGTGGACTCACCGCCCAGGTCCAGAAAGCTGGCCCCATCCGCCACCATCTGCTCGCCGCGCCGACGCACCGCGCCGAGGTCGGGGCCCTGCCGGTAGAGGGTGCCGCCGTCAGAAAAGGAATCGGGGGTGATATTCATCACCCCCATCACTTGAAGGGATTGTGTTGCCAGAGAGTCGGCCAGCCGGTGGGTTGGTGCTAGTGTTCCTGGGCGGGCCCGCCGATGGGCCGATCGCGGCCGGACCTGCTGCGCTCGCCTTCGGTGCCGCTGTCATCGGCTTCAACACCGCTGCCGCCGGCGCCGTCACCGTCACCCCACTCGGGCGGATCGGGCATACGGCCTTCCATGATGGCGTCGATCTGATGGGTGTCGATGGTCTCGTACATCATCAGGGCATCGGCCATCATGTCGAGCTTGTCGCGGTTCTCTTCCAGTATCTTCTGGGCGGTGGCATAACACTCGTCAATAATGCTGCGCACCTCCTCGTCAATCTGACGAGCCGTTTCGCCGGACACAGAGTGGTTGGGCTGTGCCGCCGAGCGGCCGAGGAAGACCTCTTCACCGCCCTCGTCATACTTCAGCGGGCCCAGCTTCTCAGACAGGCCCCACTTGGTGACCATGTTGCGGGCGATGTCGGTGGCGCGCTCGATATCGTTGGAGGCGCCGGTGGTGACACCGTCCTTGCCCAGCGTCATTTCCTCAGCGATACGGCCGCCAAACAGGCTGCAGATCTGGCTGATAATGTGACGCCGGCTGTGGCTGTAGCGGTCCTCCTCGGGCAGGAACATGGTCACGCCGAGGGCGCGGCCACGGGGAATGATGCTGACCTTGTACACCGGGTCGTGCTCCGGCATCAGGCGGCCGACGATAGCGTGGCCGGCCTCGTGGTAGGCGGTGTTGCGCTTTTCCTTCTCGGACATGACCATGGATTTGCGCTCGGCGCCCATCATGATCTTGTCCTTGGCAAGCTCGAACTGTTCCATGCCCACCAGGCGGCGGCTGGCGCGGGCGGCGAATAGCGCGGCCTCGTTCACCAGATTGGCGAGATCCGCACCGGAAAAACCCGGCGTACCGCGCGCGATCAGGGCAGCCTTGACGTCGTCCGCCAGCGGCACCTTGCGCATGTGCACCTTGAGGATCTGCTCGCGGCCGCGGATATCCGGCAAGCCCACTACCACCTGGCGGTCAAACCGCCCAGGTCGCAGCAGGGCCGGATCCAGTACGTCCGGGCGGTTGGTAGCGGCAATCACAATGACACCGTCGTTCACTTCGAAGCCGTCCATCTCAACCAGCAGCTGGTTCAGCGTCTGCTCGCGCTCGTCGTGACCACCGCCCAGACCGGCGCCACGGTGGCGGCCGACGGCGTCGATCTCGTCAATAAAGATAATACAGGGGGCCTGCTTCTTGGCCTGGTCGAACATGTCGCGCACACGGGACGCGCCCACGCCGACAAACATTTCGACAAAGTCGGAGCCGGAGATGGAGAAAAAGGGCACCTTGGCCTCACCGGCAATCGCCTTGGCAAGCAAGGTCTTACCGGTGCCCGGCTGGCCCACCATCAACACGCCCCGGGGGATGCGGCCACCCAGGCGCTGAAACTTGCCCGGGTCGCGCAGGAACTCTACCAGCTCTTGCACGTCTTCCTTGGCCTCATCGACACCGGCCACGTCGGCAAAGGTGGTGTGAATCTGGTCCTCGCCCAGCAGGCGAGCCTTGGACTTGCCAAAGCTCATGGGGCCGCCGCGCCCGCCGGCACCACCCTGCATCTGGCGCATGAAGAACATAAACACCGCAATGATAATCAGGATCGGGAAACAGGCCACCAGCAGCTGGGTCCACAAGCTTTGCTGTTCGGGCTTGCGGCCCTCGATTTCCACCTTGTGGGCCAGCAGGTCATCGATCAGCTTGGGATCTTCCAGCATGGGCCGGATGGTTTCGAAGCGCGTGTTGTTGTAACGCTCGCCGGTAATCGTCAAACCGTCGATCACCACCTTCTGCACCTGGTCGCGCTGGACCTCCTCGATGAACTCGGAGTAGCCCAGCTGCTCAGTCGGTTGCTGCATGTTGAAGTTCTGAAAAACGGACAGCAGCACGGCGGCAATCACCAGCCACAGCAATAGATTCTTTGCCATATCGTTCAAGGCCTTCTACCTCTCCAATCCCAAACGGGACGAACCTTCTATGTTACTAGACTTGCAGGGGCATCACCATTTACAAAAACCCCCATAAATTCAGGTGCTTACAGCGATCAAGCACCTCGGAAACCGGTTCCCAGCAAATACACTTCCCGGGACCTGGGCCGCGAGGCCGCGGGTTTGCGGGTGATAACCCGGTCGAAGCTGCCACGGGCATCCCGCACCAGCTCATCGAATCCTTCGCCCTGAAACACTTTGCTGAGGAAAGCACCCCCGGGCTTGAGCGTCTGCCTGGCCAGGTCCAATGCCAGCTCTACCAGGTACATAGACCGCGGCTGGTCCACCGCGTTCATACCACTCATATTGGGGGCCATGTCAGAAATAACAAGGTCTGCCCCCTCCGGCCCGACAGCGTCCAGGATCTCGGCCAGGACCGCCTCCTCGGTGAAGTCCCCCTGGATGAACAGCACATCTTCCAGGCTGTCCATGGCGAGGATGTCAGAGGCGATTACCCGCCCCCGCGGGCCTACGATGCCGGCGGCTACCTGCGACCAGCCGCCCGGCGCCGCGCCCAGATCTACGACCGTCTGGCCCGGGCGGATGAGCTTGTCCTTGTCCTGGATTTCCAACAGCTTGTAACAGGCTCGGGAGCGGTAGCCCTCCTTCTGCGCCTGAAGCACATAGGGGTCGTTGCGATGCTCTTTGAGCCAGGCGCGGCTGGAGGATTTCTTCTTGGGCATGCCGGAGAGTGATTATCTTCAGGGGATGAATTCGGGCCTGCCAAGCCGGCCCGCTTGGCGTAGAATACCGCGCCCCGTCACACCTGGAAACGACAAGCCAACAATGACTAAACGAGACGAAAAACAGCTGCGCGCCATCGGCCACAAATTGAAGCCTGTGGTCATGGTGGCCGGCAAGGGCCTCACAGACGCTGTCATGACGGAAATCGAACGCGCCCTGGCCGACCACGAGCTGATCAAGGTCAAGCTGGCGGTAGGCGGCAAGGCCGAACGCGAGCAGGTGGCAGAGGAAATCTGCGCCCGCACCGGTGCCGAGCTGGTGCAGTCCACCGGCGGCATGTTGCTATTGCTGAGGCGCTCGCCGCAGCCGGACCCCCGACTCTCCAACCTGCTGCGATTCTAAGCCATGGCCAAGCTTATCGAGTTCCCGTCCCAGCGGGCCCAGGGCCTCGCTTTCCTGGACCAGCAGATTCGCGAGCTGCTGCGAGCCCGCGGTGCCGACGAGGAGCTGATCGATTTCGCGGCCGCCACGGTGAAGCGCGTCTACGAACGCTCCATCGAGGCAGAGGACTACAGTTTCCAGGTCAGCCTGCCCGAGGGTATCTCCGGCGATGACGCGGAAGCCCTGCGCCAGTCCATCTTTGCCGGCGTTGAACGCATCCGCGACGAGAATCACGCGGTGGTCGTCCGCCTCATCGCCGAGTTGGTGATGGCGGAAGTCCGCATGTTCCAGGCCAGTCGCGACAGCGACCCGGACCACTCCACCCCGAACTCCTGACACTGAGTCTGCGTTACACTCCGCGCGTCTCGATACGGGAATCCTTCGATGCCGAAACCCAGAGTCCTGGCCATCGGTGAGTGTATGCTGGAACTGTCTCCCGCCAGCGATGGCGGCCCGCTGCAACTCGGCTATGGCGGTGACACGCTCAATACCAGCGTGTATCTGGCGCGGCTTGACATCCAGGTCAGCT
>JANQGK010000319.1 GCA_028277365.1 Halieaceae bacterium | reverse complement strand
TGTGATTCACCCCGGAGAGCGCTTCCCCGATATCACGATAGCGGGAGTGGATCACGCGCCATGGCGATTGCCTGCCGGTAGCGGGGCCGGCTACACCCTGCTGGTCGTGTACCGAGGATTGCAGTGCAGTGTCTGCCAAGCCTACCTGCGAGAGTTCGCCGAGCTGTCGGGCGCTTTTGCGGAACTCGGTGTCGACACCCTGTTTGTATCGGCTGAGGACGAGGGGCGCGTGCGCGAAGCGCGCGATGCCTGGACCGGGGGACGGCTGAACTTCGGGCACAGCCTTGGCCGGGAGTCGGGCCGGGCGCTGCGCCTGTTCCGGTCCAAAGCCAGGAAACCTACGGAGCCCGATGAGTTTTTCGAGCCCGGTCTTTACCTGCTAGATGGTGACGGGCAGCTGCTGTTTGTTTCCATCCAGAACATGCCCTTCGGCCGGCCGCCGGTGCCCGTGCTGCTCGACTGGATACGGAAAATCAAGGAGGACGGCATACCCGCTCGGGGTGCCTTACGCTACTGATGGTGTATGCGTCGTGAATATTGACAGCCGGTCCGGCAAGCGGTCTGAGCCCGGTAACGCGATCCCCGGCTATGATGCCGTGCGCGAGGCGCTGCAGGTGCAGGCCATCGGCGCGCGCCGGGTGTTACCTTCCCACGACAGTCTGCTCGCCATTCTTGCGAGCCTTTGTCTCGAGAGCCGCAAGGCGGCGCTTATCGAGAAGGTGGGTGTGGCGCTGGAGGATGGGGTCGCGCCGCGCGCGATATCAGAACTGGTGCTGCAGACCGGCCTCTACGGCGGCCTGCCGCTGGTTGAGGAAATGGGCGAACTGCTCGGTAAAGTCTTTATGGGGCGGGGCGTGAAGCCCAGCCTCGAGATGTTGCCGGTGGAGGACAGGGAGCAGCTGCTGCTGGCCGCCTCGGATTACCAGCGCCTGCTGCACGGTGAGCGGCAGCAGTGGGGGCACGCCGACCCCATGGACGAGCACACGGCGGAGCTGTACGGCATCACTTCACAATACGGCTACGGCCTGGTCTGGCGCCGCCCCGGCCTGGACATGCGCCAGCGGCTGATCGTCGCGCTGTCCTGTTTTGCGACCATCGGCTATGTCGACAATTTCCTGCTGAAGTTTACCCGCTCCGCGATGATGCACGGCTTCACGGTGGAAGAGGTCCGCGAAGTGGTGGTGCAGGTATCCCCCTATATCGGCTTTCCCCGCGCTCTACGCGCCCTGACGGTGATGAAAGGGGCCTTCGACGACCCCGAGGCTGCCCCCGCCGACTGATCACCGCGCCGCCCCGGATTCTCGCCGTGCCCGTTCCATATGCTGTGGCAGCTCAGACCTCATCTGCAGGCTGTTTTTCTTTCGCAAAAAAAGCCCCGCGGAGGCGGGGCTGTGCTGTAGCCCGGGGTTAGAAGTTGTACTGCAGGGCCACACTGTAGCGGCGTGGCTGGTTGGGTTCCGCCAGGTAGATGGAAGACCCCGGGCTGGCCAGGCCGAAGCGGCTGTAGGCCTCGTCGGAGAGGTTCCTGCCCACCAGGCCCAGGCGAACGCGGTTATCGGGACTGGAGAGCCACACGGCGGCGTTGTAGACCTCGTACTCTTCCTGGAAGGTGCCCGGGGCGAGCGGTGTCTCCGTGTAGTAGTCGTCGGAGTAGGTGGCATCGCCCCGCAGCAACAGCTCCCAGCCGTTGCCCACCAGGGTGTGATACTCGGCAAACAGGGTGCCTTTCCACTCGGGGGCAAAGATCAGGGTCTCGTCTTCCAGATCCTGGGTGCAGCCGTCCGGTGATGCGGCGGCCTGGCCGGGCGTGCAGGGTGCGTCGGGGAAGCTGTCATAGTAGGCGTCCAGGTAGGCCAGGTTGCCGCCGATCAGGAAGTTGTCGGTTACCGACCACCGGCCGTCGATTTCCACGCCCTGGCTGATGGCGTCAGCGGCATTTTGCACCTGGAACGCCACGGTCCCGGGCACTGACGAGGATACCTGCAGGTCTTCGATCTGCATGTGGAACAGCGCCACGTTCAGTTCCAGACGGCTGTCTGCAAACAGACCCTTCATGCCCACTTCGATGGAGTTGTTGAGCTCCTCTTCGAACTGGATTTCGAAGTCGGGCTCTGCGGCCACCCGGTCGCTGAAGCCGCCGGCCTTGTAACCCTGGGAGGCGGTAGCGTAGACCATGACCGTATCACTGATGTCGTACTGGACATTGAGCGACGGCGTAAAGCGATCCTCATCCCGCGATTCGTTGGGGCGTGCCACTGCGGCTTCAAGTGGGCCAAAGGGGCCGGGCGGAAAGTCGATTCTCTGATCGTAGGGTGAGCCGAAGGGCTGGTAATAGCGCTCGAAGTCGTACTCCTTCTCTTCGGTGGTATAGCGCCCGCCGAAGGTGGCAGTCAACCGGTCGGTAAAGCGGCAGCGGAACTGGCCGAAGATCGCGAAGGTCTGTGTGTTCTGGTCGAAGTACTCCACCTGTTGAATAGCCAGCGGCGCGCCGGGAATATCATTGAAGTCGATATCCGTGGGGCTGTTGCGCTCCAGATCGGTGTCTTCCAGGTAGATGCCGATAATATAGTCTGACTTGCCGTTCACCTCCGAGGTGAAGCGAAACTCCTGCGTCAGTGACTCGAACTCCTCGTCCCGAAACGCATTGTAGGCGCCGCCCGCGATACCCATGTCGATGGCGTAGAACATGTCCTCGAACTCGTAGGTCTGGTAAGCGGTAATAGACAGGAACTCGCCGGCGTCGAAATCATGGGTGATGCGCAGCACCGTGGCCTCCACCTCCTGGTCCCGCTGCGGACAGAAGCCGGGCAGGTTGTGCTCGACCGGCGGATCGTCGGCGCAGGTATAGTCCGTGGTCCAGTCCAGCCCCTCGTTCCAGCCCGGCGAGAAAAAGCGGAACGCGTCAGCCAGGCCGGGATTGCTCTCCGGCGGCGCAACGATACGGTTGGAGGTGTTTCCCTGCGCATCCAGCTCGCCGTACTCGTACTTGATTTCCGCCATGGTGTTTTCGCCGAGATCGACGTCCAGGCGCAGCCTGACACCGATGTCTTCCCGCTCGCCGCCGTCGGGGCCGTTGAGCCGGTTCTCGATATAGCCGTCGCTGTCGGCGTAGCGTAATGCGAGGCGGCCGCGGATGCCGTCGGTCAGTGGGCCTGACACGTAGCCTTCGACGTCACCGAAGTTGCCTGTGGTCTCATAGGTGCCGTAGTTGACCCTGACCCCGCCTTCGAGCGTATCCGTGGGCGCGCCGGAACGGATGATCATGGCGCCGGCCAGGGTGTTCTTGCCGAACAGGGTGCCCTGCGGGCCGCGCAGGATCTCAACGCTGGCGGTATCCATGAAGCTCAGCAGGCTGGCGGCACCGCGGCCGATGTAGACGTCATCCACGAAACGCCCTACCGGCTGCTCGATAGAGTGCGAGGTGCCGGTGCCGAGGCCGCGAACGTAGAGGTTCGGCAGGATGGTCGAGATGGATGCCTCAAAGTTCGGCACGTACAGGGCGACTTCTTCGATATCAACAACGCCCATGTTGGCCATGGTCTCACCGGTGACGGCGGCTACCGAGACCGGTACATCCTGCAGGCTCTCCTGCCGCTGGGTGGCGGTGACGATGATTTCTTCCAGCATCTGCGCAGATGCGGTGCCTGCTGACAGGGCCAGACAGAGTCCGGTAAAGATTTGGCTGCGTTTCACGATCATTACTTTCTCCTGGGTAAAACGGCTGTTGTTATATGTGGTGCCCCTGCAAGGTGAATTTGCCGTGTTCAGTCAGTCCAGGAACGCGACAAATTCACCGTTGAGGGGCACTAGACCGCTTCTCCATTCAGGTGGATGGTGGTGTTGGTGGGGGTGGCATTCATGATGGCCTGCATGGCCATGCAGGCGTTTTCTGATTCTCGGGCGAGCTGTTTTATGTCATCCGGCGACTGGCCGCCCTCGACGATGATGTGCGTTTCAACGCCGAGACAGCGCCCGCGGAAATCCCCCTCGGCTTCCGCATCAGTCACCAGCGTGGTGGCAAAGCGGGTGCGTTGTTCCACGCTGAGGCTGTCGATATCGAGCTTCTTCGAGCGAACGAAAGCGGTCAGATGGGTCAGCAGGCAAAAGGCGATACCGGCGGAGAGATAACCCAACGGTGGCGGCGCCTCATCGGTGCCGCCGAGCGCGCCGCCCTCGTCGCAATGGATTTCGAAGGGGCTCCAGGTCGGGAGGTTGGGCTCGACGATGGCGAGTTTCTTCATCCCGCCCAGCGATTCGGCGCGCAGATTGACTTCAAAACTCATCTGCTCGCCCAGGCGCGGTTTAACGAATTCGGTGACGGTGATCTTCTCGAGTGCCGGGCTTGATTCGTGCTTGCTGACAATGGTGTTGTTTTCTTGCATCGCTGTGCCTCGCTCTGTGGTGGGACGCCGTTCAGGGGCTCCTGCCCAGTATCTGCAGCATGGCTTCGCGCAGGTCTGCCTCTGGATTCTTGGAGAGTTTCTTTGCGCGCCAGGCGACAAAGAAATCCGGGCGCACCAGTAGCGCCCCGTCTTCATCTATCTCGCGCAGCCGTGCGAAGTCGCCGAACGGGTCTTCGACTTCCTGTTTCGGGCCGATGACGTGGGCACTGATCGGCAGCTTGAGTTCTTTGGCGAGCTTGGCAGCGGCGCCGGCCCAGGCCTCGCCGCCGGTGCCCGTGATCACGGTGAACTGGCCCTGACCGCACAGGTCAATCGAAGAAACTTTCTCATTACCGCGCTGCAACCAGGCATGGGGGATGGGGGCGCCCGGCCGGCTGCTGTGCTCGTGATAGAGCTCTGAGTCGCGCTTGAAGCCGGGATCGCGCGTCCCGTCCGGCAGCACGGCCCCGGAGGTATAGCGAAGATTCATTTCCACGCCGTGCGCGTTGTACACATAGTGCGTGCTGTTGATCGCCTTGAGAATTTTCGCCCGCTGCCTGGCCGCCGCCCGGGTGCTGTCAGTGCGGGCGCGCATGTTGGCGCGCATCTGCTCGGGGTTGTCAGCGCTGAACAGCCCCAGCGCGTCGAGAATCGGCGGGAAGTCCTCCAGGCTCTTGTTGGCGCGCTTGACGATTTGCTCGGCGACCGGTGTCCGCTCTTCGTGATAGCTGTCCAGCAGTGAGGAAGCCGCCTGTCCGCGCAGCACCATGGCCAGCTTCCAGCACAGGTTGAAGGCATCTTGAATCGACGTATTGGAGCCCAGGCCGTTGGTGGGCGGATGACGGTGGGTGGCGTCACCCATGCAGAACACGCGGTCCCTGGTGTTGTTGGTGGCCCAGGCGTTGTTGACCGTCCAGGTAGAGGTGGCCTCGATTTTGACGTCGATGGTGTCGTCACCGATCAGGTTGTGGACGATCTGGGTGGCGAATTCCTCGGTCACCTCCGGCGGCCCCTGGTCCATCTCATAACCCCAGATCGCGAGCCATTTGTGCCAGGGCCGCACCATGCGCACCACGCCGATGCCGAGGCCGCCGATATTGGAGCCGGGTTGTATGACCCAGTAGAGCACGCTGGGACGATGCGCCACGTACTTGGAGAGATCGGCTTCGAACACCATGTTGATGGAGCCGGATAGACCCATGTCGCCGGCAATGGGCAGGCCGGCATCGTCAAAGACTCGGGAATTCGCGCCGTCTGCGCCAATCAGGTAGCGGCTCTTGACCTTGTACTCGGCGCCGGTGAGGCGATCGCGCAGCGTGGTGGTCACATGATTCTTGTATTGCTTGTGAGACAGGTATTCAGTGTCAAAGCGGACTTTTGAACCGCGCAGCGCGGCCGCCTTGATCAACATGGGCTCGGCGAGATTCTGCGGGAGGTCACACATTGATGTCGGGCTGGATAGCGTGTAATCGGCCATGCGCTCGGGGTGTGTGCCCCAGCTATGGATGCGTCCGAATTCATCGCCGGCCAGGCTTTCGCAGTATGTGTTCTCCCCCATCAGCTCGGCGGGTGCGGCGAGGCTCACTGCCTCTTCCTCAAGGCCGAGGTCGCGGAATACTTCCATGGTGCGCTGGTTGGTGATGTGGGCGCGTGGCGTGCGGGCCGTCCAACCGAACTTGTTGACGACCATGTTTGAGATACCGTAGCTGGCCAGCAATGCCGCTGCGCTCGCGCCGGCAGGCCCGGTGCCGATGATCAGTACATCAATATCGAGACCGGGGTTGCGATCCGCCATGCTCTGTGCTCCGCGATTCTTATGATTAGAGGGTTACCTGATGAGCAACGTTATGAAACGGGAGCCATGCTTTCCAATACTTTTTCTTTGCTCGTTCTATAGCGAATACGTATAGGTAGCCGATCATGCTTCAGAAGGCTTTTCCAGCTTTGGAGCAGCATGGGCGAGTAAGGTATGAAGCCAGGGCGATAGTTTCTGGAGGGTGTCTACAGGGGATAGGCCTGCAGCTCGGGAGGTGGTTGGCTTGGTGGAGCTCTAGCGCTCTGCCTATAATTCTGGTCATGACTGGTTCGGCCCAATGAATCCCGAGTTACTCGCTTCCACCGTGCTGAACCCGGCGGTGCTGTTTTTCTTTCTGGGTATCCTGGCGGTTCTCGCGCGCTCGGACCTCGAGATACCACAGTCGATATCAAAGCTGATGTCGCTCTACCTGCTGCTGGCCATTGGTTTCAAAGGTGGAGTGGAGCTCTCCCACAGTAGTTTCGGCGGCGAAATCGCCGCGACGCTGCTGGCCGCGGTGCTTATGTCGGCGCTGGTTCCTGTCTATACGTTCTTTGTGCTGAGGCGCATTGTTCCCACACATGACGCAGCGGCTATCGCAGCGACCTATGGTTCGATCAGCGCGGTGACGTTTATTACCGCCGTGGGTTTTCTGCAGGCGCTGGAGATTTCCAGCAGCGGTTATCTGGTGGCGGCTATGGCCCTGATGGAATCACCGGCGATTATCGTCGGTCTCGTGCTCTACCGTTTCTTTGCCACGGATGTGGATGTCGAAGGTGAGGACTTTTCCTGGGCCCGTGTTGCGCGCGAGGCCTGCTTCAATGGTTCCGTTTTTCTGATTCTCGGCAGCCTGATTATTGGCGTGGTGACGACGGATGCCCACGCGGCGGGGCTGGCGCCGTTCACCGAGGACCTGTTCAAAGGGGTGCTGACCTTGTTCCTGCTGGACATGGGGCTGATAGCGGGTCGGCGCCTGGCCGCGTTACGCGAAGCCGGGCCTCGTTTGGTGTTGTTCGCGCTGCTGGTGCCCCTTGTTAACGCCGGGGTTGGGGCCGTGCTGACGGTTCTGTTGGGTCTCAGTGTTGGGGATGCGCTGCTGTTCACGGTGCTGTGCGCCAGCGCTTCCTATATCGCCGTGCCGGCAGCCATGCGACTGTCGATCCCACAGGCCAATGCCAGCCTTTACGTCACGCTGTCGCTTGCTGTGACCTTTCCGTTCAATATTGTTGTCGGCCTGCCGCTCTACCTGGCCGTTCTCAGATGGATGCACGCATGAAGCCAGTCAAACGCATCGAGATCATTATCGATTCCCTGGACGTCAAGATGGTGTTGCAGGACCTGGAGGACATCGGTATCACTTCCTACTCCGTGATCCGTGACGTAATCGGGTCGGGAGACCGCGGCGCGCGCAGCGGTGACCTGCTGAACGATGCCATGAAGAACAGCTACATTCTCATCGCCTGCGACGATACTGAGGCGGAAAAGATCACCGAAGCACTGCGTCCCAAGCTCAAGCGCTATGGCGGTATGTGCCTGGTATCGGACGCACAGTGGCTTACACACTAGCGGTTTCAGCCGGATGGCCTGAGAGATAGTCGCGCCACAGAATGTCGGTGAGCGTGTTGGCAGCGGTGGCGACTTCCGGAGAAAGCCTGTCGCCCAGGGAGAAGTTCCGCGCGGCGATGCCCCATAGGGATAGTTTTGACGGCAGACAGTCCAGCACCCTGGCGAGTGCGATGGACTCTGCGACGCCCAGGCAGTGGGAACTTGCCCGCAGACGCTCGACGGGCACCTCCTGCGTAAGCAGGTTCATCCTGATCACGGCGCCCGATGCCAGCGTATCGCTGCTATTCACGGCGTCGATAAGTACGGCTTCGCGGCAGGCCCCGAAGGCTTGCACCAGCTCAGCTATATCGCCCGTGGATTTTGTGAGCCTGACCCCGTGAGGCATGGCATCCGCTGCCCGCTCCAGCAGGCGGTCGATCACCCGGGCGCCCACCCCGTCGTCGCCGCGGAAGGCATTGCCGACGCCGATGATGTGCAGACTAGTCACGGCGTATTTCCAGCTTGAGAAAATGGGTCGCACAGGAGATACAGGGGTCGTAGTTGCGGATGGCCTGCTCACAGCGCATGGTGAGCACGTCCTGGGGCAGGTCCAGGCTTGCAGATACCAGGTCGTGCAAATCCTGCTCGATGGTGAACTGGTTCTGGGAGGTAGGGGGAATGATGTTGGCTTTGGCGATCATCCCCTGGGCATCCACCTCGTACTGGTGGAACAGCAGTCCGCGGGGCGCCTCGGTGATTGCCGTGCCCTGCGCCGCGCGAGCAGGTACGGATTCAGAGGCGGGCCCGTCCAGCTCGAGTTGTTCGATCAGTCGTATGGCCTCATCGAAGGCATAGAAGGTTTCCAGGGCGCGTACCACAATACTCTCAAAGGGGTTGTTCACGTCCCGCAGGAACCCGACCTCTTTCGCCAGTGCCCTGGTCTCCGCTGACAGTTGATCCCGCGATAGCTGGTACCTGGCCATCGGCCCCACGCAGTAGGCGGAACGTTCCTCCTTGCGGACCGCATGAAGGGCGGTGCTGTGCGGTAGATGGACTTCCTCGAAATGATCAGTAAATTCAGCCTGATCGATATTCAGGCCCCGGTTGGACACAATGCGCCCTTCG
>JANQGK010000233.1 GCA_028277365.1 Halieaceae bacterium | reverse complement strand
CGTCAGTGCTGCCGTCAGCGTCGTCTTGCCGTGGTCTACGTGACCGATGGTGCCCACGTTCACGTGGGGCTTATTGCGTTCAAATTGCTCTTTGGACATTGTAAAAGCCTCTGAATGTTAGTCAGCTAATCAGCTGTTCTTGGAAATAATTTCTTCAGCGATGTTGTTCGGCGCTTCTGAGTACTTGAGGAACTCCATCGTGTAGGTCGCACGGCCCTGGGTGGCGCTACGCAGGTCGGTGGCGTAGCCGAACATCTCGGCCAGCGGCACCTCCGCGGTTACCACCTTGCCCGACGGATTCTCGTCCATACCACCAATCATGCCGCGACGGCGGTTGAGGTCGCCCACCACGTCACCCATGTTTTCTTCCGGGGTGACGACTTCCACCGACATGATCGGCTCCAGCAGAACCGCACCGCCCTGCTTGGCCAGTTCCTTGGTCGCCAGCGAACCGGCGATCTTGAACGCCATCTCGTTGGAGTCCACGTCGTGGTATGAGCCGTCGTACAGGGTTGCCTTGAGGCCCAGCAGCGGGTAGCCGGCGAGAACACCGTTCTGCATCTGCTCTTCAATACCCTTCTGCACCGCCGGGATGTATTCCTTCGGCACCACACCGCCAACGATTTCGTTGACGAATTCCAGACCCTCGGCCGACTCGTCTTCGCCGGGCTCGAATTTGACCCAGACGTGACCGTACTGACCGCGACCACCGGACTGGCGTACAAACTTGCCTTCGATCTCGGAGGTGTTGCGAATCGCTTCGCGGTAGGCCACCTGCGGCTTACCGATGTTGGCCTCAACGTTGAACTCGCGCTTCATGCGGTCGACGAGGATGTCCAGGTGCAATTCACCCATGCCGGAGATAATGGTCTGACCGGTTTCCTCGTCGGTCTTGACGCGGAACGAGGGGTCTTCCTGGGCCAGCTTGCCCAGTGCGATGCCCATCTTTTCCTGGTCGGCCTTTGACTTCGGCTCAACCGCCACCGAGATGACCGGCTCCGGGAACTCCATGCGCTCGAGCACAATCGGCTTGTCGATAGCGCACAGGGTGTCACCGGTGGTGACATCCTTGAGGCCCACGGCCGCAGCGATGTCGCCCGCCAGTACTTCCTTGATTTCCTCGCGGCTGTTGGAGTGCATCTGCACCATACGGCCGACACGCTCTTTCTTCATCTTCACCGAGTTGTAGACCGCAGTGCCGCCTTCCAGCGTACCGGAGTAAACGCGGAAGAAAGTCAGCGTGCCCACAAAGGGATCGGTAGCGATCTTGAACGCGAGTGCCGCGAACGGCGCGTCGTCATCGGCTTCGCGCTGCTCGACGGTTTCACCGTCGTCCAGCGTACCTTCAATCGCCTTCACCTCGGTCGGTGCCGGCATGTATTCGATGACTGCGTCCAGCACTGCCTGTACGCCCTTGTTCTTGAACGCAGAGCCGCCCAGAACCGGAACGATCTCATTGGCGAGGGTGCGCAGGCGAATGCCCTGCTTGATTTCCTCGACCGTCAGTTCGCCCTCTTCCAGGTACTTCTCCATGAGCTCTTCGGTCGCCTCGGCGGCCGCTTCCATCATGTACTCGCGCATCTCGGCGACTTCGTCAGCCAGATCTGCGGGCACTTCCTGGTACTCGAAGGTCATGCCCATATCTTCTTCGTTCCAGATGATGGCCTTGTTGAGTACCAGGTCGACCACGCCCTTGAACTCGTCTTCAGCGCCGATGGTCATCTGCAGCGGCACCGGGTTGGCACCCAGGCGCTCCTTAAGCTGGTCGACCACCATTTTGAAGTCGGCGCCGGCACGGTCCATCTTGTTGACGAACACCATGCGCGGTACGTGGTACTTGTTGGCCTGGCGCCAGACCGTCTCAGTCTGGGGCTGGACGCCGGAGGAGCCACACAGGACCACGATGGCACCGTCGAGCACCCGCAGGGAACGCTCTACTTCGATAGTGAAGTCGACGTGCCCGGGAGTATCGATGATGTTGATGCGGTGCTGATCGAACTGCTGGTCCATGCCCTGCCAGAAGCAGGTGGTTGCCGCAGACGTAATCGTGATACCGCGCTCCTGTTCCTGCTCCATCCAGTCCATGGTGGCCGCACCGTCGTGCACCTCACCAATCTTGTGGGACAGGCCCGTGTAGAACAGAACACGCTCGGTGGTCGTGGTCTTGCCAGCGTCCACGTGCGCGCAGATACCGATATTGCGATACCGGTCGATCGGAGTTTTACGTGCCACGTTAAAATCCTGTCGTGTAGGTGTATGAAAAGTGTTTTAGAACCGGTAGTGAGAGAACGCCTTGTTCGCTTCCGCCATGCGGTGTACGTCTTCACGCTTGCGAACTGCGTTACCCTTGCCCTGGGAGGCGTCGATAATCTCGCCGGCCAGGCGCTGGGTCATGGACTTCTCACCACGGGCGCGGGCGTATTCCACCAGCCAGCGCATGGACAGGGCCATACGGCGTGACGGGCGAACTTCCACCGGCACCTGGTAGGTCGCGCCACCCACGCGGCGGGACTTTACTTCCACCATCGGGGCGATGTTTTCCAGGGCCTCGTCGAATGCTTCGAGGGGGTCCTTGGAGAGACGATCCTCGACGATGTCCAGGGCGCCGTAAACGATACGCTCTGCCACCGACTTCTTGCCGCTGACCATTACGTGGTTCATGAACTTCGCCAGGGTGACATTGCCGTACTTGGGATCCGGCAGTACTTCGCGCTTGGCGACTACGCGTCTTCTAGGCATTTTGCCTTCCTCTTCTCTTCAGGTTACCCGGACACTGACCTGCCACTGTTGCGAGAACGCATTGCGGGGGTGCAGGGATCCGGCCTTACTTGGGGCAGTGCCCCATTCATTGTCTGCTAAAAAGCTTTGCTCCTCACCAGAGGAGCAGCGTTCCAATTACTTGGGACGCTTGGCACCGTACTTGGAGCGACCCTGCTTACGGTCGGATACTCCAGAGGTGTCCAGGCTGCCACGCACGGTGTGATAACGCACACCGGGCAGGTCCTTTACACGACCGCCGCGAATCAGCACCACGCTGTGCTCCTGCAGGTTGTGGCCTTCACCACCGATGTACGAGGACACCTCGTAACCGTTGGTCAGGCGCACACGGCAGACCTTGCGCAGTGCGGAGTTCGGCTTCTTCGGCGTCGTGGTGTAGACGCGAGTGCATACACCGCGGCGCTGCGGGCAGCTCTGCAGTGCGGGCACGTCGCTCTTAGCAACCTTGCGCTTTCTAGGCTTACGAACCAACTGGTTGATCGTTGCCATTAAAAAGAAACTCCGTTAATAAAATTTGGGACGAAAAACGTCCCCCCGTTTCAAGGGAGGCGGCATTCTATAGATGAGGCCCGGTGGAGTCAATGCCTGTCAGGCCGCGAATTCCGGGCCCTGACAGGAGATTCCGGCGACCCGGCGCGCACTCAGCGCACGATATGCCACTGCGTCTGGCGGCCGGCCAGGTAGATAACCCGTTTACCGTCGAAAAGGGCGTCCTGTTCCAGCTTGATCTGCACGAACTGGCCGTCCCACTCGGGGACGGGGGCCTTGATATTGCCTTCGATAGCGTAGACGGTGTTGGGGTACAGAGGCCAATCACCGCGGATGGGCGTGTCACCCTGGTTGTCCCACATACCGATGGTGGGCCCCGGCGCATGGCCGAAAAAGCCGAGTGGGTGGGTATAGGTACTGGCGATCAGCCCGCGGCGCCTGGCGGCCTTGAGGCTGCGCGCCAGGATATCGTTGCCGCTGCGGCCGGTCTTGAAAGCGCCGGTCAGTCCGTCCTGCCACTGGTTACCCTTCGCCAGCGCCACCTGCAGGCCTTTCGGTACCCCCTCCTCACCCAGGCGCGGGATATAGCCCATCTCCTGGGTGTCAGTACACAGCTTCAGGTAGCAGATACCCACGTCCGTATGCAGCACGTCGCCAGGCATTACCACCCCCTGGCCGCCGCAGAACGGGGAATCCTCGCCGCAGTCGTCACCCTGTCGCTGCAGGTTGACGTCCGGGTGAAACCAGATCGGTAGCTGCATGGCCTCGAAACGCTGGTGAATGTACCAGGCGATGTCCTCGGTCGTCGTGGCGCCGGGCGTGATCACCCGGGTAGAGAAGGCCTCACTGATCACCTGGCGCGCCAGGCCGACGATGTGGGGGTACAGCGCTATCTCCTCCTCGGTACGGGTTTCCAGCCAGCGCACCACCAGCTCCTCCGCCGGCACTACCCGCTCGTGCAGGTCTGCGGGCAGGGAGCCCATCAGACGCTGGTACAGCCCGTGTGTCAGACCATCAGCCACCGGCCAGTCGGTGGAGACATTGACGCCGATGCGCCGGGGGTTTTTGCCGGCCACCAGTTCGCCGAGGGCCGCCCACTGCTGATCGAGGTTGCCGCCGGACCAGCCGGTCTCATAGGGTCCGCGCAGCGGGTAGCGGTTTACCGACAGCTTCTCGAAACCCTCGGGGCCGCGGAAGAACACCAGCATAGTAGTGCGGCGGGCGGCGAAGCTGGGCTGCGGCACCAGTGAGAAATACACCGGGTCCTCGGCGTATTCACGGGCAATCACCAGCCACATATCGAGATCGGCCTCGTCCATCAGGGCCGGCAGCAACTCATCGAGCCGCTGCTCAAGAATGCGGTTTTCCACCGTTGGCCGCTCCCGGCGTGGCAGCACCGCGTGGTTGCTGTCGACCGGCCGGCCCTGCTCGAATTCTGCGGCCGAGGAGTCCTGTACCAGGACCGGGCCGGCCACCATGGCCGCCAGGATGACGCCAAGAACCTTGTTCATAGTTTGCTTCCTGCTACGTTGACTGCGATGTAAGCCCGCCCAGCTCGCAGATGACGGTGTACTCCTCCGCGGTCACCGGCTGCACCGACAGGCGCGGGTTGCTGACCAGCACCATGCCCGCCAGTCGCGGGTCCAGCTTGCAGACCTCCAGAGTGACAGGCGTCGGCAGGCTGGCCAGCGCCCTGATATCCACACATTCCCAGCGCTCATCCTCGGTAGTGCTGTCCGGATGGGCGGTGGCGATCACCTCCACCAGCCCGACAATCGCTTTGTCCTTCTGGGAGTGGTAAAAAAAGCCGCGGTCGCCGATCGCCATGGCGCGCATGTGATTGCGGGCCTGGTAGTTGCGCACCCCGTCCCACTCTTCACCCTGCTCGCCCCGCTCCAACTGCTGCTGCCAGCTCCAGCTCGAGGGCTCGGACTTGAACAACCAGTATTGCATGCGGAACTCCGGTGGGCGCTGACCTGGCAGCCTAAGCTCTGCAGGCTATAAAGCCGACCCGCCCGGGTCAAGCGACAGGCGATGACGCAACGGCCGGCGCCCCGTATGCTGGAGGTGATTGTTTTCGCGAATCACGTATGCCCGCTTACGAGTTCAGCACCAGCGCCGATGGTCAGCCCGTGTTCCGAAAGTATTCGGCCGGGGCTCCGGACCCAAGTTTGTGCGCCGAGGCCGAAGGGCTGGCGGCGCTGGCCGCCACCCGCACGGTCCGCACACCAGCGGTGGTGGCGGTCAGTGACCGCGAGCTGCTGACTGAACGCATACAGCCCGGCTCACCCAGCTCCCAAAGCTGGCAACTGTTGGGCCAGCAGCTGGGTGCTCTGCACAGCCTCACCGAGCGCTGCTTCGGTTTCACCGCCGACAACTTCTGCGGCGCCACCCCTCAGCCCAACCCGCAACTCGCTGACGGCTATCAGTTCTTCGCCCAGCACCGGCTCGGCTACCAGGGCCGGCTGGCGCGTGACGCAGGCCTGCTCGAGGGCGAGCACGTGCAGGCCCTGGAGCGACTTGGCGGGCGCCTGCCGGAGCTGGTTCCGGAGCAGGGGCCTGCCCTGCTGCATGGCGACCTGTGGAGCGGCAACCTGTTGTTTGACAGCGGTGGGCAACCCGTGGTGATCGACCCCGCCTGCTACTGGGGCTGGCCGGAGGCGGATATCGCCATGTGTGCACTGTTCGGGGGCTTCCCCGAGTTGTTCTATACCAGTTGGGCGGACGCGGCGTCGCCTGCACCGGGATGGCGAGAGCGATTACCTCTATACCAGCTCTACCATGTTCTGAACCATCTCAACCTGTTCGGTATGTCCTATCATGGCCAGGCGATAGCCATTCTCCGGCGATTTGCGTGAATGCGAAGACCTCCGAGTGTGGCTTTAGTCACCGCAGGATACTTGCGATGCGGGTTTTCGATCCAGGCTCCGACTGAGAGTTGCCGCACAATTTTCGCCCACAAAGCTTTAACAACTACTCACGTTTCAGCAGAATCCCCCTCAAAGCCGCGCCATGGCTGGCGCAGCGCTCGGTAGCGACGCTTCCCGGCACTCACTTTTCACACACCGTCTGGAGACCAGGACGCAATGACAACCAGGCTGAGTATTGTGGTTCCCTGTTACAACGAGGCGGAAACCGTCGGAGAACTGCTGCAGGCGGTTCGCGATGCGACACCCATGGAGCACGAGATCATCCTCGTGGACGACTGCTCCACGGACGGCACCCGCGACCTCCTCCAGGGCGAGCTCAACTCGCTGGTAGACAAGCTGCTGTTCCACGATGTGAACCAGGGCAAAGGAGCGGCCCTGCGCACCGGCATCGCCGCCGCGGAAGGGGACATCGTAATCATTCAAGACGCGGATCTGGAGTACAACCCGGAGGAGTATCCCAAGCTGATCAAGCCGATCCTGGAAAACAAGGCGGATGCGGTGTACGGATCCCGTTTCATGGGATCAGAGCCCCATCGCGTGCTGTACTTCTGGCATCGGGTGGGCAATGGTCTGCTGACTCTGGCCTCCAACATGCTCACCAATCTCAACCTCACCGATATGGAGACCTGCTACAAGGTCTTTCGTCGCGAGTTGATTCAATCCTTCACGATTGAGGAAGACCGCTTTGGCTTCGAGCCGGAAATTACCGCCAAGCTCGCCGCTTCCCGAGCCCGAGTGTTTGAGGTGGGCATTTCCTACTACGGACGCACCTACGAGGAAGGCAAGAAAATTGGCTGGCGCGATGGGGTACGCGCTTTGTACTGCATCGTTAAATACAACCTCCGAAAGCAGCCCACCCCGTGAAGACCGATATCTACCGCCTGGTTCAATACGTCTTCGTGGGCGGCGCTGCAGCCGTTGTGGACCTGGGCATATTCGCCGTATTCACACTATGGCTGGGCTACAACTACCTGCTCATCGCAGGCGCCGGCTTTATGATCGCGACCACAGTCAACTACTGGCTGTGTGTTCGCTTCGTCTTCCGCAGCGGCGTTCGCTTCAATCGACAGGCGGAGATCACCGGCGTATTCCTGGTGAGCGGCATGGGGCTGATCCTGCTCGAGATAATTCTCTACTCCCTGGTGGAGGGTGCGGGCCTGCCCCTGCTGGCAGCCAAGCTTGTCGCCATGGGTCTGGTGTTCTTCTGGAACTTCTCCGCGCGTAACTTCTTCATTTTTGCCGGACCGAAAAGTGTCTGACGCCGCCGGTGGGCGCCTCGTACTGGGATTCATCGCTCTCGCAGCGCTGCTGATCTGGGTAACCACCATCAACGGCGCCGGCCTCCAGCCGGACTCCATCCACTACATTCGCATGGCCCGGGCCCTTAAAGATGGCGAGTCCGTGTTTGCGATTAGTCAGCACTGGCCGCCGGGCTACCCGCTGCTGCTGGCCTGGTTTTCCACAGAAGCCGGGACTGAACTGCTTACCGCGCGCTGGATAACCATGCTTTCGTTTGTTGCCACCGTTGGCGGCCTGGGCGCCTGCCTGGCTCGCTCCGTTCGGGGCAGGTACGCCGGCTACCTTGTGTCCACCGTGCTACTGCTGTTTCTGTTAAGCCCTGCATTCACACACGTTGGTTGGCTCGCGCTTTCCGAGGCCCCGTTCCTGGCTGCGCTGATGTGGGCGCTGTTCGCGACGCTCCTGCTCGCGGAGCGCTTCAGCGGCTGGAGCCTTCTGTTGCTATGCCTCTGTGTCTCCATCATGTTACTGCTTCGCTACTCGGCTGCCCCTTTTGTTCTCGCACTCGTGTTGACCTCGACATACTCGGCTCTTGGGTGGAGTTGGGCAAACCGCCTGAGGGCGCTGGCGGGGCTGGCGCTGGGTTTCGTGCCGCTGCTCGTCTGGATCTTTTTACATGAAGCGGAGAGTGCTCCACGCCATCTGGCTTTTCACCCGATCGGCGAAAGACACTGGCTAATGTTCAAGGGAACGATGAGCACCTGGCTGGGAGGCCTGCCGGGAGAACTCACAATGCTGCTGATTCTAGCGTCGCTGGCAGCCGCTGCGTTCGCATGGTGGCGGCAACGTTCTCCCGCAGTGCTGTTCTGCCTGCTCATCATACCCGGGTATCTGACCTTCCTCTGCCTGTCCATTTCTTTTCTGGATGCCCAGACACCGCTGGACACGCGCATTCTCGCTCCTCTGTTCCCACTGTGGCTGTTGATGATCGTGGCGAGCGCGTCGGCAATTTCACCGGCACTCACTCGAGACAGGGTACAGATGGGGGGCGTAGCAGCGCTTCTGCTCATCATTGTGGTCGGAGCGCCGATTTTTCTCCGTCAGACCGAGGCCGCTATTCTCCACGGCGTCGCCCTTGCCGATCGCCGGGCAGTCCAGCAGGAGGTCATCAGGTACGCCGCGCAGTTGGAGAAAGAACGAGCCATCTATACCAACTTCAATGAATGGCTGTACCTCCATTACAACCGGGACGCGCAGATGCTGCCGCACCTGTACAACCCGAACACCATGGAGCTCAATCCCAATATTGAAGATGCGGTCGATGCCATGGTGGCAGACCTTCGGGACACCGATGGCATTGTCGTCTGGGTGGACTTCATCCTGGGAAGGCCTTATTTGATCGACCTCGAGCTACTAACCGAGCAAGTAGGGCTGGAAGTGGTCGCAGAGATGCAGGGCGGCAAGGTGCTGAAGCTCCGGGCACCGGCGCCGGACACCGCTGAAAATCCCGACCCGGGCTGAGCCTGCCGCGCCCGGCACGCTGAGTTCTCCAGCTTTATCGAGGCAAAAAAAAAGGGCCCACCCTCACGGGTGAGCCCTTCTCGTTCTGAGCCCGGCGAACCGGGTTGCAGGCTTAGGAGTCGGCCTGCAGCGCCTCGGTCAATGCCGCTTCGATTTCCTGCATGCTGACGCTGCCTTCCGGCGATTCCACGTCGCGCTGCTTGCGACGCTCCTCGTGGTAGGCCAGGCCGGTGCCGGCAGGAATCAGGCGACCCACCACAACGTTCTCTTTGAGGCCACGCAGGTGGTCGCGCTTGCCGGTCACGGCCGCCTCGGTGAGTACGCGGGTCGTCTCCTGGAAAGAAGCTGCGGAGATGAAGCTCTCGGTAGCCAGCGACGCCTTGGTGATACCCAGCAGTTCGCGTTCACCCTGGGCCGCGACCAGGTCCTCCGCCAACAGGCGCTCGTTCTCTTCGAGGAAGGTGGTGTATTCCACCTGCTCGCCCTTGATCAGGGTGGAGTCGCCGGAGGCGGTAATGGTCACCTTGCGCAGCATCTGGCGAACGATCACCTCGATGTGCTTGTCGTTGATCTTCACACCCTGCAGGCGGTACACGTCCTGAATCTCGTTGACGATGTACTTGGCCAGCTCTTCGATACCTTTCAGGCGCAGGATATCGTGAGGGCTGGGCGGACCTTCAGAGACCACTTCACCTTTCTCAACGGTTTCACCCTCAAACACCGACAGGTTGCGCCACTTCGGAATCAGCGATTCGTAGTGGGTGCTGCCGTCCGGCAGCGCAGAACCGTCGGTCGGGGTGATGACCAGCCGGCGCTTGCCCTTGGTTTCCTTGCCGAAGCTGACGGTACCGGAGATTTCCGCGAGGATCGCGGGCTCCTTCGGCTTCCGGGCTTCAAACAGGTCGGCAACACGCGGCAGACCACCGGTAATGTCACGGGTCTTGGAACCTTCCTGCGGGATACGGGCGACGAATTCACCCACACCAATCTCAGCACCGTCCTCCAGCGACACGATAGCACCGGCCGGGAGGAAGTAGTGCGCCGGTACGTTGGTACCCGCCAGGGTCAGCTCCTTGCCCTTCTTGTCCACCAGGGTGATGGCCGGGCGGATGTCCTTGCCTGCCGCCGGGCGTTCGCCAGACTCCATTACAGAGATGCTGGACAGGCCGGTCAGCTCGTCGGTCTGGCGCTTGACGGTAATACCTTCTTCCATGCCGGAGAACTTCACGGTACCCGCCACCTCGGTGATGATCGGGTGAGTGTGCGGGTCCCAGGTGGCAACCACGTCGCCGGCCGCCACATCCGCACTGTCCGCGACGGTGATGGTGGCGCCATAGGGCAGCTTATAGCGCTCGCGCTCACGGCCACGCTCGTCGGACACGGTCAGCTCACCGGAGCGGCTCACCGCTACCAGGTTGCCGTCGGCGCGCTCAACAAACTTCAGGTTGTGCAGCTTCACGGTGCCGCCGCCCTTCACCTGGATACTGTCCGCCGCGGTGGCACGGGAGGCCGCACCACCGATGTGGAAGGTCCGCATGGTCAGCTGGGTACCGGGCTCGCCGATGGACTGTGCTGCCACCACGCCGATGGCCTCACCCATGTTGACGCGATGGCCGCGGGCCAGGTCGCGGCCGTAACACATGGAGCAGATGCCGTAGCGGGTTTCACAGGTGATCGGCGAGCGAACTTCCACTTCGTCGATACCCATTTCTTCCAGGCGCTCTACCCAACGCTCGTCCAGCATAGTGCCGGCAGTCACGGCGATCTCGTCCTCGGTACCCGGGCGAATCACGTCACGGGCCACGATACGGCCCAGCACGCGGTCACCCAGTGACTCGATGATGTCGCCGCCTTCGATGACCGGGGTCATCAGCAGGCCCTTGTCGGCGCCACAGTCTTCCTCTGTAACCACCAGATCCTGGGCCACGTCGACCAGGCGACGAGTCAGGTAACCGGAGTTAGCGGTCTTCAGCGCGGTATCCGCCAGACCCTTACGAGCACCGTGGGTGGAGATGAAGTACTGCAGTACGTTCAGACCCTCACGGAAGTTCGCGGTAATCGGCGTCTCAATGATGGATCCGTCCGGCTTGGCCATCAGGCCGCGCATCCCGGCCAGCTGGCGAATCTGCGCGGGCGAACCACGGGCACCGGAATCGGCGTAGACGTAGACGGAATTGAAGGAGGCCTGCTCCTCTTCCTCGCCCTCGCGGTTGACCACGGCCTCCGTGCTGAGACCTTCCATCATGCTCTTAGACACCAGGTCGTTGGCACGGGACCAGATATCAATCACCTTGTTGTACTTCTCGCCCTGGGTCACCAGGCCGGAGGCGTATTGGTCTTCGATTTCCTTCACCTCGGCTTCGGCGTGATCGATGATCTTCGCCTTGGCTTCCGGAATCTCGAAGTCGTTCACGCCAATCGAAGAGCCGGACTTGGTGGAGTACTCGTAACCCATGTACATGAGCTGGTCGGCGAAGATCACGGTCGCCTTCAGGCCCACCACGCGGTAGCAGCGGTTGATGACCCGGGAGATCGCCTTCTTATTCATCGGCTGATTGATCAGCTCGTACTCCAGACCCTTGGGTACGATTTCCCACAGCAGCGAGCGGCCCACCGTGGTCTCGACAATGCCGGACTTGTCCTCGAAGTCACCCTCTTCGGTTTGCACCGTCTGGTGCACACGCACCTTGATGCGCGCCTGCAGGTGAACCTGGCCGGCGTTGTAGGCCCGGTGCACTTCGTGGGTGTCGGCAAACACCATGCCCTCACCTTGCGCATTGATGCGATCGCGAGTCATGTAGTACAGCCCCAGAACCACGTCCTGGGACGGCACGATAATGGGCTCACCGTTGGCGGGCGACAGGATGTTGTTGGTAGACATCATCAAAGCACGGGCTTCGAGCTGGGCTTCCAGGGTCAACGGTACGTGTACCGCCATCTGGTCGCCGTCGAAGTCAGCGTTG
>JANQGK010000123.1 GCA_028277365.1 Halieaceae bacterium | reverse complement strand
TGAGGCCACCGGCCGCACTATTGTGTTGAACGCTTTCGGGCCCACCAACGCCGGCGTGTTTGCTGATCTGCTCGACACCAGCCTGGCGGACTCCTGAGGCGCCGCTGTGGATTACCTGATGGCAGTGGCGGCAACGGTGTTCGGCTGGTGGTTTACTACCGGGCTGGTCCTGTGGCTCAACCATCTGCCGGGATCCGGTCACCGCTGGAGTATGGCGGTGGCCACCGGCCTGTTGGGCGTGGCGCTGCTGACCCTGGAGAGCGTGGCGGCAGATACCTCCCGCGGCGGGGCGCTGCTGGCTTTCGTGCAGGCCCTGCTAATGTGGGGTTGGCTGGAGATGGGCTACCTGATGGGTTTTGTCACCGGCCCCAGCAACCGGCCCTGCCCGCCGGATGCCGCGGGCTGGACCCGCTTCGGGCTGGCCCTGAAGACCAGCCTGTACCACGAATTGCTGGTGGTGGTAATCGTGTTGTCGAGCGTGGCCCTCACCGCCGGACAGCCCAACCAGGTGGCGGCGCTCACCTGTGCCTCCCTGTGGTTGATGCGCTGGAGCGCCAAGCTCAACCTGTTTCTCGGGGTGGCAAATTTTCATGCCGAGTGGCTGCCGCACAGCCAGCGCTACCTGGTGACCTATATGAAACAGCGCCGCATCAACCTGCTGTTTCCGTTTTCGGTGGTGCTCGGCACCGGCTTCGCGGTGCTGTTTCTGCACCGGGCGCTGGAAGCGAGCGATCCGTTCCTGGTGACCGCCAACATGGTGGTGGGGCTGATCCTGAGCCTGGGTGTGCTCGAACACTGGTTCCTGGTGTTGCCGGTGCAGGATTCCCGGCTCTGGCAATGGGCTCTGCCGGACAGGCGGCGCCGGGAGGAGGGGGAGCTGAAAGGGGCATTGGCCGGTCGTCCGCTGGCTTAACGCAAGTCTATGGCGGCAAGGCGCCGCCGCGGCCTGTTGGTCGAACAAAAAAATGATGCTGGACATTGTACGCACACGTCTTCAGGCGTATAACTAGGGGCACTGTACTCGTTTGACTGGTCTACGAGTTATCCTCTCGCCGCGCTTGCGGCAGCGCCGTCAGGCGCGGCCCGAAGGCTAATGTATAAGCCAGCCGCAAAAAGTCGATCGCGGGGTATCGACAAGGGGGCATTACATGGCCACTAAAGCCAAAAAAAACAACGGCTTAAGCGGTATTTCTAGGGCGAAATTTCGAAACAAGTCCCACTCTGACGCCAGTGACAGCCAGGCGGGGGCCGGCGGTCTTATCGGTGCGTCGGAGGGAGGCCATTTTCCCAAACTTCTGGATCCACAGGTGGGCAGCCGCATTGACGGTGCAACCTACGGGGAGATTCTGTCCAGCCCGACGGCGCTGGCCGGTGGTCAGCCTGCGGTCTATATTCATCTGCCGTTTTGTCAGTCGCGCTGTCTGACCTGTGACCACATCACCACGGTCACTCATGACGGCGCCGTGATTGATCGCTACCTGGACGATCTCGAGCGGGAACTGGAACTGGTGACCGGCCGCATCGGCGAGGGCCACAAGCTGGCGCAGCTCTACATCGGCGGTGGCACACCGAACTATCTGAGCGACCCGCAGTTGATGCGACTGGCTGACCTGTTGGAGCAGAGCTTCAGTTTCGATGCCGACACTGACGCCACCATGGAAATCAGCCCGCGGCGCTCTTCGGCCTCCCAGCTACAGATGCTGAGGGGCCTGGGTTTCAACGCCATCAAGCTTGAGGTCAGGGATCTGGATCCCGGTGTGCAGAAAGCGCTGGCCAAATCGAACTCGCTGGCGGTGCTGGAAGACGTGTTCCAGAACGCCCGTGACGCGGGCTTTGACACCATCGGGATGGACCTGTTGTACGGGCTGCCCAGCCAGTCGCTGGAGAGTATCCGGCATACCCTGGCCGGCATCGTCGATCTTCAGCCGCACCGGCTGAACTGCTACGCCTATGCGCGCCAGCCGGAGATGTTCCGTCATCAGCGCGCCATCCAGTCGCCGAGCCTGCCGTCTTTGGCCGACCGGCTGATCATGTTCAACAGCATCGTCGATGCCATGGAAGAGGCCGCTTATACCTGGGTGGGGCTCGATAGTTTTGCCCGCGAAGACGACGCCCTGGTTACTGCGCAGGCAGAGCGCCGGCTCGCGCACAACTGGATGGGCTACAACGCGCACGGTAGCCACACGCTGCTGGGCTTTGGCGCCAGCGCCATCAGTGAGGTCGGTGGTGCCTGCTTGCAGAACCACCATGGTCTGGAGGACTGGAGCGAGGCTATCGACCGCGATGAGCTGCCGGTGCGCGCCGGTGTGCAGCTGTCTGAGCGGGGCATGCAGCATCGGCAGGCGATCAACGGCTTGCTCAGCAACATGCAGCTTGAAGGTGATTTCGAGCCCGGTGAGGGTGAGGAGAGCGCCAAGGCGCTGGAGACCCTGCGGGAACAAGGCTACCTGCAACAGGAAGGCAGCGGCCTCTCCATCACTCCCGAGGGTCGCTACCTGCTACACCACGTCGCCGGCAATTCCGCCCTCGACCTCAAATGGTCTAACGGCTGGTAATACCCGGCGCCACATACGGCACTTCCGAAAGCCCCGCCCAACGGGGCTTTTTCTTTTACCGCTTCCACTTTTCCTACCCGATCATGATGCGTGGGTCACTGCAGAGGATGTCAACGTTTGACCTCCGCTGCACTTAGCCGCTAGCAGACATCAATTGAGATCAGTCCCATTTACCGGTGCCGGTAGCATAGCCCGCACCAACGTTAGGTCCGGGGCCAGCCAACACGACTTTTGGGCCGGTGAATTCCTGATCGATCACTAATGTCACACCTGATGGCGCCAGCCACAGGTTGAAATTCATCGTTTTGCC
This sequence comes from Halieaceae bacterium, assembly GCA_028277365.1. GTDB lineage: Bacteria > Pseudomonadota > Gammaproteobacteria > Pseudomonadales > Halieaceae > JANQIO01. Next base: position 12,058 of record JANQGK010000123.1, on the reverse strand, counting down.
TTCCAGTTGTGCGCGTGAGAAGCCGGACACTCCCGCGGTAAAACTGATACCACCAGCACCGGCAATGGGTCCTCCGCCTGTGCCCTCGAACTTAATGTCCTTTCCCTCTATGGTCATCGTTACGACGACGGTGACGTACCCTAAGCCGAGAATCGATATGACGACGTTCGCCGTGACCGGAAAGTCCTGTGCCGCGCTCCTGACGGCGGTGCCGGACTCACCCAAGTTTTTCTCCAGACCTTCAGTCTGGGATTGCAGATAGGCTTGTGCCTGCGATTGATAGTGTGAAACCAATTCTGAATTGTTTTCGATAGTCATTTTTTACCTCCGTTACCCATCCATCTGGGCAGGATTCGACTATTGAACAAAGCGGCGGGGGTATGTATTACACCTTATTACATTGGGTCCCGGCTGCAGCCCGTATTTCCACGAGACCAGGCAACTGGATAGCTATCACTTAATCAGGTCCAGCCCCAGCAAGCGCAACAATAGGAGCCCCTCCCTGAGGAGCATGGGGGTAAAGCTCGCAGGAGAGGCCGGCGTGACGAAAGATGTGGTAGTTCAGGCGGTTGAACAAGCGGCTGTGGCAGTTCCTCAGCGCCAGTGAAGTCAAGGGGTCAGACTGGACTCCAATTATTAAGCTGGCGTTCCATCGTTGCTCCGCCTGGGCTTGAGACGTCCAGCTCCTGTGCCGAGCATAGCGTGGCTTCACTTGCTGCCGCCGCGGCGAACGCATCGTAGTAACGGGATTGTCGCTTATTGTAATTAGGCCACTGGTTGTGCGGATTTTCCGTGGATCGATACCAGCAGCTATAGGGCGCTTCTCCATTGTGCGCTTTGCAGGTGAAACCGATACCGCGATAGCCCTTGCCGTGGGGCTTGTTCATCGCCAGAAGCCCGCCATTCGGCCCCGTCTCCCAGAACTTGCACGAGGCGCCGTTCTGGTCTGTAACGCTACCACTGTAGCTTCCCGAGGCTAGAGCGGCATTGCCGAAAACGCCCGTTAGAAGTGCGGCGGCTACGGCGCCCATTACATATTTCTGTATATTCATCGCTTGCTCCGTGGAACCCTGTTGTTGCTTAGCGTGGATGCAGGAGCTTGATCGCCGGCCCCGAAGTCGTCGCCCCAAGTCCTCGCGCCTTATGCCTCCGCCTGTATGCGGTCGCGGTACCGATCCAGCTCGGCCAGCCTGGCGCTCGCGGCCTGCTTGCGGCTGAACGAGATGTCTTCGATTTTTTCCGCCGCAACGTCGAGGTAGGACTTGAGTTCGTCACCGGTGAGATAGGTTCCGCTCAACTTATTGAGCTTTGTCCAGCCTTTCTGGAAGTTGTCGACAAAAGTCGCAGAGACGATTTCAACGGCCTGCCACTCAGCCGTTTGCGTGACGAAAAAATCGTTGGTATTACGCTTGATCCTGCGTGTGAAGCTCGTGGTGAGGCGGTCGCGATCGAGGGCCTTCTGGATCAGGTCAGACTGTGCACTCGAGCTTTCTATCACCTGCTGCATAAAGGCGGCGAAGGATTTGAAGAAGAACGATATCTCCACAATGATTTCTCGCGCCCGTTTCAGGGCCTTGAGGCTGAGGTTCAGTGACTTGATGGCAAGCTGTATGGTCTCCTCCTTTGTTCGCTGGCCTTTGAGCAGCGCGTTGATCTTCACCAGTTCGGCGGCCTGGTCGCGCCTTTCCTTTTCATAGGTTTCCACTTTATCCAGCATTGCCATCTGTAGCTGGCGCAGATTCGCCGCCTGTTGCTCCTGTTTTTCGGCCATCTGGCCCATGTTTTTATCCAGGGACTTCAGCGCCTCCTTCAGGCCTTCTAGCACAGCTTTTATCCCGGCAATCTTCGATTTCTTCTCCTCGATTTCGCCGTCGTTTTTCTCAATCCGTTCTTCGATCGCCTGCAATTTTTCCGCCTTGGCGTCCTCGTCGGCCTCCTCGTCTTCCTCGATCTTCGTTTTCTCGTCGGCGAGGTCTTTGGCTTTCTCTTCCAGCTCGGCCTTTTCTCGCTCGGCAGTCGCCAGTTCAGAGCCTTTTTCGGCAATCTCCTTCTTGGTTTCGATCACGTCAGCGGTCTTGTCATCGTCCGTTGCAGCGGTCTCCGTATTCGTCATTTGCCGGACGGTGCTCGTCGCCGAGGCCGCGATCAATGACGTGCCACCGGTGGCGGCGCCGGTGATGGCCGCGGTAATCGCCGGAATCGCTGATGAGATCATTTGTGCTCCCACGCGCACGATCGACATGATGAAGGCCCGCTCTTCGGCGGTTTCCGCCTGTGATTTGTATTCGTTCGCCATCCTTTCGTATTTGGCGATATCGTCCTCCAGATCCTTCACCAGGCTTTCGAGCTTTTCGCGCTCGGCGTTGTTTTTGGCGATCTCTGCTTCTATCGCCGCTTTGTTTTCAAGACTTTCCGCCAGCGCCTTCTCGCTCTCGTTTGCAGCCTTGGTGGTTTCGCCGATGATTCCGTCATAGGTGTCGGCTATTTTGCTTAGATCAGTGCTGATCCGCTCCGCGCGAATCTTGATTTCACCAGCCAGATCAATAAGGTCCTCGCCGACGAAGTCTTTGAGCTCCTGGATATCGTCGCTGTCTCGCGCCTCTTCCCAGTCGCCGAACATGTCGCGCAGCGACCTGAGGATAGCCCCGGCGCCGTTCACGGCCCGGCTCATTTGAAGCTCGCTCTCTTTCTGGGCCGCCACAAGACGCGTCATGATCTGATCGATGGCGACCCGGATTTTCCCCTTTTCCTGTGGTGTCGTGTTGTAGGAAATATAGAGAAGGTCGATGGCGTTGTCCGTGTCTTCCTTCGCACGGGAAACGTCGTAGGTGCCCTCGATTTTTCGAATGTAATCTTCCACCAGCGGGTGGTCAGTACCGGGCAGGACGATTGACTCAGCTTGCAGAATATCCTCGACGCACTTATCAATGCGTTTGTTGACGTCGAACTCGACACTTACAATTTTGTTCTCTGCGTTCATTATTTCTCCTCCGGTTTGTCAGTCGGAAAGTCTCTACACCGCACAGATGCGAACGCCTCCCGGGAGTTGCAGGCCGTTTTCATCAAGTAACGCGCGAGCTTTGACCAGGTGATCTTCGAGATTCTGGGATTCGCTGCGCAGACGGTGGATGACGAAGCGGCGGTCTGAACCCGGGTCCAGCCTGTCAAACTCCGCAAACGCGTCTTCGAAGTTACCAAGCTCAACGGCGTACGCCTGGTCGACCACGCGTATTTCAGCCAGGGAGGCTTTGATCAGCTTGATTTCGGCCTCGATGACTGCGATTTTCTGTTTGGTTTCATCCGACGCTTCGCGAATTGTCTCGAAACGCCCCGTCGCCGTGTTTTTGCGGGTTTCCGCGTCCTCAAGACGCTGTTGCGCGGAACGCACCCTGATGGCGGCGGCGCTTCGGTCGGCGGAGAGTCTTCGCAGGTCCTTATTGAGCCCTGAGATTTCTCCTGCCAGATCGCACAGGAAGCCCAGAACTCCCCAGTCGCTTTTGCACCTATCCAGTTCGGCCTGCCGTATGCGTATGCCGTTTTCGATGCGGTTTATCTGCAACTGCAGCGTGCCCATTTCCCTCTCGGACTGCTCGAATTCCCGGCGCAGTGCCGCGGCCTCGGATTCCGCCGCCTGCAGCTCGGCAGACATTTCCTGTTCGCGCTGCTTCAAGTCGCCGGCGGTTTCCTGCAACTGGAAGCTGCGGGTCTGGAATCTGGTTTCACTGTCGGCGTAGCAGTCCACTCTGGCGCCGAGCGTGGCATAAACGCTCTGTGCGTCGAGTAGTTGGGTTTTTAAAGACTCGATTTCCGACGGCGTCAGCGGCTGCGCTTCGGCCGGAAGTGCCAGCGCGACGAGTAGCGAGAAGGCTATGGTCCACAGGGCCCATACGACTCGTTGAAAGATCGGAACGCTTTTCACGGATCGCCTCCCATGACCTGGTGGAGAGTGGTTTTCGAGACCAGGGTCAGCACCGCGGCTGGACGTTCTGGCGATGCATTTTCAGACTATTTCAGCGGCCACGCTGTCACCATTACACGGTATTACAGAGGCGTCTGGCGCCGGCTCTGAGCACCGGAGAGCGCTGTTTGTGACAAACCCGAGCCAAAGCCTGCAATCAAGCAAACTATCGCTGGAATTACCCAGAGTTAGCCCCCCATCCTTTGCTGCCGCCATGCCCTGTGATACAAGGTGTAAAAGATCCGGAAGGGGAAATCGTCATGCAGCTGCTTCTTCTATTGCTGCTGGTAGCTGTAATACTGGTGCTGTTTTTCCAGAGCAACCGAGACAAGGGGATCTCGCAGCCCGCTGAAGTCCACGCCACAGTGGCGAGCAATCTGAATCTAGCTTATCTGAGCCGAGGCAAGTTGTTTCTGAAACCGGCTGGCGCGGCAGCAGAACAGGTACACAGCCAGTATGTGCAGCAAATGGCGGACCGTGCCGAAAAGGCCAAGCAGCTTCACGGCTGGAAGGAAGACACCAGCTGGGGCACTTCGTTTGTGGGCAAGGGAGTGCAAGACAATGATGGTGACGCACTCGGTGTAGACTTCGCTGCCTCGGCCTTCGTGCCGGGAGAGAACAAGCTGCTGTATTTTCTCAAAGACAAGAGTTTCGGAGGTCTCTTCGAGTACGACGTGGCCACTGGGAATGAACTGCGCCTGGTGCACAAGCAGAATCTCTCGTTCGAAGACATGCAATACAACCGGGCTCGCGACCAGGTGTTGTGCGCCACACATCATGCCAATGGCATTGCCAATATTGTGCGCATGAACCGGGATGGCGGCGATTTCACTGAATTGACCGGCGGCGATTCCTGCGATACCTCGCCGTGCTGGGTTGACGAGAACAAGGTGGTCTACCAGTCCCAGGGCCACGCTCGCGGTGCCGAAGGCTACATCGTGGCCTACGCTCCGTCGTCGATTCAGCTACTCGACCTGGAGACCTCCGGCGTGAGCCCCGTACTTGAGGATGAGAGTACGGATTACCTGCAGCCGAGGGTGGGTTCCAGCGGTGATCTGTACTATCTGCGGCGCCCGCACCAGGCACCCCACTATGGGAGCAGCAACGCACTTGTCGATACGCTGCTTTTCCCGTTTCGCCTGCTGCGCGCGGTATTTCATTACCTGAACTTCTTTTCGCTGATGTACGCCAGAAAACCCCTTACCAGCGCCTCCGGCCCGCAGGTTCAGATGGATACGAAGGAGCTGATGTTGAAGGGCATGCGAATCAATGCCGAGAAAGCGCTGAAGACGGAAAAACAGGTTAACGGTGTGCCGTCCCTGGTGCCGGCGTCCTGGCAACTGGTGCGTCGTGACCGCACGGGCGCGGAATCCGTTCTGGCCAGTCACGTGGCGTCTTTCACGCTGGGTGAAGGCGACTGCGTTGTCTACACCAATGGGTGCGGGATCTTTCTGTTAACACCCCAGGGTGCGGCCACTATCGCGCGCGACCGCGTAATCGAGGACCTCATCGTTTGGTAGTATGAGTGTTTCGCGACAGAGCGAAGTCCCTTGTTTGGGAATCGTCAGCTCGCCAGGCGAGCTAGGTCTACCGAATAGTATTTGAGCTGTTCCCACTCCAGCAGGAACCAGGGAGCGAAGCGTTCGCGTTCGGCGGCGATCTGGCGGTCGACGTCGTGGCGGGAGAACCAGCCGCAGTCGGCGATTTCCTCGCGGTTCACGCGCAGCGCCTGGTCGCGGCCGTACTGACCGACGTAGACTGCACAGAGTTCGTGCTCGGTGCCCAGGTCCCGGTAGCGGGCGCGGTATTGGAAGGTGTAGAGGCGCTCCAGGTTGGCGCTGACGCCAAGCTCATCCTGTAGGCGCCGGTAGGCGGCACCGTCGCAGGTCTCACCGCGGCGCGGGTGGCTGCAGCAGCTATTGGCCCAGTAGCCGGGCCACAGGGGTTTGTTGTCGGCCCGTTGCTGTAGCAGCACCCAGTCTGGGCCGTCGAACAGGAATACGGAAAAGGCGCGGTGCAGCTTGCCGCCGCCGCGGTGGGCGTTGAGCTTGCTGTCGTAGCCCGTGACGCGATCCTGCGCGTCGACCAGGATCAGGGCCTCGTCGTCGAAGGAGACGGTTTCGAATCGCGCGACGGCGGGAGTATCAGAATCCACTGTCGATTCCATGGTGTAGGCTTGCTCTCCTCATGGCATGCCTGGGGGCATGCATCGCAGTCAACGAGTCGCAGGAGAACGCAGGTTCGCACCTGGCAAACTGGCTCGGAAAAGCAGCCCGCGATGTTGCTGCGGGCTCATCAAGTGCCGGGTCCGCGAGCGGACCCAGAGTCGTAGCGCTTACTGGGTCAACTTCTCTCGTTCGGCACCGGCTGCATATTCTGCGACACCATGGCCGTTTCAGTCGGCCCAGAGAGCCAGTTGTAACGGTCGGTGCTGAGCAGAATAAAGTGAATCAGCAAAGCCAGTGTGAACAAGAAAGCCGCCGTAGCGACCAGGACTCTTCGAGGGTCGAAAAGTAACCAAATCTTGTACATAACGTTTCTCCAAGGTCATCGCAGGGTTGCGGAACCAGACCGCGTGCCTGCAAAGTTCTCGTGGAATCCCGGGTTCGTCAGAACCAGGGCCGCCACATCCAAATGAGGATGTGAGCGATCACCGCAATACCGGTGAAACCCAGGAACCCCGACATGAAAGCGCTATGCACTTCCTTGGCTTCCTCGTTAGACAGCCCTGTTAGGCTTCCATCACTCATGGATATTCCTCCCATGTGCTACGTCAACGACCGGCCAGTACTGAAGTAAAGGCCGGCCAACCTATGGCAGGGGAGACCCCTGCACATCTCCGGCGCCGCGGCAAGCCACGGTGCCAAAGCTCTGCGCGCAGCTCCTGCCGCGCGGCGAATCTAGTCCTCGAACAGGTCGAGGTCTTCCACGCCCTCACCCAGCTCGGCTAGGTTCGGGTAGTACTGCAGCATCTCGGCCCCGTACAGTGGCTTGTAGGCGCCCTGGTGACAGGTCTTGCAGTTGGTTTTCAGTGCATCACCCAGCGGGCCCTTGCGGTGCTCCGGCAGCCACGGGGTGGTGGGTTCGATGAACTCGCCATTGATTTCCCGCACCATGCGGATGCCATGCCAGGCCGTGACCTTCGCGGGGGAGGCCTGCTCCCACTGGTTGAAGGCGCGGGAGTTGTGGCAGTAGGTGCAGTTCACGCCCAGACTCTGTGAGAAGTGCATCATCAGCGCGTAGGTCCACTCCGCGTCGCGCAGGTCGGTGGGGTGGCCCATGGGGAGAGCCGTATCTGCCTGTACGCCGCCTATATCACGATCCCCTAGCAGCATGCTGGAAAAGGGGTCGTAGGGCAGGGACGCCAGCCCCACCGACTCGGAGGCATAATTCTGCGGCGTCTGGCCGACCATCCCGGTGGCCCGCTTCGGGCCCGGGTCGGCGGCCCAGACGTTGACCGGAATATTGTTGCCCCGGTGGCAGGTGTAACAGGTGACGCCGACATTGCCGACGTGGTCTTTCCACGCTTCGTTGGTGCGTTGGGTCATGGCGATCATCACCCGCGACACCTTCTTGGTGTATTTGCTGTCGTCGGCCAGGTTCTGCGGATTGTGGCAATAGTTGCAGCCCTGCTCAGGTGCTACCCACTCGGTAATCGACGCCATCAACCGGGTGAATTCGCCGATGCTGAGATGACCCAGCACCTGCACGTTCTGGTAGATGTCTCCGGCCTTGGGGCCGACTGCCGGTTGCGGCGGTGCCGGCTCCGGCGGCTGGTTGGCGTTGACGTGGGCGACCCGGTCCTCCGGCACCATGACCAGCTCCATGCCGGTGCCGCGGTAGCCGCGCTGCACCACGTCCTTTGAGCCCAGCTCGCAGCCCGCCAACAGGGTGAGGACGGCGAGGCCGGTGACGGCACTTCTCATCAAGGTCTTCATTGGCCTGCTCCTGTCAATGCGGGATCAGCGGGCGGCACTGCCTCCAACGCCGGGTAGGCGGGAGCCACACCGTGCTTGACGGCCCACAGGTACCAGTTGTCGACCACGGTGCCCGTCAGCAGGATACCGATACCGCCGGTGATCACCGTCAGTACCGCGAACCACCAGGCCCAGCGGTGAATGGATTCCATGCTGGCGTTAAAGCCCATGGTCCAGCGCCAGAACAGGGCGGCGCGCTCCGACGCGGTGCCACGGTCGGTGATCTGGTCGATCTCGCGGTCGCCGCCGTAGCGGCTCACCGCCAGGATGGTGGCGCCGTGCATGGCGAACAGCAGGGTGGAGCCGTATAGGAAGGCGATCGACAGCATGTGGAACGGGTTGTAGAACAGGTTGCCGTAGCGCAGCGAGAAAGCTGCGGTCCAGTCCAGGTGCGGGAAGATGCCGAAGGGCACCGCCTCGCTCCAGCTACCCATGCAGATGGGGCGGATAAAGCCCAGCACCAGGTACAGCCAGATGGCCGCCGCAAACGCCCAGGTCAGGTGCTGGCCCATGCCCAGGGCCTTATTGCGATTATAGGTGCGTACCAGCCACAGCAGGATGGCCGCGGTGAGGAAGAAGCCGGCGATCAGCCACCAGCCACCGTCCTGCAGCGGCGGAATGCCGAGGCCGTACTTGGCGGGCGGCGGCTCCAGGGCCAGCCAGAATAGCTGGCGCACAAACTGCACCGGGTCCCAGTTGACCGAGGCCCACATGTTGAGGCCGATGATCTCGATGGCAATGAAGCCGCAGATCAGCGACAGCACACCGGTGGGGCCCAGGTAGATCGGGCCGATCTGGGCGTCGCCCAGCTTGCCCGCCCAATAGTTGTCAGTCGGAGATCCGGTGCGCCACATCTCCTCATCGCCAATCGGCACGCCGGGATAGTGGGGGCCGCGTACCTGGACGCGGGTGAATATGTTCTGGTATTCCATGTCGCAGTCCCCCTGTTAAGGCCAGATCGGCAGTTCGAGCCACCAGTTCCACCACTCCGGCCAGCCCTTGGTCCAGAAGGGGCCGGAGATAATGATGCACACCGCGCTCCAGAAACCCGCCGACAGGGCCAGGAACAGGCCCAGGCGGTGGATACCCAGCGCGCCGATGGAGTAACCGATGTCGTCGCGGAAAAACGTGTTCTCATGCTCGCCGGTCTTGACCGGCTCACCCTTGGCCGGGTTGGTGACCGCCAGGATCAGCGAGCCGTGCATCGACAACGCCAGGGTGGTGGTAAAGAAGAAGGTCACCGCCAGCATGTGCGCCGGGTTGTAGTGGAAGTGCAGGTACTGGTAGCCGACATTGGACACCCAGTCGAGGTGACTGAGAATGCCGTAGGGGAAGCCGTGGCCCCAGGCGCCGAGCAGCAGCGGCCTGAATACCACCAGCGTGACGTAGGCGAAAATTGCCACGCCAAAGGCAAAAGGTACGTGGAGGCCGATGCCCAGCTTGCGGGAGATTTCTATCTCACGCAGCATCCAGGACACAAAAGCCCCGATCGCGCAGATGGTAATCATCTGCCAGAGCCCGCCTTCCATCATCGGCGCCAGCGCCAGCCCGTAGCTGAGATCCGGCGGTGCGATACTGATCTGCCAGATGTTCCAGGTAGGGCCCTGGGAGGCGCCCCAAAGGATCAGCGCGGTGCCGAGCAGGGCGAAGAAGATGGTGGTGACGCCGAAGAAGCCCACGTAGAAAGGGCCGATCCAGAAATCGAACAAGTCGCCGCCCAGCAGGGTGCCGCCCCGGACGCGATATTTCTTTTCAAACGTTAGCATCGTCATAGCTGATTACCCTTATCCCATGAACACGCAGGGAACCACGATGCTGGCGGCCCGGTGGGCCTCAACATAGACTCCCTCGCTCTCGTCCGAGAAGGCGGCCAGTGGTCGCCAGCTCCTTGGCAGCAGGCGGCTCGCCGCTGCAATTGGCAGAAACATCACCATCGTGATCGCCAGCAGCAGGCGGAACTCCCAGGTTCCCCTTCGCGCGGCGGCGTGTGCCATAGCCCGATCTCTGCGTTGTTTCATGACGGCTCACCTCCCCAGTGTGCTCTTTGTGCGCCGCTGTGGCTTTGCCTGCAGGCTGGCCGGCGGCTGTTGCTGTTATTCATGCAGGCTCCCCAAGGCGCGCTTCCTCAACGTGCGCCACGCTCACCTGTTGCGCGCCGCTGCCGCGCGCATTGCGCTCGGCGGCATCGCGCAGCCGCTTGGCGGCGGAAATTCTTACCAGCACCGGTTCCGACTCAACCAGCCGGTCCAGCGCCTGCTGTGCCTCGGCTTCCCAGTCGATGCTGGCGCGGGCCGGCGTGGCCTGGGCCTGGTCCAGTTCGGTGCCCAGCGGCAGAATGTCGAACAGGGCGTCGAACAGCCCGTTGCAGACTTCCTGTACCAGATAGCAGGCGCCCGCGTAGCCCATGAACGGCGTACCGGTATGGCGGCGCACCAGGGTGCCGGGGTAGGACGCCGGCATGAAGATACTGCGTCCGCCGGTCTCGGCCAGGTACATGCGTTCGTTGTAGCTGCCCAACACCACCAGCGGCGCGTCCTCGCGAATGCGGCGCCGTACCTCGGCGTTATCGGGCTTAACCCCGGCGCTGCGCCCCATGGCAAATTTGCAGGGCAGGCCCAGTTCCTCTTCGAGGAAATGGCGCACGCCGCGGGTATAAGTTTCGGTGGCGACGATGCCGAAGCTGGCGGTGCCGAAGAAGTCCTGGGTCACCGAGCGCCACAGGTCCCAGATTGGCTTGATGGTGGTGCGCTTCTCTTCCGCAATGAAGGGCTGCGGATCGAGATCGGTGAGCTCCCCCAGCTTCTCGAGGAAGGCGGTGGTGCTGTGCAGGCCGATGGGCGCCTGCAGGTAGGGGCGGTCCAGGTCTTCACAGAGCAGGCGGCCGAATTCGCGGTACATGCAGACGTTGACGTCTGCGTCGGCGAGTTTGGGGATGTCCTTGATGTCGCAGCCCAGCGGGAACACCAGATTGACCTCGGCGCCAATGCCTTCGATCAGCCGGCGAACCTCCGCCAGGTCCGACCAGGTGTTGAAGTAGCCGTAGCAGGGGCCGATGATGTTGACCCGCGGCTTCTCGCCGTCTTTGCGCGGTTTGGCCGGCTTGGCCTTCTTGGGTCCGAAGCGGTTCCACAGCCAGTTCATGGCGCGGTCGGCACTCTGCCACTGGTCTTCATCGATAGTGCGCGGCAGGAAGCGCTCGATACCGGTGCCCTCGGGTGTCACGCCGCCGCCGATCATCTCGGCGATGGAGCCGGTCACCACTACCGAAGGTTGATCCGGATCCAGAGTCTGGTGTGCGCGGCGCAGGGCGCCCTCGGTGCCATGCTGGCCCAGCTCTTCTTCGGCCAGGCCGGTGACCACGATGGGTAACTCGTGTGGGGGCAGGGCGTCGGTGTAGTGCAGCACCGAGGTCACCGGCAGGTTTTCACAGCCCACCGGGCCGTCGATGATGACCTGCAGGCCCTTGACGGCACTGAAGACGTAAACCGAGCCCCAGTAGCCGCCGGCGCGATCGTGGTCGAGCACCAGCATCAGTGATTGACCCCCGTAAAGATGCCGGCCTGATCACCCTCGCCGATACCGGCGAAGAAGGCTTCCATGCTGGCAAAGCGCTCGCGGTTGCCGAGCGCGGCGTTGATCACCTGGGCGAGGGAGCCCGGTCCCGCCGGGCCGACCAGCGGCCGGGCAGAGATGAGGTTGGTGAAGTAGAGGGCGGGGAGCGCCTTCTCCTTGGCGGCCTGCACCACGGGTGTCGTGCCGATGGCGAGGTCGGGCTGATAGGCGTCTATCGCGGCCAGGTCCTGTTCGAGAGAGGCGCGGAACCGCACTTCAACACCGCGCGCTTCCAGCCATTCCCGGTCCGGGTCGGACCACTGGGTGCGGGGGCAGGCGCTGCCCACGTAACGCACGTCGGCGCCGCATTCCACCAGCAGCCGCGCCACCAGCAGTTCCGAGCCCTCATAACCCGACATGGTGATGCGGGCATCGATGGGGCTGGCATCCAGTGCCGCGCGGATGGCGGGCAGGGCGGCATCGCGAGCGGCGGCGATATGCTGCTCGTCGACTCCGGCCGCCTTGCCGATGGCCTCCAGCCACTGCTCCGTCCCGCTGTAACCTACGGGTG
>JANQGK010000064.1 GCA_028277365.1 Halieaceae bacterium | reverse complement strand
GCTACAGACAGCGCGCCTGCTCATATTCGTCGGGGCCCACCAGGGTGCCGCTGCCGTCGTGGGTAAACAGCTCCTGTAGCAGAGCGCCGTCTTCCGCGTATGACACGATCTGGCAGCGTTTCACGCCGGCGGTGCAGGCCTGGCGCGCTGTCTGTAGCAGGCGCTGCTGCTCGGGCTCCAATTCTCCGTGCAGCAGGTCCAGGGCCTGGGTCAGGTTGCATTGCCGAACCAGCTCGCCGCCGTCGAAGATGCCGCGGCCGGCGCCGAATAGCAGCAGCTTCTCCGCGCCCACCGCGGCGGCGGTGCGCACCGCGATGTCTTCCAGCGACAGATTGAAGATCTCACCCGTGGGGGAATAACCCAGCGGCGACAGCAGCACGATACATCCGGCGTCGAGCTGCTGGCGGATGGCGCGATCATTGACCCGTCGCACCCGGCCGGTGTGTTGGAAATCGACGCCGTCCACCACCCCGATGGGCTGCGCAGTGATGAAATTGCCGCCGGTCACGCTGATCGAGGCGCCCTGCATGGGGGAGTTTGGTAAACCCGTGGAGAGCAGCGCCTCGATATCGGCGCGCAGGCTGCCGCAGGCGTCTTTCACGTAGGCAAGTTCGGTCGTGTCGGTAATCCGCAGCCCGTCGCGGAAGCGGCCCTCGAAGCCGGCGGCGCTCATGCGCCGCGCGATCTGCGGCCGTGCGCCATGAATCAACAGAAGTCGCACCCCCAGGCTGTGCAGCAGGGCGATGTCGTGAATGATGTTGGGAAAATTGGCGTGCAGGGCCGCCTCGCCGCCGAATACGATCACGAAGGTGCGGCCCCGATGCGCATTGATGTAGGGCGCGCTGTCACGGAACCAGCGAATGTGCTGAAACTCGTCAGAACTCATGGGCTGCGAGGCGGTAGCCGGAAAGCGGCAAGCCTAGCCTATCGAGGGGAATCTGCCTACTGGTAGAAGTGGGCGATAAAGCGCTGCAGCAGGTCGATCACGGGCCGGTTACCATATCGGGACGGGGTGTGGCGGGGCCGATGGAAGGCAGTCTCACAAGCTGGTGCAGTCGTGCAATCGCCCAGGCAGGGTGGCGTTCGTGATGGCGGCACACCGTCAGCTGCCGAAGCTGGCCTTGAAGGTGTAAAAAAACACGATGGCGAGGCCGGCGCCGGCGGGTAGCGTGATCAGCCAGGAGCCGAAGATCACTGCGATCACCCTGAGGTTGAGTGCCGCGATGCCGCGGGCCAGGCCCACGCCGAGCACCGCGCCCACCAGTGTGTGGGTGGTGGAAATGGGCAGACCGCCGGCTGAGGCAAGCACTACGGTGGTTGCCGCTCCCAGTTCGGCAGCGAAACCGCGGCTCGGGGTCAGCTCGGTGATCTTGCGCCCCACCGTGCCGATCACCTTGAAACCATAGGTGGCCAGACCGACAACGATGCCGGCGCCACCCAGCAACAAAATCCAGCCTGGCATGGCGGATTTTGCGGCGATGTCGCCCCCTGAGGCGATGGTGCTGGCTACTGCGGCTAGCGGTCCCACCGCGTTGGCCACGTCGTTGGAGCCGTGGGCAAAGGCCATGGCACAGGCGGTGAAGATCATGAGGATGGCGAATACCCGTTCAACGCTGTCGAAGCGGTGGTCGGGGTCGGGCGTGGTGTCCACCCTGCTAAGCAGTCTGGCGCCCAACAGTGCCACCACAAGGCCCACGGCGGCGCTGACCGGCACGGCGTTGGCAAATCTCGAGCCCAGGCCCATGTCCAGCTCGACACCCACATGCTTGAGACCCTTGAGCAAGGTCACCATGCAGATCATAAAACCCACGGCCCACATGTACAGGGGAATGTAGCGCCTGGCCCGCACTAGCGGATCATCGGTGTCCAGGATCAGCTTCTGGACGCTGACAAACAGGGCAAAGGAGATGGTTCCGGCCAACACCGGCGAGACCACCCAACTGGCAACGATCGAGCCCACCTTGCCCCAGCTGACGATGTCCGGGCCGATGCCCACGGCGGCAAAGCCGACGATGGCACCGACAATCGAATGGGTGGTCGACACCGGCCAGCCCATGGCGCTGGCTACCAGCAGCCAGGTGCCGGCCGCCAGTAGGGCCGAAAGCATGCCGTAGACCAGCAGTTCCGGGCTGCCCGCCAGCACTGCTGGGTCGATGATGCCCTTGCGGATGGTGCTGGTGACCTCGCCGCCGGCCAGGTAGGCGCCGAAGAATTCGAATACCACCGCGATCATGATGGCCTGCCTGATCGTCAGTGCCCGGGAGCCTACTGACGTGCCCATGGCATTCGCCACGTCGTTGGCACCTACACCCCAGGCCATGAAGAACCCGAACAGGCAGGCGAGCGCTAGCAGCAGCGTCCCGTGTGCGGCGATGATTTCCATGGTGCGATGGTGAAGGGTGTCCCGGCGTGCAGAGGCTATCCGATGGGGGCGCAGTATAGGCTTGATTCTAAAAAAGTTACACCGTTCACATTGGGTGCCTGTGGTAGCATTTCCCGACAACTTGAGCCGGAGCGTCCCTATGGTGGCGACATTCGGGGAGCGGCCGATGGAACGGCACCTCGACCTCAAATCCCTGGTAGTAAATCTGCACAGCGACGGGCTCCTCGCCGACGAGGACCACCAGCGCCTGGCCGACGCCAATGCCGGCAGCGTTCACCCGCTGGTATTCCTGGCGGAGCAGGGCCTCCAGGATCCGCGCAGCGGTCGCGCCCTCGACATGGACGGCCTGCTGGGCTGGCTGTCGGAACAGAGCGAGCAGCCGGTATACCAGATCGACCCCCTCAAGATTAATGTCGGCGCTATCGCCGAGGTTATGTCGCTGGCCTTTGCCCAGCGCCATAAGATTCTCGCGGTTGAGGTCAACGACAGCGAGGTGCAGATCGCCAGCGCCGAGCCCTGGGTCTCTGCCTGGGAGTCCAACCTCGAGCACGTGCTGCGCAAGCCCATCAAGCGGGTGCTGGCCGATCCCCGGGACATTACCCGCCACACGGCGGAGTTCTACAATATGGCGCGCTCGGTAGCGGGCGCGGACGCCCGGGGCGGCGGCCGTGGCGCTACCTCTGCGAAGGTTACCAACCTCGAGCAGATGCTGGAGCTGGGCTCCAAGATAGAGCCCGACGCCAACGACCAGCACATTGTGCGTATCGTCGACTGGCTGTTGCAGTACGCTTTCGAGCAGCGCGCCAGTGACATCCATATCGAACCGCGGCGCGATGTGAACAATGTGCGCTTCCGCATCGACGGGGTGCTCTACAAGGTCTACGAGCTGCCGGCCCAGGTGGGTGCGGCGGTCACCAGTCGTTTCAAGATCCTGGGTCGTATGGACGTGGCGGAAAAGCGGCGTCCCCAGGACGGCCGCCTGAAGACCCGCAGCCCGGAGGGGAATGAGGTGGAGCTGCGCCTCTCCACGCTCCCGACCGCCTTCGGCGAGAAGCTGGTGATGCGGATCTTCGACCCGGAGGTGCTGCAGAAGAGCTTCGAGCAGCTCGGCCTCGCCAACGACGACCTGCGGCGCTGGAATGGCATGAACGACATGGGCCATGGCATCGTGCTGGTCACCGGCCCCACCGGCTCCGGTAAGACCACCACCCTGTACTCCACCCTGCGCCAGCTGGCTACGTCCGAGGTGAACGTGTGCACCATCGAAGACCCCATCGAGATGGTGGAGGGCAGCTTCAACCAGATGCAGGTAAACCACCAGATCGATCTGGATTTTGCCACCGGTGTACGGGCGCTGATGCGCCAGGACCCGGACATCATTATGGTGGGCGAGATCCGCGACCTGGAGACTGCCGAGATGGCGGTGCAGGCCGCCTTGACCGGCCACCTGGTGATCTCCACCCTGCACACCAACGATGCACCCAGCGCGGTCAGCCGCCTGCTTGAACTCGGGGTGCCCGCCTACCTGATCAAGAACACCGTGCGCGGCATCATGGCCCAGCGCCTGGTGCGTATCCTCTGCCCCCACTGCAAGCAGGAAGAAGCCGTGGACGAGGGCGCCTGGGCGCAGCTGACCCAGCCCTGGAAGGTCAAGGCTCCGGCCAAAGTCTGCCGACCGGTGGGCTGCCAGGAGTGTCGGGGTACCGGGTACATGGGTCGCCAGGGCATCTACGAGGTGCTGGTACTGAGCCCCCAATTGCAGGGTCTCGTCCTGCCCCATACCGAGGTGGATTCCCTGCGCAAGCTCGCTATGAAGGAAGGCATGCGCACCCTGCGTCTCAGCGGCGCTACGCGGGTGGCCAACGGCGAGACCACCATCGAGGAAGTCATGCGGGTGGCGCCCACCGTTACCCACTGACCCGAGATGGCGGACGGCAGCGACAGCACCCTGGATTCGCAACAGGCGCGTTTGCTCGCCGCCAGCCGCTTCGCCACGACCTGCTTCGAACGCGACCCGACCCTGCTGGCAGAGCTGCGGGCCTCCGGCGACCTGCAGCGCAGCTACGCCGAGGACGAACTTACCGCCCGGCTGGCGCCGCAGACGAAGGCCTGTGAGAGCGCCGACAGCCTGGACCGGCTGCTGCGCCGGCTGCGCAAGCGCGAGATGCTGCGCATTCTGTGGCGCGACTTCAATCGCCTGGCGCCTACCCTGGAAACCACCCGCGATACGTCGCTGCTGGCAGAAGCCTGCGTCAGTTCCGCTCTGGCCTGGTGGCATCGCGCCCTGGTGGCGCAGCACGGCGAGCCTCGCAACGCCGCCGGCACCGCCCAGCAGCTGGTGGTGATTGCCATGGGCAAACTCGGCGCCCGCGAGCTCAACGTGTCGTCGGATATCGACCTGATCTTCAGCTACCCGGACAAAGGCAAGACCGACGGCGAGGCAAAACCCACCAGCAACCAGGAATTCTTCATCAAGCTGGGCCAGAAACTGATCGGGGCCCTGGACCGCTCGACGGTGGACGGTTTCGTGTTCCGGGTGGACATGCGCCTGCGCCCATACGGCGAGAGCGGCTCCCTGGTACTCAACTTCAACGCCATGGAGGAGTACTACCAGGATCAGGGTCGTGACTGGGAGCGCTACGCCTTCATCAAGGCCCGGCCTATCACCGGTGACCCGGCGCGGGCGCGCCAGCTTATGCAATGCCTGAGACCCTTTGTCTATCGCCGTTATATCGATTTCAGTGTGATCGAATCCCTACGCGACATGAAGGAGATGATCAGCGCCGAGGTGCGCCGGCGCGGTCTCGACGCCGACGTCAAGCTGGGCGGCGGCGGCATCCGCGAGGTGGAGTTTATCGTCCAGTGCTTCCAGCTGATCCGCGGCGGTCGCAGCGCCGCGCTGCGCAATGTCGCCCTGCTGCCGGTGCTGCGGGCGCTGGTTGAGGAGGACTGCCTGCCCGCTGAGGCCGCCACCGAACTGGAGCAGGCCTACCTGTTCCTGCGCGATGTTGAGCATGCCATCCAGGGCTATGAGGATCGCCAGACCCAGGAACTACCCGGCTCCGAC
>JANQGK010000022.1 GCA_028277365.1 Halieaceae bacterium | reverse complement strand
GCGTCTGGCGCGGCTGGGGATAGAGTGCCGCGCCTACGATCCCTGGCTCGAGGGTCACGGGGCGCTGACCGACCTCGACACCGTGCTGTCCTGCCCGGTGCTGTGCCTGCACGCGGCCCTGACCCCGGATATCCCCTGGCCCAGCGCACACATGCTCGAAGCCGGGCAGCTCGCGCAACTGCCGGAGGGAGCAGTGCTGATCAATGCCGGGCGCGGCGAACTGATTGCCACTGCCGAGTTGTTGGCGCTGGCGGAACAGCGGCCTGATATCAGCCTGGTGCTGGATGTCTGGGAAGGGGAGCCGTTCGTAAATCCAATGCTGCTGTCGAAATGCCGGTTCGGCAGCGCTCATATCGCCGGTTACAGCGGCGATGGCAAACTGCGCGCCACCGCCATGCTGGCCCGGGCCCTGCAGACAGCGCTGGCGGTGGCCACCGAGATCAGCGACGCCCGCCTGCCGCCGGTACCGGTGACGGTGCCTGCCGACCTGACCGGGCGGCCACTGTTGGCCTGGCTGCTGACACAGGTCTATGACCTGCGCGAGGACGATGCGCTGCTGCGCGCCGCCATGCCAGACGGCTTCGACCGGCTACGCAGGGAGTATCGCCTGCGCCGGGAACTCGGTGCGCTCTCGGTGACCAACCTGGATCAACTCGACGAGGAGGCCCGCGCATTGTGCCAGGCCTTGCTCGACTATGAAGCGCTGGGTTATTAACCGGTGGACTATGAGCCGGTGCGCTAGGGGAGAAGAATCACGATGCTGACCATTGGCTTGCTTGTGAACCCCTACGCGGGTATCGGCGGCCCGGTGGGGCTGAAAGGCAGTGACGGTGCCGAGATTCGCGATGAGGCGATGCGCCGCGGCGCCAAACCTCGCGCAGTGGAGCGCGCCCATCGCGCACTGGCGCTGCTGGAGGGCGCCGAGGTGAACATCGTCTGTTGGGAAGGCGCCATGGGTAGTGATGCCCTGGCCGGCCTGGATTTGCCCTGGCGTAGCTGCGGAAAGCCCGACAGCGAACCTACCAGCGCGGCGGATACCGCCCGCGCCGCTCAGGCCATCGCCGCCCAGCAGCCCGACGTATTGGTGTTTGCCGGCGGCGACGGTACGGCACGGGACATTCTCGATGCGGTGGGTGACAAGGTCGCCGCACTCGGTATTCCCAGCGGCGTGAAAATGCATTCGGCCGTCTACGCCGTCTCACCGGAGGCCGCGGGGGAACTGCTCAAGCGCCTGGCGGAGGCGGGCCTGGTCAACGTGGAGCTGCGGGAAGTGCGGGACATCGACGAGGACGCCTTCCGGGAGGGCGTGGTCAAGGCCCGCTTCTACGGCGAGCTGCTGACCCCGGAAGAGGGGCACTTTCTGCAGCGCACCAAGGTGGCGGGTGTGGAATCCGAAGAGCTGGTGGCCGAGGATATTGCCGCCGACATTGTGGAATCCATCCAGCCCGGGCGCATCTACCTGATCGGGCCGGGCAGTACCACCGCCGCCATCATGGCGGAGCTGAGCCTGCCCAATACTCTGCTGGGGGTGGATGCCATCTGCGACGGCGAGGTGCTGCTGAGTGACGCCGGTGAGTCGGAATTGCTGGCGCTGCTGGAGGGCACCGGCAGACCCGCTGAGATTATTGTTACGGCCATCGGCGGGCAGGGTCACGTATTCGGGCGCGGCAATCAGCAGTTCAGCCCGGCGGTGCTCAGGCGGGTAGGGCTGGACAACATCACCATCGTCGCCGGCAAGGGCAAGATCAAGGGCCTCAACGGCGAGCCGCTGCTGGTGGACACCAACGACCCGGCGCTGGATGCCGAACTCTGTGGTTACCGCAAGGTGGTAACGGGCTACCATGACGCCATTCTCTACCCGGTGGCGACGCTGCCGGGCCTCGATGACTGATCGCTGGGAGGGATACCGTGCAAACCGCGATAAGGATACTGGCACTGCTGACCGTTTGTTTTCTGCTGGGCGCCTGTGCGCAGGAACGGGGCAGCGCCACCAGCGGCAACAGTTTCGACCGCATTGTCGCCAGCTCGGAGAAGCGCGAGGGTTTCTACAACCTGTACTGGGACACCGGCAGCGGTAGGCTGTACCTGGAAATCAAGGCGTTCGACAGCCCCTTTCTGTACGTGTCCTGGCTGGCGCGCGGCGTCGGCTCCAACGACCTGGGCCTGGATCGCGGCCAGCTCGGTGACACCCGGGTGGCGCGCTTCCGGCGAGTGGGCCCGCGCGTGCTGCTGACCCAGGACAATCTGGATTACCGGGCCGTATCCGATGATGCGGACGAGCGCGCCGCGGTGCGGCAGTCTTTCGCCTTTTCGGTGCTGGGCGGTTTCGATATCGCCGCCGAGGCCGGTGACGGCCGGGTGCTGGTAGATGCCACCGACTTCTTCCTGCGCGATGCCCACGGTGTGGGCCAGCGCCTGAAAGCGCGCAAGGAGGGGAAGTACAAGGCGAGCGGGGATCTCTCCAGCCTCTACCTGGCCAATACCAAGGCCTTCCCTGACAACACCGAGGTGGAAGCCATCGTCACTTTTACCGGCACGCCCGAGGGCCAGTACCTGCCTACTGTGGTGCCGGACCCGGCGCTGCTCTCGGTGCACATGCGCCACTCGCTGGTGCGGCTGCCGGATGACAACTACACGCCGGTGCCCTATGAGCCGCGTGCGGGCTACTTCGACCCGGCCTTTTCCGGCCAGTTTGCCGACTACGCCACGCCCATCCACGAACCGCTGCAGCGGGCCTGGCTGCCGCGCCATCGCCTGGAGAAGCAGGACCCGGCGGCGGCGCTGAGCGAGGCGGTGGAGCCGATCGTCTACTACCTGGACCGCGGCGCCCCGGAACCGGTGCGCTCGGCCTTGCTGGAGGGTGCGCGCTGGTGGAACCAGGCCTTCGAGGCGGCGGGCTATAAGGATGCCTTCCGGGTCGAGGTA
>JANQGK010000001.1 GCA_028277365.1 Halieaceae bacterium | reverse complement strand
GAACTCGGTGAGTGGGGTGAGCGGCGGCAGCATGGCTGCGAACGCTTCGATCAGAACACCCACCAGCACCAGGGCAATGGTAAAGGGTAGCCGCGGCAGTCTAGAGCCCACCATGGCCGTCAGCGAGGCTGCCAGCATCAACAGGACGATGCCGGATACAATATCCGGCACTATCGATACCTGATGTAACGACAGCTCCATGCCCTCACCATTATGCAGCCCCTACCGTAAGTATGGCTGGTTTGGCGCTAGCCGCGCGCCGCTGGCCGCGCGCCGCTAGCCGCGCGCTACCGTCAATGACTAGTTGAATACCCCCTGCATATACCACTGATTCTGCAGGCGGTCTCGATACACCCAGTACAGCTGTCCATGGCTGCCGCGGGCCACGTAGTAGTCGCGGCTGACCGGCTGTTCCCACCAGTTGTCCTCGATGCGCTCGGGGCCGTCCAGCAGTTTCAGGCGGCCCTGCCAGCAGGGCTGACCGTTGAATACCTGTAGCGGCTGCGGTTCCTGCATCAACCAGAAGGGTCGCAGTTCGTCGTTCTTGCCGGTGGCGGTGCCGGGCCAGGTGTCCGGGCTGCAGTAGCCGGCAAACTCCGGCAGGTGCTCGTCGCGGCAGGCGATTTTGCTGACCGACTGCGGGCCCAGCCGGCTCCTGAGGCGGTCCAACAGGCTGTGCATGGGTTCCTTCTGGCCAGCCTGCTGGAACAGGCTGCCGCTGCAGGCGTTGCCCAATACCAGCTGCTCGCTGGCCAGGCCGACCCCCTCTATGCTGTGATCCAGCTCTAACTGCTCTATTTTCAGCCGAGTGAGCTGGTACCAGGCCTGCCAGTGGGTCTGGGGCTGGGAGCTGTGGAGGGCAAAGCGGTGAATTTTGCGATTAATGCCGTACAGCAGCCACTCCACCTGCCGGGTTTCCAACTGGGTATTACGTAGAAAATGGCAGAAGGATTTCAGTAGTAGCTCGACGGCCGGCAGCAGCTCCTGGTTGGTCTTAACCTCGTAACCAAACCAGTAGTCATCGCCGAAGGTTCGGGGCGGTTCAAAGCCGGGTTGCCGGTCCTCCACCGTGCCCAGTATCTGCTCCAGATGGAGCACAAACTCCCGGCCGCAGCGCCGTGCCAGGGCCCGCCGCGGCAGCGCCAGGATGTCGCCAAAGGTGCGCAACCCTGCTTTTGCCAATGCATCCATCTGGCACGGAAAGTCCTCCAGCAAGCTAAGCGGCAACGGCGCCAGCCGCGCCTCCAATGACTCACCGCCGCTCTCACTCGACGCCGTCTGCAGGGTTTGCTGTGGCGCACGCTCTCCAGATTCAGAGACAGAAGGGTGATCCAGCGCCTCCGAACTAGAGTCAGAAGCATTGGCCTCGAGCGGTGTTGTAAAAAGAAAGGCACTTTTCGGCGTCGGCCCCAGCCCCGCCCGGTAGTGCACCTCGCGCCGCGACAGCCCCGACTCGACCCGGGCCAGCAACACCTCGATATTGCCGTACAGCCGCAGGCAGCTGCCGATTTCCAGCAGCAGGCAGTCATCGCGATAGGGGTAAAGAGTAGGGCTGATGCTGTAGCCCCAGCAGCAGAGCTGTTGCAGGCGGCGCTGCTCTGCGCCGGGGTCTCGCTCCAGCAGCAGGATTGATTCCGCCAGGGCCCGCGCCGTCGTGGTACCCATGCCTGCCTTGATCCCCAGTTCGGCCGCCGCCTCGTTGCACACCAGCACCCGCTGCTTCTCCAACACCGCCACCGGCCGCTCCCTGGCAGTGGCTCCCACTCCTTCAGTGCCAGGTGGGTGATGCAGCGCCTCGATGCCACTAGAGGCTGCCGCCCCAAGCGGTTTTATAGAAAACGCGAGAGACTCGAGCGGCTCTTTATCAAGAGAAGGGTGGTCTGGCGCCTCGGTGTCACCAGAGGCTGCTACCTCGAGCGGTTTTGTAGAGAGGGCCTCTAAAGGTAATTTATAAAAAGAAAGACAAAGCCACAGCTTTTCACCCCGCTCGAACACGCCACGCGATCCACCTGCCCACAGCCTCAGGCGCCCAGGGCGGGCACCTGCAGGTGGTGATTGTCGGGGTAGGCGGGGAGTTCCCAGAGCTGGGGCTGGCCGGGCACGTCATTGTCTTCACCCAGGGCTACGTCCACCGCCTGGTTGCCGCCGCGCTGCTTGAGGATGTGCACCTGGCGATAGGCGCTCATCTCCAGCCGCAGGCTGGCGGGGGCGTGGTTGTACATGGCCTGGCGGGGCCGGAACAGTACCGACAGAGCATCGCTGTCAGCGGCGGCCAGCTGCAGCTTGCGCAGCTCACTGTAGCGGTATTCGCCAGCGCCCAGCCAGGCGAACACGGCGCTGCAGGTGGTGCTGCGCAGGGCCTGTTCAATACTCCACAGCAGGTCCTGGCGGTTCTGGGGGTGCACCAGCAGTACCTGCTGGGTATCGATACCGCGGGCGTCCAACAGCGGTGCATAGGGCATAAAGGGCGGGGCGATAAAAACCTGCCAGCGGCCTTTTTCGCTGAGCGCTTCCATGGCGGGCAGGAACAGCCCCATGGCCCCCAGGCCGTTGCTGTCGCTGAGCAGCTCGATGGTCTGCCCCAGCGGCCAGCCGTTGCCGTACAGTTCCTCGTCCAGCTCGCGGTAGCCGGTGGCCAGGCCCGCCTGCGCACTGCTGTCGCGGCAATCGCCGCCGCGCCAGGTGTCGCTGCGGCGCATGACCTTGTCGATCACGACCCGGTCGATCGCGACCCGGTCGATATCGACCTGTTCGAAATCAAGCAGGGCGTTGGAGGCTTCCAGCCCTGCCTGTTGTGCGCGGTCGCCAAAATCCGCCGCGTTTGCTGCAACGTTGTCCATGAGGTGTCTCCTCGCCGGATTTACTGTACGGATATACAGTAGTCCGATGAAAGGGAGAAAGCAAGGGGATTTTTGCCTGCCTATTGCCCGGCGGTCAGCAGCTCCGAGAGATCTTCCGGCCGGGTGTCGAAAGTGGCAGCGCCCGTGGGGAGGGTCACCCGGGCCGATGACTTCATGCGGGCAGACCTTCGCCCTGGCTGAGTTGCAGTACCAGTTGCCCCAGGTGGTCCCAGGGGCGGCCGTCTGCGAGGCCTTTAACGCTCTGGTCGGCGAGGTTGGCGCGGTGCAGCAGTTCGGCCAGATTGTTAAGCGTATGGCGCTTGAGGCCGGCGCCTACCAGCGGCATACGCTTGTCCCAGACCCGCTGGCTGCGCATGGCCTGCTGAGGTGAGGCGCCGT
>JANQGK010000377.1 GCA_028277365.1 Halieaceae bacterium | reverse complement strand
GGGGCTATAGCTCAGCTGGGAGAGCGCTTGCATGGCATGCAAGAGGTCGGCGGTTCGATCCCGCCTAGCTCCACCAAACACCAAAAAACCGAAGCAAGTGCTTCGGTTTTTTTTAAGTGTGCGAACCGGAGTTCGATCCCGGTTTTCTGCCTTTCTCCACCCAACACCAAGCCAAAAAAGCCGAAGCACTTGCTTCGTTTTTTTTTGCGCGCGAACGCCGAAATTTCTCCTCAGTCTTCGATCAGTGAGCGCGCGAAGGCATTGCGCACCGGCTGCGTGAGGTACTGGAACAAGGTGCGGCTGCCGGTATTAATCAGCACTTCCACCGGCATGCCCGGTACCATTTCCGCACCGTCCAGTTTGGCGAGCTCATCGGTGGGGATCTCTACCCGGGCCAGGTAGTAGGAGTAAGCACTGTTGGCATCTGACATGGCGTCGGCCGACAGGCTGAACAGTTTGCCCTCGACCACCGGTGTGGTCTGGCTCTTGAACGAGGTGAAGCGGATATTGGCACTCTGGCCATTGCTGACCCGGTCGATATCGATGGGATTGACCTGTGCTTCGACGATCAGGTCCGCCTCATTCGGCACCACTTGCAGCAGACTCTCGCCGGGGGAGACCACCTCGCCGATGGTAGTGACCGTCAGCCCCACCACCTCGCCGGACATGGGGCTGACCACGGCGGTGCGCCGTACCTGATCCTTGAGAGCGCGCACCCGCTCGTCGAGGTCGTTGATCTCGGCTTTCACGGCGGTCAGCTCGTCGACCACCGCGGTCTGGAAATCCTTGTCGAGCTGCAGCTTCTGCAGCCGGGTCTCGCCAATCTGGATTTCCAGGCTGGCTGCCTGCGAATCCAGCTCCGCGGATTCGGCGCGCACGTCCGCCAGCCGGCGTTCCAGCTCCCGGAGCCGCTGCTTGTCGACGTAGCCTTCTTTCAGCAGGCCTTCGAGGTCTTCAATCTCTTCAACGTAGGAGTCCCCGAGCTCGGTCTTGGCGGCGCTGACCTTTTCCAGGCCGCGGGCCTGGGAGGCAAGCTGTTCAATGCGCTGCTCCAGCACCGACAGTTCGCCGAGCCGCGCGTCGCGCCGGGCCTGGAACAGCTGTTCCTGGGAAGCGATGGCTGCCGCCAGGCGGCGGTCACTGCCGGGCAGCTCGCGCTCAATGGCGGCCACCTGCTCGGCGCCGGCCTGTTCGGCCGTCAGCCGTGCCTGCCGAGCCAGGGCAAGGAATAGCTGCCCCTGGGCGATTTCGAGCTGGGCGCTGGCCTGGGTGTCATCCAGCCGAATCAAGACCTGGCCGGCCTCGACGATGTCGCCGTCCTTGACCCGGATCTCCTCGACAATGCCACCTTCCAGGTGCTCGATGTTTTTGCGGCTGCCCTTGACCGATACCACCCCGGGCGCCAGGGCGGCGCTCTGCAGAGGAGCTAAGGCGGCCCAGGCGCCAAACACGCCGAAGGTCAGCAGCACCACTACAATGCCTACACGCCGCGGTGTGCGGCCGCTGGTGTCGATCTGCGGCAGGCTATTCACGCCGGGTCGCCCCCCGCCGGAGTCGCGTCGCCCGCTGGCACTGCGGGCTGCTGGTATTTCTTGAGAATCACCCGGGCGTCACCGTGATCCACCAGGCTGCCATCCCGTAGCACCAGTACCCGGTCCAGGCCCAGCAGGAGTCTTGGGCGGTGAGTGATCACCAGCACCGTGGCGCCCCATTCGCGGGCATTGGCCAGCGCCTGGCGCAGGGCGATCTCGCCGGCCTCATCCAGGTGCGCATCGGGCTCGTCCAGCACGATGAGTTTCGGCTGACGATAGAAGGCCCTCGCCAGGGCAATGCGCTGCCGCTGGCCTGATGCCAGGGCGCCGCCGTCGGCGCCGATAACGGTTTCGTAGCCCTCCGGTAGCCGCAGAATCATATTGTGCACCCGGGCGAGCTGGGCGGCTTCGACCACCCGGTCTGAATCCACCTCGCCGAACCGGGCGATGTTCTGTGCCACGGTGCCCTCGAACAGCTCGATGTCCTGGGGCAGGTAGCCCACGTACTGGCCCAGTTCGTCGGGATTCCACTGCCGGATCTCGGCGCCATCCAGACGCACCGTACCTGCCACGCTGGGCCACACCCCTAGCACCACCCGCGCCAGGGACGACTTACCCGCGGCGCTGGGGCCGATAACGCCGGCGAGGGTGCCCGGCGCCAGCCGGAAGGAAATGGATTTCAGCACCGGGCTGCGGCCCAGCGGTGGAATGACGGTGACACCTTCCAGCGTCAGCTCGCCGTGAGGCGCGGGGAGCGACGTGCGCGTCGTCTCCTCCTGATTGTTTGCGAGGCTCTGTTCCAGACGACCGTAGCTGGCCCGGGCGAGCTGGAACTGGCGCCAGCTGCCGACCAGTTGATCCACCGGCGCCAGCGCCCGGCCCAGGAGAATGGAGCCCGCAATCATCATGCCCGGGGTAATGGCGCCGTTAATGGCCAGCCACGCCCCCAGGCCCAGCGCCAGGGATTGCAGCAGGATTCGCAGGGTTTTGGTCAGTGCGGTAAAGCGCCCGCTGACCTGCCCAGCCAGGCCCTGGTAGGCTACACCTGCAGCATTGTGATGCTGCCAGTGTTCCTTCACCGCCGGCATCATACCCATGGCAGCCACGACCTCGGCATTGCGCAGATTCTGGTCGCAGAAGTGTTGGCCCAGCCTGGTTTCTATATTGGCACGGGCAGTGGCCTGGCGCGACGCGCGGTGGTTGAACCAGCTCAGCGCAAACAGTCCCAGGGCGCTCACCAGGCCGAGCAGACCGAAACTCCAGTGGAACAGGAACATCACCAGGATGTAGAGCGGTACCCAGGGCGCATCAAAAAACGCGGCCGGGCCGCTGTTGGCGAGGTAGTTGCGCAGGGTGCCGAGGTCCTGCAGCGGAAGGCTGCTCATGTTCTGGCCGTCGCCGCTGACCAGCGCGCGCTTGAAAGAGGCGGTAAACGCCCTGTCGCCCAGCAACTCATTGAGCTTTCCGCCGGCCTGCAGAAAGAGCTGCCCGCGCACCCACTCCAACACGCCCATGGCTGAGAGCAGAAATACCAGGATCAGTGTCAGCATCAACAGCGTGGATTCGGAACTGCTGCCCACCGCGCGATCGAAGACCTGCAGCATGTAGATCGCCGGCGCCAGCATCAGGATGTTGATGCACAGGCTGAACCCCGCCACGCCGTAGAGGTGCGGTTTCAGTGGCGCAAGCAGCGCCTTGAGTGAGGCATCCTGCGCTTTCAATGAATTCCCCCGGTTGCTTATGATCTCTGCAGCTCTAGGCGGCAGCTTATGTTCGGCAATCTATCACAGGGCCAGTGGGTTACAAGCGCAGGGGAGGCTGTGTGCCGTGTGAGCCGGAGTCAACTACGCTTACCCTCAGTCCCCGAGCGGATAGCACAGCATGACGAAGCCATACCTGATTATTGAAGCCTTCCCGGTACCCGTTTTTGACTAACAGGAAAATACTCTGCATGTACTCGGGCGGGCTGGACTCGGTGGGTGCGCTCCATGCCCTGCTGACCGAAGATCGCTACGCCGACTTCACGGTGCATGTGCACCACATGCACCTGCTGAACCGGGAGAACCGGGCCAAGGCGGAGCAGGTGGCCACCAGGGCCACGATAGAAGAGTTCAAGAAGCTGGGCGTGCGGCCGTTTCTGCACTCCGAGAGCGGCCACGATTACCGTTTTCTAAAAAAGCGCTTCATTTGGGATATGGACATGAGTGCGTTCATGGCTGCAAACATCGCCGCCGCTGATGCCAGCGTCGTTCATGTGGCCATGGGGCGCACCCGCACGGATGTGGAAAGCGGCGGCGAGCGCTTCGCGCGCCGCATGGAGCGGGCACAGAAGGTCTTCGACGCTATCTGGTCGCTGGAGGAGCGCCCGCGGCCGGACTACATCTTCCCGGTGTTGCCCTATACGAAAACCGAGATCTGGCTCAGGTTGCCGGAGCGCGTTCGCGAGCGGGCCTGGTCCTGCCGTCGCCCGCGCTACGAGGGAAATCGTGTGAGTGCTTGCGGATCCTGCAACACCTGTCGCGACATGAAGGCCCTGCGCGAGGAAGTGGCAACGCTGGAGGCGCGATCCCCTGAGGCAGCCGCTCCCGATGCGCAGGTCTGAGCAATCTGCACTATGCTCCAGAATACACCTGGGCTGGAGTAATAATATGAAGAGCATACCAAGATCCGGCAGACTTCTGGTCGCATTGTTCTGCGCCTGGTCCCTACAGGCCACGTCGGCCCCGGAGGGCGCAGTACTGCGGACGGAGCACACTTTTTCACTGGCGGAGGGAGCCTCTCCTCCTGCGACAACGGCAGTTGATGCGGCCTGGCTGGTGGGGCGCTGGGAAGGAGTGGCCTTTGGTCAGCGCTTCGAGCAGTATTGGAGTGAACCCTCTGTGGGCAGCATGCTCGGCACTTTCAAGCTTATTGGCGACGAGGGGGTGCAGTTCTACGAACTGTTGGAGATCGCCGTGTCAGAGGGCCGACTGGGCCTGAAGGTGAAACACTTCTCCAGTGACTTCATCGCCTGGGAAGACAAACCCGACTATGTGCATTTCAAGCTGGTCGCCGTAGAGCCGGATGCTCTGCATTTTTCCGGCATCAGTTTCTACCGGCGTGGGCCAGACAACATCGAGGCCTACCTGGTGATGCGTGAAGGCGACGCGCTGCGCGAGGAGAAACTGGTCTACTCGCGGGTCAAGTAGACGCGCGCGGCGCCTACTTGTCCTTTATCAGACCCTTGAGGCGCTCAAGCTTTTCACGGTTCTCGACGCCGATTTTTTCATCCAACGCTTTGTTGATTTCTTTCTGTGCCGCTTCCTTCGCGAGGTCCTTGAAGTAGTCCTGCGCGGCCTGCTCCGCCTGTTTGATGACCGCGCTCAGCATTGACGAGGCCAACTGCTCCGGTGTGAGCCCGGTTTGCTCGTCCCCAATGTTCGCCATGCGTATGTCCGGCATGTCGATGGTTTTGCCGCCGAGTTGGGCAGTTTCCACAGCGGCGCTGCTGTTGATGAAGGCGAACTGTTTAAGTGCCAGGCGCACATCGGTTGGCTCACCTTCGGGAGCCGGCTCCGAGCTACCGGCCTGCATGCCATCCAGCAGCTGTTTTAGATTGGTGTTGGTGCCTTTCTGCTCTGCGGTAATTCGCGCGCCGTCTACCAGCACCTCATCGATGACGATGACCGGTCCGGTGATTGACCCGGGCCGGATCTGGACGGCTACCTGGTCCATTTCAAAGGCATTGCTGGTACGAAAGCCGGACGGGTTGGCGATCTGCAGCCCGTAGATCTCGCCGCGGCCATCCTGAAGGTTGAACTTCACGTCGGCGACGCGCACCGAAGTACCGACCACGTTGGTCCCGACATCCTCGATAAATTGCTTGATGATGGCGTCCAGGTTCTGCAATACCAGTACCATGACGATAGCCACCACAGCCACCAACGTGACCGCCAGCCCCAGCCCGATCTTTACTGCCTTGCTCATGACGTCTGCCTCCTCTACAGCGCCTCTACTATAGTCGAATCGTTAAGGAGTGTTTATGACGGCCCGGAGCTGTAGATCATGCTCCGGGCGCTGGGGCATAATAAACGCCCCCCGCACCAGATCCAGGGCAGCATGTACTATCGCTATTTCGGCCTGAAGGAAGAGCCCTTCTCCATCGCCGTAAATCCCCGGTACCTGTTTATGAGCGCGCGCCACCGCGATGCGCTGGCGCACCTCTTGTATGGTGTGGGCACCGGCGGCGGCTTCATCCTGCTGACTGGCGAGGTGGGTACCGGCAAAACCACCATCAACCGCTGCCTGCTGGAGCAGCTTCCCGACAATACCGATATTGCCATCATCCTCAACCCGGCGCTGAATGCCGACGAACTGCTGGCCACCGCCTGCGACGAATTTGGTATTGAAAACGAGCGCGGCGCTACCCTCAAGGATTTGACCGACCGGCTGCACGCCTTTCTGCTGGAGAACCATCGCCAGGGTCGCAACACGGTGCTGTTGATCGACGAGGCCCAACACCTGCAGTTCGAGGTGCTGGAACAGATCCGGCTGCTTACCAATCTGGAAACCAACACCAGGAAGCTGCTGCAGATCATCCTGGTCGGCCAGCCGGAGCTCACGGCCATGCTGGCCAAACCCGAGCTGCGGCAGCTCAGCCAGCGCATAACCGCCAGGTACAACCTTAAGCCCCTGAACCTCGAAGAAACCGACGCCTATATCCGCCACCGGTTGCAGGTGGCGGGGCTGCCTGCCAACCAGGAGCTGTTCCCGCCGCGCGTGGTCAAGGAAATCTACCGTGCCACTCGCGGCATCCCGCGTTTGATCAATGTGGTCTGCGACCGGGTGCTGTTAGGCAGCTACGGCCAGAACGAATCCCGCGTGAGCATGAAAATGCTGCGCCAGGCCCTGCGCGAGGTCATGGGTGATGAGCCCGTGCAGCGCAGCGGCAGTTGGCGCTGGGCGCTGGCCGCGGCGGCGCTGCTGCTGATGGCGGCGGCGCCTGCCTGGTACTTCTACGGGGAGCGCCCGCCTGCGGCCGCCGCCTCGGTGACCGCGGCCGTGCCGGAGGCAACACCCTCGGCATCGGTCTCAAGCGCGCCCCTCACCATTCCCGGCCTGATAGACGATCGTGAGTTGGCGCTGCGAGAACTGGCTGATCACCTGGGCCTGTCGCCTGCCCCGGGCGGTACTTGCCCGGCACTGAGTGGGGCGGGCTGGCGCTGTGAAGCCCTGGAGGCTGTGAGCTGGGAAGAATTACTGGAATTCGATCGCCCGGCGGTGCTGACCCTGGTGTCGCCTGCGCGCTTCGTGTCCTATGCCGTGCTGGTGTCGGTAGAGGGCGAGTACGGCCTGCTGCGCGACGACGCCGGCGTACGGCGCGTGCCGCTATCGGTGATCGGCCCCCAGTGGCGCGGCGAGTTTGAGCTGATCTGGCAGCCCCCCGGGGCTTATGTTGGTCCGGTTGGCCTCGGCGACAGTGGTCCGATGGTCGCCTGGCTGGCCCAGGCCTTTGCCCGTCTCGATGGCCAGTCGCAGCCGCTGGCGGGGGAAGAGTTCAATGCGGCGCTGGAGGCCCGGGTGCGCCTGTTCCAGCGCCAGTTCAAGCTGCGCGACGATGGCGTGGTAGGCCTGAAGACCTTGCTGAAGCTCAATGCAGTGCGTGGTGAAAGCCTGCCACTGCAGCGCAGCAGCGGACTTGCCCAACTGGGGGACAGTTGATGTCGCTGATTCTCGATGCCCTCAACCGTTCAGATTCGGACCGCAGTGGGGCAGACACCACGCCGGGGCTGCACTCGGTGCATGGCCCAGGTGGTGCCACTGATACGCCGGCCTGGCGACGCTGGCTGTGGCCGGCGCTGACGCTGGTGTTTGCCCTGGCGGCTGGCCTGGCCTGGTGGGGGGGCGGCGACGAAC
>JANQGK010000360.1 GCA_028277365.1 Halieaceae bacterium | reverse complement strand
AGCTCCAGCACGCTGACGCGCAGGCCGTGCTGCTCCAATAGGGCCTGCACGGCTTCCAGGCTGCCGAGTTCCTCACGGCCCCGATCCAGGGACATCAGCCAGGCGGCGAATTCCTCGAAGCCGGCGTCGGCCGCGGCTTTCACCACCGCGGCAAAGGGGTAACCGTCAGGTAGCGTCGCCAGACAGGCCAGGTGAGTACGTGTCAGCATGGAGACCTCCAGAGCCGCAGTATAGCCCCGCCTGCCGCTCTCGATTGCCGGGCGCATTTGTTTTAGATTGTCCGCCGTCGAACAAGGAGCGAAATATGCACCCCTACGAATTCCTCAAGCGCTACGGGCCGGCGGCCCTGGTCATGGAAGTGACCGGCGAACCCGGCGAGGCTTTTGCCGCCGAGCTGGCCAAAGGCGGCTTCGACCTGGTGCTGCCGAGCGCCGACCCCGCAGCCCTGGAGCCACTGGCGGCCAGGCTGCGCGACCACGAGGGTGTAGAGGTGGACCTGCGTGAAGGCGACATCGACGATCCGCGTTTCCCGGAGGCCCTCTACTCCGTCTGTAGGGGGCGCGACATCGGCCTGATCATCTGCGGTATTGAACCCGGACACCCGCGCATGGCGGGCTCGCTGCTGAGTTCGCTGACCCGGGTGTTCATGCCGCGCCTGCGTGCCCGCCGGCACGCGGGGGTCATCGTAGTGGATTTGACCGGCAAGGCGCGGCGCCTCGGTGAAACCCTGGCTCACGAACTCAAGCCCGAGGGCATCGACGTCATGACCGTGCGCGCCGACCCGAGCGCCGACGAACCGCGGGCGCTGGTCAAGCTCTCGCTGGAGCATATGGGCCACGACCAGTACGTGGCTTTTGAGGCTTAAAACTCAGTCCCCATCGACCTGTAGGTCCGGGCGGGTCTTACCGAGGGCATCGCTCACAAAGCGGGCGTGCTCGCTGGACTTATCCTCCAGCCAGTGCAGCTTGTCATTGAGGTGATCGTACTCAGCGCGGATGTCACGCAGCAGGTTTTGCACCCCGTCATTCACGTAAATCAGCACAGACAGGCTGATCGCGATAAGAACGACGCCGATGGGAAACGGGGAAAATACCAGGGCGACGCCCGCTAGCAGGCCCAGGCAGGCCAGCAGAGAGATCAATGAATTCCAGAGTCGTCTGCCGAGCTTCTTCAAGGAATCCCCCAATGGTTGATACGAGAATACCAGCTTGAGAACGCCTCGCCGAGCAAAGTTCATCGTTCCCTACACCTCTGCGGGAGCAGCTTTCATTTTACTCCCCGGGCTGTCCTGATTGGCTCAGCTCGTTTTTCGGCCATCGAGTTTTCCTGGGCATATCGCCTCGCCAGCGCGCAAGACCCGGTTCTGCAACGGGCGCGACAAAGCGTCACAGTTTCTTGTGCTTTTTGAGGTACTTCTCGACTTCTTTGTAGCTGTTATCACCACCTGAAAACTTGACCAGGTTGCGCGCCGTTTTCAGCCATTCTGAGGTCGAAGGCGTCACAAGCTCCAGCGCGGTGAGCAGATCATCCTGATTGATATCTCGCTCTACTCCGGATTCCAGAATTTCGCCCAGAACAATATCCTTGGCCTGGTCAATCAGGCCATCCATGTCCGCACCTGAAAAGTACTCAGTTACCCTGGCAAGTTGTTCATAGCCGACGCCGCTATGCGGGACATCCCTTAGCTTCATTTCGAGCATATCCCTCCTGGCATCAGCATCCGGCGGGGGCACGAACACCTGTCGACTGAACCTGCCGGGGCGCCGCATCGCCGGATCGATATCCCAGGGCATATTCGTTGCGGCCAGAATGAGGACGCCCTCATTGTTATCGTGAAAACCATCGAGCTGTGAGAGAAACTCATTAACCACGGTGCGGGCCGAGCTCGTACCCGCTTTGGAACGCGAGTAGGCCAGGGCATCGAGTTCATCGAAGAACAGCGCGCATGGCGTGCTGGCCCGCGCGTTTTCGAAAACCGCCGCCAGGTTTTGCTCGCTCTCACCAAGCCACATATTAAGTACGTCGCTGATACCCACCACGTGAAACGAAGCGCGACACTCCCCGGCAATCGCCCTGGCCATCATGGTTTTACCGCAGCCAGGAGGCCCATAAAGGAGCACCCCACCGCCGGCCTTCTTGCGGAACCGCTGGAACAGGCCTGGATTGCGAAAGGGCTCCACGATCTGCAGCTTTAGGAGCTTTTTGAGGTCACTCATGCCGGCGACATCATCGAAGCTTATCGCTTCGGAAGTCCTGGGCAGATCTACCACGTTATCCGCGGCACTTACGGCGCGGAGATGTGGTTCCCGGGGCCTTGCACTGGCCATCAACTCCTCCAGCTCGTCCACGGGCTGAAAGTCATCCTGCTGGCGCGCGCGGGTATAGTTTGCAAGCGCGGCGTCGCGCTTTTCCTGATGAAGCTGGCAACGTGCCAATCCCACTAGTGCCGCAGTAGCATCGGCTTGCTGCGCCACGACCAGCTCATATTGCTTTTCTGCGTCGTCCCAGCGGCCCTCGTCAACCAGCAGCCGCGCATATTCAAGTCGAAGCGCGGCATTGAACGGATCAGCGAGCAGCGCTGATTCCATATCCTCGGTACTCATTGCTGCTACCCCGCGCTATTTGAGAATCTTGCCCAGAATCGGGGGCCAGACCCAGCTATAAATCACGTAGACGACGAAAACCATGGCAATCGGGACCTGGAGCTGCGCCAGGTTCAAGGAATCTAGGACGTTGCCGCGCAGCAAAACCACAATTACCCCCCAAATCGCGATAGAGCCCGCCCAGCCAAAGCGCTGCATTGGCCAGAGCGGCCTCATGCTCCAGTGGGTACTAAGCTTGAGCGCATTGGCCAGTTCCACGAGATGTTCATCGTTCGGATTCGATCTGATGAGTTCGCAAGTAAGCTGGTAGGCTTCGCGTTCACGCCCGCGGTCGATCAGCGTCTGCACCAGTAGCACTGCGGTTCCGTACTGATCCGGGTAGCGTTCGATGAGTGCTCCGACTCTGTCCGCGGTCGCCGCCTTGGGCTCATTGACGAAGCTGCTCAGTGTCGCCACCTGCAGAGCACCCTCGCTTTCGGGCTCTCTACGGAGCGCTTCATGCGCCAGTTTTTCTGCTTTCTCGAAGTTGAAAGTCAGCAGCATGACCCGGGCGTAGATGGCATAGAGCACAGCGTCTTCCGGATAGTCCTGCAGCAGACTGATCAGTTCTTTCTCAGAGGCGCTGTAGTCTTCCTCTTCCATAAAAATGTTGGCCA
This sequence comes from Halieaceae bacterium, assembly GCA_028277365.1. Classification (GTDB taxonomy): domain Bacteria; phylum Pseudomonadota; class Gammaproteobacteria; order Pseudomonadales; family Halieaceae; genus JANQIO01. The sequence continues at coordinate 9,358 of JANQGK010000360.1, read as the reverse complement.
GCACGTAACGGGCACCGTAGTGCTGAGGGTCTAGCTCCAGGAGCTTGCCGATGATTTCCTTGCTTTCATCCAAGCAGTCTTCCAGCCATTCCAATCGCATTGCACAGGCCAGTAGCTCAATGTCATCAGGGTACTGGGTGAAAGACTTCCCCAGCAGCGCGCGGGCATGATCGAAGCGATTCCGGTCAATGAGTTCACTGGCCTGAATAGCGGCCTCTTCTGCGGAAAGGGGTGTGTCTTCCATGATTCAGGCTCCTGAGGCGACCGCCAATGCAACGACAGCAACATTGAACGCAGTGCCAGCAAGCAGTGCCAGCACAACTTTGAGATACGGGGATGGTGGCTCCCTCCCCATTACAGACATACTTCGGTAGTAAGGCCGGAAGACCAGGTACACACCGCCAGCCAGCAAAAACCCAAGCGCCCGATTGGCGATTCGCATCGTGCGTGCATCATCGGCCCAGAGATAACCTACCCACAGCAGGGCACCACACAGCAGCAGCCCACCAAGGATCCAGACAATATCTCGGGACAGCCGATTGAGTCGATGAGAATTCAGCGCGGCCATCACCAACACTGCAGAGCCGCCGGCAAAAAACGCCGTTGCGATCAGCGCCCCAACCGAATAAATGGTCTGCGATTGCGCGCCGTCGAGGCTGGGTTTCAACAGGCCTGTGTCATCCATTTCAACTTTGCTCCTGTCTTGCTCGAAAGGTCTCGGGCACTCGTGCCCTGGATATAAGGTCACTCAATGCGAGCGACAGTGCATGGCCTGAAGCAGTTCGTCGGGGTAGTCGATCCAATCGATCTGCTTGATGATTTTGCCCTTCTCGTTCCAGGTCAGCCAGATGGTGAAGCGCATGGGTTCGTCTTCGGCGTAGGTGAAACCCTGGTAGTTAAACGGCGTGAAGTACCCCGAGCCGATGGTGAGATTACCCTGCACGATTAGGTCTTCCAGCACCAGGGTTTCCGGGTGGTCGGGATGTTTGCTGAATGAGGGGTCCGGCCAGTGATAGAAAGCCTTGAACTCCTCGCGAGAGATCAGCGCCATGTTGGCTAGTGGATCATCGAAGACGAGGTCTTCGGAGTACAACTCCACGAAGCCCGGCCAGTCGTCGCGGGCAGCGTAGCGGGCGAAGTAGTCTTCTGCCCAGTTGCGGACTCTTACGTCACGGAGGGGCTGGGCATGAAGGGGCAGGCTGAGGGACAGCACCAGTGCCAGGAGCACAAAGGTTCGGTATGCATGCATTGGCTGCACCAACACGCTCGGTTCACGGAATCTTAGATCGACAGCCTAACACGGACTGAATTCCCATACGCGCCGCGCCACCTTGCGGGAGTGGCGGTGAAAACCGTGTTCTCCGCCGGCACCAGAATCACTGTCGCCGGGAGGCGACAGACTCGTTAAGCCGGGCCGAGGATCAGCGCGCCGGTGGGTACGCCGACGCCGCTGGAGACCAGCACGTGTTCGACAGTCTTGGCGGGCTGATTGCAGGATTCACCCCGCACCAGGCGGGTGGCCTCGGCGATATTGTTCATGCCGTGGATATAGGCCTCGGACAGCAGGCCGCCGTGGGTGTTGTTGGGGAGCCGGCCGTCTATGTCCAGGGCGCCGTCGCGCACCAGTTCCACGCCCTCGCCCTGCGCTGCAAAGCCAAAGCTCTCGAGCTGCATGATGATCTCCGAGGTGAAGGCGTCGTAAAGGCAGGCTGCGTCGATATCGTTGGGCCCAAGCTCTGCCATGTCGTAGACGCGGCGAGCCGCCATCTCCATTTCCGGCAGGGACAACAGCTCGCTACGGTAGTAGCTGGTCATCTGCTCTTGACCCTGGGTAGAGGCCTGGGTCACACCGCGGATCAACGCAGGCTTTTGGCGCAGGTCCTGCGCGCGCTCGGCGCTGGTGATAAGGATCGCGCAGCCGCCGTCAGTTTCCTGGCAGAAGTCGTACAGGCACAGAGGGTCGGCGATCATCTTTGAGCCCAGGTAGTCTTCCATGGTCAGCGGCTTGCCGTAGCCGAAGGCGCGCGGGTTGTTCAGAGCGTAGTTGCGCTGGGAGATGGCCACGCGGCCCAGGTCCTCCCGGGTCACACCGTAGGCATTCATGTACTTGTTGGCGATCAGCGCAATCCAGGAACCCGGCGTCAACATGCCGTAGGCCATGTACCAGGACCAGTGAATCAGATCGCTGGAGATGATATTGCCCGACACCCCCTGCCCCATGCGCTGTCCGGAGCGGCCATTCATGGCGCGCCAGCACACTACGGTATTGGCCTGGCCGGTGACCACCGCCATCACCGCCTGCAAAATGGTGCCGACCGCAGCGCCGCCACCGTAGTTGATGCGGCTGAAGAAGGACAGGTCGCCGGCGCCTACCGCACGGGCCACCTCGATCTCGTCAGTGGAATCCAGGGTGTAGCTGACCAGGCCGTCGATCTCCGAGGGGCTGACACCGGCATCGTCACAGGCGGCGGCAATGCACTGAGCCGCCAGCGACAGTTCGGAAACGCCGGACTGCTTGGAAAACTCCGTCAGGCCAATACCGGCGATGGCAGCTTGATTCTTGAGACTCATGCTCCGCTCCCCGCCGGCGCGAAAACCGGCAGCTTGAAACCGTCCGGGTCCTCATGGATTTTCACGGTCACGGGCATATCGAAGCGCACGTCCTCCGGCTCACAGTCCACGAGTTGGGAGGTGAGGCGAGTGCCCTCCTCCAGATCGACCAGCACGATGATGAGCGGGTATTCATAGCCTGGAAACTGCGGGTGGCGCAGTACGGTAAAGGAACAGATCGTGCCCCTGCCGCTGGCCTCGAGCGCGTGCCACTCCATGGATCCACACACGCCACACATGGGCCGCGGCGGATGACGCAAGGTCTGGCACTGGCTACAACACTGGATGCCGAGCTTGCCCTCGGCGGCCATCTCCCACCACCAGGCGTTGTCGTGCCCCAGGGGAGGCTTGATACGGGTAGCGTCCATTTAGACCTCCAGGGAGTGAAAACCAAGCCGGTCATCGGCAGCCAGCAGCCGGCCCAGCTTTTCGAGTTGTGACGCGGTGCTGCCCAGCGAAAAGCTGATCTGCTTGGCCAGCAGGAAGAAACGATGAATCGGATAGTCGAGGTCGGCACCAATGCCCCCGTGCAGGTGTTGCGCAGAGCACACCACTCGGTGCGCAGCCTCGCAGGCCCACCACTTGGCCGTGCGCACCTCAGCGCGGGCATCCAGCCCCTCGCTCAGGCGCCACAGGGCCAGCCAGTAGGTGGAGCGGATCGCTTCGACATCGATGTAACTATCGGCCATGCGCATGGCCAGGGCCTGGAAGCTGCCCAGGGGCCGTCCAAACTGTTCGCGCTCGCTGACGTAGGCCGCCGTGCGTTTCATGGCCTCCTCAGTGACTCCCACCTGCAGGGCGCAGTGCGCCACATCGGCGCACTGTTCCAGCCAGGCAAGGATTTCACCGCCCTGGCCGACCGCACCGAGAATGTAATCTTCAGTGAGCGCCACCTGGTCCAGCGACAGGTGGGCAGCTCGCTCACCGGACAGGCTCACCTCAACGGGGCTCAGCTCCACCCCGGGCGTGTCAGTCGGGATCAGGAACAGGGTCTTGCTGCCGTCAGGGTCAACGGCCGGCACCAGGATGGCATCGGCGGTCGCGCCGTCGGGCACCATGCTGCGCGCGCCGTCCAGCAGCCACTGATCCCCGCTCGTCGCCAGCGAAACGGGTACCCGCAGTGCCGGATTCATATTCATCTCGGCTATGGCCGCACTGAGGCGCGCCTCACCAGCGGCTACTTGTGGGAGCCAGCGGCTGGCCAGAGCCTCGGAGGCAAACTCCATGATGGGCAAGGCGCCCAGCACCAGGGTGGAGAACAGCGGCACCGGTGCCACCCGCCGACCCTGCTCCTCCAGCACCAGGCACAACTCCACCAGGCCCAAGCCGCTGCCCCCCGCCTGCTCCGGCAGTGCAATACCCAGCAGGCCCTGTTCGGCGAGCACCTGCCACAGCGCGTCGTCGTAGGTGGCACCGTCGCGGGAAAACTGCTGCAGGGCGTCGTCTGAGGCGTGGTCGCCGAAGATCTGTGCAGCCAGGTCACGGATGGCGTTCTGCTCGTCACTTAAACTGAAATCCATACGGGTTCCCTTTTTCTCTCTTTTAGCGGTGCATTGCCGCGAGATTGCCGGTGTATTTGAGTTTGTCCGCGGGAGGGTGCTCCAGAAACAGGGCCCGGTAAAACATGGTGGACAACAGCTCTGCCAGCTGTTCGGTAGAGAGCTTCGCCGCCCGCAGGGTCTCGCTCTCGTTGATGTAGTGCTCGCGCAACAAGCCCTCGCCGATACCCGCCAGCGCATACACTGTCATCAGCGCCTGGTGGCGCCTGAACTTGACCCCCGGAAACATCTTCGGCAGCAGCTTGACCAACCACATGAGCTGCTCGCGATAGGACTCTCGCAATAGCGCTGAAAAGGCCGGCTCGTCGTCGGCCATCTGCAGCAGGCAGCGCATTACCCCCGGGCGCCTGGCATAGCTTGCCACCACCAGCAGGTTATGGGCGTAGATGCGGCCGTACCAGTCTCCCCGCTCGACGCCGCGCTCGATATCGTCGACGTTCTGTGCCGGATTGATGAAGTCCTCCAGCACTTCCATCGTAAGCGACTTGAGATCACTGAAGTAGTGGTAGAACAGGCCCTGCGCCACGCCGGCCTCGCGGGTCACGTCGGCAATGCGCATCTTGTGATATCCCTCGCGCTCCAGCACTTTCAGCGCTGCTGCCTTGAGCCTGGCGCGGGCGCGCTCGCCCTTGGCGCTGCGGGTGAGTTTTTGACTCGCGGCTGTCATGAGGTGGCAAAATAGTTGAATTTGAATTCAAAATCAATAATATATTCTGCAGTCAGAACCAACCGTGAGTAAGCAGGCCAATGTTCATCGACTACACCGACAGCCAGAAGGCTCTGCGCAAAGAGCTGCGCGAGTACTTCACCGACCTGGTCAAACCGGAATACCGGGAAGAGCTGCGCAGCGCCGAGGGCGGTGAGCTCTACAAGTCGCTGATTCGCCAGCAGGGCAAGGACGGTATGCTGGCCCTGGGCTGGCCGAAAGAGTATGGGGGCCGCGGCCTGTCAGAGAGCGAGCAACTGATTCGCTACGAAGAGGCGCTACTTGCCGGCGCCCCCACCCCTTTCGTCACACTCAATACCGTGGGCCCGGCGTTGATGGACCACGGCACCGAGGAGCAGAAGCAACGCTTCCTGCCCGGCATTGCCGCCGGCGAAACCCACTTCGCCATCGGCTACACGGAGCCCTCGGCGGGCACCGACCTCGCCTCACTGAAAACTGCCGCGGTGAAGCAGGGTGACCACTATCTGGTGAACGGCAGCAAGGTCTACACCAGTTCCGCCGAGGCCGCCGACTACGTGTTCCTGGCCGCGCGTACCGACGGCGATGCGCCCAAGCACAAGGGCATCTCCATCCTGCTGGTCGACACCAGCGACCCGGGCTTCTCCTACGGTCCTATTCACACGGTGGGCGGGGTGCGCACCAACGTGTCCTATTACACCGACATCAAGGTGCCGCTGGACATGATTATCGGTCATGAGAACCAGGGCTGGCGCCTGATCACCTCCCAGCTCAACCACGAGCGGGTGGGCCTGGCCGCTTTCGGCATCAACGGCTGGAAGCTGTTCAAAGGCGTGCTGGAGTGGGCTCGCGAGGAGCGCGCCAACGGCAAGCGGGTCATCGACGACCCCATGGCACAGCGCAACCTGGCGGAGGTGTATGCGTACCTGGAGGCCATGCGCATGATGAACGCGCGCATGGCCTGGCGGCTGGAGAACAACCCGGTAGATGCGGTGTTTCCCTCAGCCATGAAGGTCTACAGCACCGAGGTGATGCTGGAAGTCTGCAAGCTGATGATGGAAGTGGTGGGCCCCCACAGCCTGATCGCCGCGGAAAGCGAGGGCGCCATCCTGCACGGCGACCTGGAACATGAACACCGCCGGGCACTGATCAACACCTTCGGCGGCGGAGTGGTAGAAGTGTTGCGCGGTCTCGTGGCCACCCACGGACTGGGAATGCCTCAGCACAGGTAGCGGTCGTCCCCGCGCAGGGGAATCCAGCGTCGGTTCGGTTGTCTGCCCTTACGCGGGCCGCCCCTACACGGGCTGCGCCTCCGTAGGGGTGGCGGTCTATTGGCCGGCAGCGGCGTAGACCGCGTCGGCGGCGCGGACGGCGCCGTTCACCTCCAGGCCCTGGGCTGCCAGGGCGTGCTGCAGGGCGCTGAGACACAGGCGCACGTTGGTGGGGTTGCTGGCATAACCCATCAGGCCGATGCGCCAGACCTTACCGGCGAGAGCACCGAGGCCGGCGCCGATTTCCAGGTGGTAGTCATTCAGCAGGGTGCTCCGTACCGCCGCCTCGTCCACACCCTCGGGCACGCTGACCAGGTTGAGCTGCGGCAAACGGTCTTCCTCCTTTACCACCAGCGACAGGCCGATGGCCTCCAGCCCCGCCTTGAGCGCCTCGTGGTTGAGGCGGTGGCGTGCAAAGGACGCCTCGAGGCCTTCCTCCTTGAGAATGGTAAGCGCCTCGTGCAGGCCATAGAGGGCGTTGATCGGGGCGGTGTGATGATAAGCTCTTTTTCCGTCCCCGTTTCCCCAGTATCCCATCACCAGGTTGAGGTCCAGAAACCAGCTCTGCACCGGGTGACTGCGGTTGCGGATGACCTCGGCAGCGCGATCGGAAATCGTCAGCGGTGACAGACCCGGCGTGCAGGACAGGCATTTTTGACTGCCGGAATACACGGCATCAGCGCCCCACTGATCGATTGCCACCTCGATGCCACCGAGCCCGGTGACCGTGTCCATGATCGACAGCATGCCGGCCTCGCTGGCAAGCCGACAAAGTGCTTCGGCGTCGCTACGCACGCCGGTAGAGGTTTCTGCATGCACAAAGGCCAGCACCTTGGCATCCGGGTGGACGGCAATCGCTTCGCGAACCTTGTCGAGGTCGATGGCGCTGCCCCAGTCGTCCTGTACCATCACCGCCTCGCCGCCAAGGCGGGTCACGTTTTCCTTCATGCGCCCGCCAAACACCCCGTTTTGGCAGATGATCGCCTTGTCGCCGGGCTCCATCAGGTTCACAAAGCAGGTCTCCATGCCGGCAGAGCCGGGCGCGGAGACCGGCAAGGTCAGGGCGTTTTTCGTCTGGAAAGCATACTGCAGCAACCCCTTGAGCTCTTCCATCAGCTCGATAAACACCGGGTCCAGATGACCGATGGTGGGCCGCGCCATGGCATTGGTTATGCGGGGATTGACGTCCGAGGGGCCGGGGCCCATCAGGGTGCGGCGCGGAGGGTAGAAGCTCATGAGTGCGGTTCCGTGATGTTGTAGAGGCCGCGTATTCTAGCGACCTGGCCTGACAGCCGAAAGGGGGCGTCAGGACGACGGATCGCCGATGTAGAAAAGCGCCAGGTGGCCGTCTTCCAGCATCAGCTGCACGTGTTCGGCGGCCTGCGCCGCTGCCAGCGCCGGGGCACTGCCCGGCGCGGCGGTCTGTATCAACAGCCAGGGACTGTCGAAAGCCGCGCGCAGCTGCTCGAAGTAATCGTCCGCCTGAGGACCGCGGCCATCAGAGAGTTGCCGCCACAGGGCAAAGCGGGCCGGTGAGGCATACAGCAGGTAATTACCGTCCAGGCCGTTGGCGTAGCGGTATTCCGGTAGCCACCACACCAGTCGCTGGAAGGCCGCCCACTCGCTGTTGATCAGCAGATTTCCGGCGGGAAGGTTGCTGCGCAACTCGCGGGTGAACCCGGTGTCGGCCAGGATCTGCGCCCTGGGTCGACTCTGCCACAGTGCAGCATTCATCCACAGTCCCAGTGCCACCAGGACCACCAGTACCGGCGCCAGCCAGCGGGTGGCAGGCCAGGGAGGCAGACGGGCATCGCGTACCAGCAGGCCCGCTGCCAGCACGGTAAACGGTGTGTGGTACTCCTGGAAGCGCACTGCACCCAGGTACATCACCAGGTAGACGAGGCTCAGGCAGAGGGCCACCAGGGTATCGCGGCCCAGGCGCCGCGCCTCCCGGCGGCGGCGCCGGTAAAGATACAATCCGACAGCGGCCGCCAGCACCAGGAACACCGGCCAGCTGAGCAACCAAAGCTCTCGCAGTGAAGGCGGAAACCACTCGGTGCCAACCAGGCCCGGATCGGCATTGCCGCCCTTGAACAGGACATGAAACAGCAGGTACTCCACATTGTCCGGGAACCAGGGGCTGAGCAGTGTGCCCAGCAGCAGGCCGGCACCGACAGCAATCCCCAGCCTGGCATCCAGGGTGCGATCCAGGCACAGATCGACCAGCACAAACAACCCGGCGATGGCGATTACGAACAGCGCACCGTGATAGCTCAGCATGAACAACAGGGATACCAGCAGCAGCGCGCCATAGCGCCGGTCGCGGCTGAGCAGGAAGGCCAGCAGGAACAAGACCAGCGCCAGGGTTTGCGCACGCAACATCAGGAACCGTCCCGGCAGGTCGAGGCTGGCACTCATGGCCAGGGCCGCGAACAGGAACGGGTGGGGGATCGCCAGGCGCCGGAATAGTTGATGCACAACCGCCAGCGCGAGCACGGCAATAAACACCACCGACAGCTTCAGCCCCAGCACCCGGTCATCCAGCCAGGCAAAAGGCACGATTAGCAGGTGAAACAGCCAGTGGTGGTCGGTGCCCGTTTCCCCCAACACGGTGTAGGGCAACCAGGTAATGTCTGCCCACAGGCCCTGGGAGAGAATCTCCTCGGCCACCACGAAGTGGTAGAAAACATCCACCGAGAGTATTTCGTTACTGCCCAGGTACAACCAGTAAAGCAACCCGGCACAAGCCGCATAGCCCGCCGCCCGCGCGGCCAGCAACTGCGTATTCATGTCGATCTCCGGCCATGCCGGAGCAAGATTGCAATCGGCAGCATCTAGATATCCAGGCGGTTGAACACTGCCCTGGGCAGGCAGCGAATGACCCACATAATCCAGCGCCAGCGGCCAGGTACGTAGGCCACCGCAACACCGCGGTCGATGGCGCGCACGATCTCGCGCGCCACCAGCGCCACATCCGACAGCCTGGCACCCTCGGCCTTGAGTGCAGCTGTCATCGCCGTATCGGTCGGGCCGGGTTTGATCAGGACCACGCGCACTCCGGTGTTGGCGAAGCGGTGCTGCAATCCCTCTGCAAAACGAGCCACCAGGCCCTTGGCTGCCCCGTAGCTGTAGTTGGATTTGCGGCCCCGGTCCCCGGCCACTGAACCGATCAGCGCCAGAGTGCCCTGCCCGGTGTCGGCCATATGGCGAGCGAAAGCCTCGGCAAACAGAGC
>JANQGK010000318.1 GCA_028277365.1 Halieaceae bacterium | reverse complement strand
CGTCAGTGCTGCCGTCAGCGTCGTCTTGCCGTGGTCTACGTGACCGATGGTGCCCACGTTCACGTGGGGCTTATTGCGTTCAAATTGCTCTTTGGACATCTCGACAGTCTCCTAACTGGTCTGAGTCTTGCCATTCATTGTCGAAGCGGGGAGTAGACCACTCTCACTGGCTTCGATCTCCTCTGTGGGTGACCAGCCAACCTGGCTACCCCGATAGTGGAGCTCATAACCGGATTTGAACCGGTGACCTCTTCCTTACCAAGGAAGTGCTCTACCGACTGAGCTATATGAGCCCTGTAAACCTCTTAACTCTTAAACTGCTGGCGCCTTGGCGATTGGAGCGGGTAGCGGGAATCGAACCCGCATCATCAGCTTGGAAGGCTGAGGTTCTACCATTGAACTATACCCGCGAGCTAAACCCGCCAGTACAAGCCGCCAAACACCTCGCCTAAAGCCCGCCAGGCTCATTCTGCCTGCGCCTGCGAGAAAACATGTTTCCAGATTTTCGCCGCATTTTCACTGCAAATACCCGCTCAAAACGCCCAATAAAGAGCAAGATTTGCTGGGGGTGATTCGCCATATCTGGTGGAGGGGGGTGGATTCGAACCACCGAAGCTTTCGCGTCAGATTTACAGTCTGATCCCTTTGGCCGCTCGGGAACCCCTCCGAAAGGCGACGTATTGTCCTTACGAGGCCCCACCTTGTCAACCGCATTCCCAATAAAATTATTAACTTACGGAAATGTCTGCAAGCCGCCTGTTACGAGGCTTCCAGCACACCAGGGCAAGGCAAAGGACCGCGCGGCCGGGCGTTGGAAACTGCCATAAAAAGAAGGAGAAAATGGAGCTGGCGAGAGGAATCGAACCCCCGACCGGCTGATTACAAATCAGCTGCTCTACCTACTGAGCTACGCCAGCCTTAATCACTATCTGAGTCGCCATCCATGGCGCGACAACATCGCGTGGAACACCACCAGCCCCGACTTCCTGTCGGGTCGTTCGCCGAACTGCGATATGCCGCTGGCATATCGTTTCGGCTCACCCAACTGAGCTACGCCAGCCTTAACCACTATCTGAAGCACTCCAGAGGGCGCGAATTCTAGACAATGTGCTGCGGTCGTGCAATCAGGGCTGCGGCGGACATTCCACCACCAGCAGGCGCAGGGCGTCAAAGCCGGGCAGTTGCCCTTCCACCGCAGGCCAGTCCAGGGCGATCCGCCCGGTTTCATCCAGGCTGATCCAGGGCTGCTCCGCAAACGCCTCACGCTGGTAGATGGCGGCCTGGTAGCCGCGGCCGCGCAGGGTATCCCGTAAACCAATGGCCCGCTCTTTACTGCGGAACAGGCCCAGAGACAGGCTGCCGGCCAGCGGCCCGTCGTTAATCGAGAAATTGTCAAAACCCGCCTGACGCAGCTCCTGCGAAAGACGCCGCACATCAGCCTGTTCCCCGGAGGTGGGCAGGTGCACCCAGTTATCGGGCGAGATCTCGGTGGTTTGCAGCACGAGGTCCATGCTGACACCGGCGGCGGCAAACGCCACCGTGAGCTGCTCACTGAGGGCATCGTTGTCCACCGGCCCCGCCAGCCAGCAACGGGGCGGCGGCTCGGGTGCCGACAGCTCAGGCGCCGAGACCGCCAGGGTCTGCCGGTCCGCTGGAAGCACCGCCGGCGAGACATCGTCAAATTCGCTTTCGACACCTGCTGTCTCAGCAGCGGACCGTTCGACGGAGGCCTGCTCCGGGGCAGGCAACGCGGCGGGCGGCAAGTCTGCCGGTGTCTGAGCAGGTTCGGTCGCCAACGTTGACTCCCTCCCGGGCTCCACCTCACTGAGCAACCTGAGTTCCCGCAGTCCTATGTTTACCGGGCTGACTGGCTCCTCACGGGCCTGCTGCCAATAAAACACCACCCCGTTGGCAAGCAGGGCAGCCGCGATCAGCCAGTGAACCATCGACAGCTTCACGCGGTACCCACCCCGGCTGGCTCGCTGGCCGCAGCCAGTTGCTCCAGCCCATCGAGGACCAGCTCCGCCTCGAAGCGACCACCGCGATCCAGAAGTCGCTGCAGAACCGCGCCGTTGCCGCCGCAAAACACCAGTGCCGCGCCGCTGCCAAAACGCTCGAGTGCGGTTTCCACCGCACCGACCTGGGCGAGCTGCAGGCCATTGCACACCGCCGCTGCGGTCGACCTGCCCGGCTCGATCCGGTCCCGCGCGGCGTCGCCAAAGCGTACCCGAGCCGTGTCGCCCACCAGCGCTCGCTCCATCATGGCCATTCCGGGCAGGATGTAGCCGCCGCGGTGACGGCCCGCGGCATCCACGAAATCTATAGTCAGCGCGCTGCCGGCGTCCACCACACAAACCGGGCCCGCCGCCAGCCGGAAGCCCGCAATCATGGCGAGCCAGCGGTCCACCCCCAAGCGAGCGGGCTCATCGTAGCTGTTGACTATGCCACAGGCGCCGGCGCTGCTGTGCGCAAACCAGGGGGCAACGCCCCACCGGGCCTCGACCAGTGCCGCGAATTGTTGCTCGCTATCTGCATCGGCAACGCTGGCCACCCACACCGCCTCTGGCGCGTCCGCGAGTGCCGGCAGGCCCTCGTTTGGCGGTACGCTGCCGGACTGAATGGTGCGACTGTCCTGCCGCAGGCGCCATTTCAAGGCGCTGTTGCCGATATCGATCTGCAGGATCATGAGACCGGCCTCAGACTCAGCTCACCCCCGTTGAACGCCTGTACGGTACCGCCGAGATCCAGCAGCAGGGCGCCGCTGTCGTCGACACCCTGCACCACGCCGACGACTTCGCGATCGCCACTGCGCAGGGCCACCGCCTGTCCCGCATGGGCATTGCGGGCCATCCAGCGCTCGCGCCAGGAATCAAAACCCACCGTCTCGAAATCTGCCAGTAAAGGAAGCAAGTGGTTGAGCAGGCTGGCCAGCATGGCATTGCGGCCCGCGCCAATACCGCCGGCGCGGGACACATCGGTCCACTGCTGGCCGATGACGGACGCCTCGGCTTCCGGCATGGCCAGGTTGACGCCGACACCTAACACGGCGCTGGTGGGCCCCGCGGCGTGGCCGCTGGTTTCCACTAGAATGCCCCCGAGCTTCGCGCCGTTGTGTAGCAAATCATTGGGCCATTTCAGCGCTACGGTATCGAGCCCCTGCTCGGCGAGAGCCTCGGCAACGGCAACACCGGCTGCCAGACTCAGACCGTCCATGGCATCGACACCGCGCTGAAACTGCCAGACTACCGACAAGTAAATATTGCTAGCAGGCGGGCTGACCCATTCGCGGCCACGGCGGCCGCGGCCGGCGGTCTGCTGCTCCGCGGTAATCGCCAGACCGGGAACGCTGCCGCTCTCAAGTCGTCGCAGCGCCTCAGCATTGGTGGAATCGATGGCGCCGCGCACATCCAGCTCGCCCAGCAGGGCACGGGCCTGGGGAGTGAGGCCCGACTGGATGGAATCCCGATTGAGAGTGTCGCTGCCGATCATAGTCTGCAAACGCTGATGGACGCTGGATAATCGGGCATCGGGTCACCGCTTGTCAAAACGCCGGTCACAGACTCGAAAATGCCGCAGACAGCGCCGGCCACTCCTGCTAATGTAGCCGCCTTGAAACCTCGGTGACGAGATTCGCTGTGCTTAACTTCAAACTGCTCATGTCCGCCGGCCTATGCCTGGCACTCACCGGTTGTTTCCAGACCAGCCTGACCGGTACCACCGGGGGCACCATCGTCACCGTCTCAACATTGCGTGAGCCCGGCACTGTCATTGGCGAACAGGTCGTCACACGTACGGAAAGCGACTGGATCACGCTGCTGGGCCAGGAGACCTGGGACGGCTACGCGCGACTGGTGCAACTGCTGTTCCTGGGCAGCAGCCCGGGCTTCGATACGGCGGGTATCGACCCGGCCGGCCTCTACCTGCTGACCGCCAGCGGCGGTGAAGACTATTTCTCCCAGGCCACCGCCCTCGACCCCGGTGAGCCCGAACCTGTGCAGGGTAGCTGGCACGCCATTGTGCCGGGCCAGCGGCTGATAGACGGCAACATCCAGATTTCCGTGCTCACCGAGGCCACCTACCGCCAGGCCGTGGGCCGCCTTGCGCAGCTCGATGACGCGCAAGTACTGGAGCAGCTTGACGCGGCAGCACGACTGCTGGTCACCGATGTCGATAACGACGACAGCATCGACTACGACGACGTGTTGGGCTGGAACCCCCGTGTACACGGCGCTCGCTACCTGGGTGACATTCTTTCGCAGGAAGCGCTGGCCGCCGCCATCCGAGCCAACCAGCCGGCCGCCTCTCTCGATGCGCTGGCTCAGGCCGTGTTGGGCAGTCGCCAGGTGGTCGTCGAGACCAACTTCGGCACGATCACCATGGAAACCCTGAACTGGGAAGCCCCGGTGACCGTGGATAACTTCCTGCAGTACGTAGAGGCCGGGTTCTACAGCAATGTGTTCTTCCACCGCGTGATCAATAATTTCGTGATCCAGGCGGGCCTGCTCACCTATGATGCCGAGCAGAATGCCCTGTTCGTGATCGCCGAGTCGGAGCTGCGGGGTCCCATTCGCAACGAATCGCAGTGGAGTGTCTCCAACACCCGCGGCACCGTGGCCATGGCGCGCACCGAGGAGGCCGACAGCGCCAGGGCCCAGTTCTATATCAACCAGGTCGACAACGACTCGCTGGACTTCCCGAGCTTCGGCGGCGGTTACGCCGTCTTCGCTCGCGTGACTAGCGACCTGTCCGTGGTGGACAGCATTGCCGCCGTGCCCACCGGCTTCCTGGGCGGTCTACAAAACGTGCCGCTGGACGTCGTCGTTATCGAGTCCGCTACTATCCAGGATTGAACCCCTCAGCGCCGTCAGGCGGCTTTCACGGCACAGCTTATTGACGTTTACGTTAACGTAAACTATAGTCCGGCCTCCCGTTCCGGAGGCTCCCATGCCCAATCGCGTTTACAGCATTTCCGACCTCGCCAGCGAGTTCGATATCACGCCGCGCACCATCCGCTTCTATGAGGAAAAAGGCCTGCTGGCGCCCGCGCGCCAGGGCCAGAAGCGCCTGTTCAGTCACGCCGACCGGGTGCGGCTGGGCCTGATCCTGCGTGGCAAGCGCTGTGGACTGACCCTGGATGAGAGCCGCGACATCATCAATATGTACGAGCCCGGGCAGAACAACGCCGAGCAGCTACACTCGCTGTTGGGCAAGATCGATGAGCGCCGCGCCATCATCACTACCCAGCTCGCAGACCTGAAGCAAATGATGCAGGAACTGGACGAGGTCCAGGCCCGCTGCAAGGCGGCACTGCAAGCCATGCAAGAGGAAGTCACACCATGAACACGCCCTACCCCACCCTCAATTTCGGCCTCGGTGAAGAGGTCGATATGTTGCGCGACGCCGTCTACCAGATGTGCCGGGCTGAGCTTGCGCCCCGCGCCGAGCAGATCGACATCGATAACACCTTTCCGGCAGATATGTGGAAGAAGTTCGGTGACCTGGGCCTGCTGGGCATCACGGTGGAGGAAGAGTACGGCGGCAGTGGTATGGGCTACCTGGCCCACTGTGTGGCCATGGAAGAGGTATCGCGGGCGTCCGCCTCGGTGGGCCTGTCCTACGGCGCCCACTCCAATCTGTGTGTGAACCAGATTCGCAAAAACGGCAGCGAGGAGCAGAAGCAGAAATACCTGCCCAGGCTGTGCTCCGGCGAGCACGTCGGCGCCCTGGCCATGTCTGAGCCCGGCGCCGGCTCCGACGTGGTCAGCATGAAGCTCAAGGCGGAGAAGAAGGGCGACCGCTACGTTCTCAACGGCAACAAGATGTGGATCACCAACGGTCCGGATGCCGACACCTACGTGATCTACGCCAAGACCGATCCCGACGCTGGCCCTCGCGGCATTACCGCCTTCATCGTCGAGCGCGGCTTCCCGGGCTTCTCCCAGGCCCAGAAGCTCGACAAGCTGGGCATGCGCGGCTCCAACACCTGTGAACTGGTCTTCGAAGACTGCGAGGTGCCGGAGGAGAATATTCTCGGCGCCGAGGGCAAGGGTGTGAACGTGCTGATGTCGGGCCTCGACTACGAGCGTGCGGTGCTGTCAGGCGGCCCGGTTGGCATCATGCAGGCGGCGATGGACGTCGTCGTGCCCTACATCCACGACCGCAAGCAGTTCGGCCAGAGCATCGGCGAGTTCCAGCTCATGCAAGGCAAGGTGGCCGACATGTATGCCGAAATGAATGCCTCCCGCGCTTACCTGTATGCCGTGGGCGCCGCGCTGGACCGCGGCGAGGACAGCCGCAAGGACGCCGCCGCCGTGATCCTATTCACCGCCGAGAAGGCCACCCAGATCGCGCTGCAGGCCATCCAGGCACTGGGCGGTAACGGCTATATCAACGAGTACGCCACCGGTCGCCTGTTGCGCGACGCCAAGCTCTACGAAATCGGCGCCGGCACCTCGGAAGTGCGCCGCATGCTGATCGGCCGGGAGCTGTTCAAGGAGACCGCCTGACGCCATGCCTGCCATCACCAGCAAGATCAACCCCCGGGACGCGGCATTTGCTGAAAACCGCGAGCACATGCAGGCTCAGGTCGAGGACCTGCGGCAACTGGTCGAGAAGATCAAGCAGGGCGGTGGTGAGAAGTACCAGCAGCGCCACAAGGCGCGTGGCAAACTGCTGCCCCGGGAACGCCTCGATGCCCTGCTGGACCCGGGCTCACCCTTCCTGGAACTGTCCCAGCTCGCCGCTCATAAGGTCTACGACGACGATGTGCCCGCGGCCGGCATTATCACCGGCATCGGCCGGGTGTCGGGCTCCGAGTGCATGGTGTTCGTCAACGACGCCACTGTGAAAGGCGGCACTTACTACCCGCTGACAGTAAGGAAACAGGACCGCGCCCAGCGCATCGCGGCCGAGAACAACCTGCCGTGCATCTACCTGGTGGATTCCGGCGGCGCCTACCTGCCACTGCAGGACGAGGTGTTCCCAGATCGGGAGCACTTCGGCCGCGCCTTCTACAACCAGGCCCGTATGTCGGCCCGGGGCATCCCGCAAATTGCCGCCGTGTTGGGCTCCTGCACTGCGGGCGGCGCCTACCTGCCCGCCATGGCCGACGAATCCATCATCGTGCGCGAGCAGGGCACCATCTTCCTGGGTGGTCCACCCCTGGTGAAGGCCGCCACCGGC
>JANQGK010000297.1 GCA_028277365.1 Halieaceae bacterium | reverse complement strand
AAGTCCGTAGAACTCCCATTTGCCCAGCACGTAGGGTAGGGCGGTACCCGCTTCGACCTGCTCTATCGCGCTCTGAAAGGCTTGCGCCTGCTCGGCGTCCAATTCAACTTCGGGGTGCGCCAAAAGCCAGCTGCGCTCGCTTTCGAGCAGATGGGCCAGCAGCACCTGGGCATCCAGTGCGGCGCTTTCACTCACGCCTTGTAGGCGTTCACTGCCGCTTTGCAACGCTGCGGCAATGCTTATCGGTTTCGATATTGTTTTTTGGGGTTTGCCCACAAATCTCAGACGCCCAGGCCAGCCGCGGCTAAGCGCTTGGCCTCATCCTGGGTGGCTAATTCGTCCAGAAGCTCGTCGAGGTCGCCATCCAGAATGGCGGGCAGATTGTGGGAGGTGAAGTTCACACGATGGTCGCTGACCCGCGATTGGGGAAAGTTATACGTGCGGATTTTCTCCGAACGTTCCCCGCTGCCCACCTGCGAACGACGCGATTCGTCGATCTCTGCCCGTCGCTTCTCTTCCTCGATTTCGTAGAGCCGGGCGCGCAAGATGCTCATCGCCCGCATGCGGTTCTGCAGTTGCGAACGTTCATCCTGGCACTGCACCACGATCCCGGTGGGGATGTGCGTGAGCCGCACGGCGGTGGAGTTCTTCTGCACGCTTTGCCCGCCCGCCCCAGCTGATTTGTAGACATCCATCTTGATGTCTTTCTCCGGGATCTTGATCTCCACCTCATCCGCTTCCGCCAGCATCGCCACCGTGGAGGGCGTACAGGGAGGCAGCGGTGAGGCGTCACGCAGCGCGGTGGAAGCCGTAGGCGGCACCGTGGTCCGCGACGTCTCCCTGATCAACGCCGTCAGCGCCGAGTTGACCGGCGATCAGCTGGCCGCCCTCAAGGCCCACCCGGGAGACTTCCGGATTCACGACAACAGCGCCGTGAAGACCACCTCTGAAGGTGGCGACGGCTATACGCTGGGCGACTCCAGCGTTCCCTACCTCGACTTCCCGCACCTGGTGGGCGCCAACCAGCTACACACCCAGGGCATCGACGGCCGCGGCGTCACCGTGGCGGTGGTGGATTCCGGTCTAAGCGTTAAGCCCGAACTCAGCGAAACTCCAGACGGGCAGGTGCGCCTGACCGCCTCTTATGACGTGATCACAGGCTCAGAAGATGCCAACAGCATTGTCGATGAGTACGGCCACGGCATGCACCTCGCCAGCATCATCACCAACTCCGAGGCAAGCGTGGACGGCAAGTTCAACAGCATTGCGCCCTGGGCCAACCTAATCTCGGTGAAGGCCTTCGGCGCCGACGGCACCGGCACCTACGCCGACGTCATCTACGCGATGCAGCGCATCTACGACACCAAGGACCAGTTCAACACTCGCGTAGTGAACCTGTCCTTCAGCGCCACTCCGCGCTCGCGCTACTGGGATGACCCCTTGAGCCAGGCGGTCATGCAGCTGTGGCGCGCGGGTATCGTGGTCGTGGCCTCCGCCGGCAACACCGGTCCGGATCCCATGACCGTCGGCGTACCCGGCAACGTGCCCTACGTCATCACCGTGGGCGCCATGACCGACAACTGGACCCCTGCCGATGCGAGCGACGACTACCTGGCGCCGTTCTCTTCAGCCGGCCCCACCACGGAGGGCTTCGTCAAGCCCGAGGTCGTCGCACCGGGCGGTCACGTCACCGGCCTGATGAGCAACACCGCCACGCTGGCCACCAGCTACCCGCACTTTCACAACTTCGGTGAGTACTTCACCATGTCGGGCACCTCCCAGGCGACAGCCGTGGTCAGCGGCATCGCCGCACTGATGCTGCAGCAGAATCCCGGACTGAGCGCGGATGACGTCAAGTGCAAGATTATGTCGACCGCGCGTCAGGCAGCCTATGCCGACGGCTCGCTGGCCTACAGCGTATTCCAGCAGGGCGCAGGCCTGGTCAATGCGGTTGACGCCGTCTACAGCAATGCCAGCGGCTGCGCCAATCAGGGCCTGGACATCAATGCCGACCTCGACGGGACCGCCCACTACATGGGCCCGGCCGGTGTCGATGAGAATGGCAACTACATCATCCAGGGAGTGGACGGCCACGCCTGGAACCCCAACGAGGTCAACGGCCCCGGCTACTTCTGGAACGACGGCTACCTGTGGAATGACAGCTTCGTCTGGAACGACAGCTTCGTCTGGAATGACAGCTTCGTCTGGAATGACACTTTCGTCTGGAATGACACCTTCGTCTGGAACGACACTTTCGTGTGGAACGACAGCGCCACCGCTTTCACGGCCTCCCTGGTCGAAGAGGAAGCCGGCGTAAACGTCTGGGCACCGCAGGAGTAATCCAACCATGAGCAGCGAACGGAAAATCCGCCAAGACGGCAAGGTCGTACACCTCGACCCGCGCGGCGCTACCAGCCCGCTGCCCATCGCCCCTGCAACCAGCAGCGAACTTGGCGCCACCCTGTGCCGAGAGCTGCTCTCAGCCCGCTCGATGGGCCAGAGCGCACAACTGCTGGTATTCCGGATCAGCAACTACCACCTGCTGGTCGACACCTTCGGGCCGGAATTCGGCACCGCCGCGGAGACCGCGCTACTGAAGCAGCTGCGCGGCCTGCTGCGCCGCCGGGAGCCGGCTCAGCGCATCCAACCGGGTGAGTTCGGCATCGTCGGGCGCGGCATCCGCTCCGAAGCGGCGCTGAAAGCCATGGCCGACCGCATCGTCAAGGGAGGCACCGGCCGCTACGAGATCAATGGCGTGCCCTGCCGGCTCAAGCTGGAAATCGGTGCCGCCGCCTGCCCGAGCGACTCAGACCAGCCCGAGGAGCTGCTGCACTTCGCACGCTTCGCGCTGCGAGAACTGGGTGACAGCGCGGACAGCTGCCGCTCCTTTTCGCGCCAGGACCTGAACCGCCGCAAAGCCATGTTCCGCATGGAGGCAGAGATGGAGAAGGCGCTCGAAGAGCAGCGCTTCGTTCTGCAGTACCAACCCCAGTTTGCGGTTTCGACAGGAGCGGTCTCCGGCATGGAAGCCCTTGTTCGATTGGAGCGCAGCGACGGGTCGCGCGTCTCACCGGCGGAGTTCATCCCCATCGCAGAAGACAACGGCTTTATTGTCAGACTCGGCTACTGGATTATCCGCGAGGCCTGCCAGCAGCTGGCACGCTGGCGCCAGGCCGGCTTGTCGGTACCGCGCATCTCCCTGAATGTGTCACCCCGCCAGCTACTCGACGCGCGCCTGCTCGAAGTGACTGAGGCGGCGGCGGCCGAAACCGGCCTGAGCATGACGGACCTGGAGTTCGAGATTACCGAGCGCTGCATGCTTGAGCAGAGCGACGAGGTGGCTGGTACGCTGACGGCACTGCGTCAGCGTGGCGTGCGACTGGCCATCGACGACTTCGGCACCGGTTATTCCTCTTTTGCCTACCTGGCCTGGCAACCCATGGATATCGTCAAACTGGATCGCTCCTTTCTAGCCCGTGTCGGTGAGGACGATCGCACCGATGCTGTCATACAAGGAATGGTCAGCATGGCCCGGCAACTGGGCCTGGGCCTGGTGGCCGAAGGTGTAGAGAACGAGCAGCAGGCAAACTTCTTACGTGCCGTGGGCTGCGATGTGGCCCAGGGCTTCGCGCTGGCCCACCCCCAGGACCCGGAAGCCATCACCCAACTGTTGATCGAGAGCGAGCGCCCCTGATAGGCGACGGCGCTACCCGCTGCAACAGCTTAGTCCAGCGCCGGGACACTCAACCCTGAGCGACCTGACCACCCGCAGCGTCGGTGCTGACCTCTACCACCACTGCTCGCGCGGCGGCAGTCGCTTTTTCCCGCGCCATCTGCGTGGTGGTGGCCCGGGCCAGCGCCACACCCATACGCCGGCGCCCCGCTACTTCCGGTTTCCCGAACAAGCGTAGCTGGGTGTCGGGCTCGGCCAGGGCACCATCCACGTTGGCGTAGCTGATATCCGCAGAATCCCCCTCTGCCATGATCACCGCTGAGGCGGACGGTCCGTGCTGGCGAATATTGGGCACCGGCAGGCCCAGTATGGCGCGGGCGTGCAGCGCGAACTCTGACAGGTCCTGGGAAATAAGCGTCACCATGCCGGTATCATGGGGGCGGGGTGACACCTCGCTGAAGTAGACGTCGTGGCCGCTGATGAACAGCTCAACGCCGAACAGGCCGCGGCCACCCAGCGCCTCAGTAATCTTTTGCGCCACCTCCCGGGAGCTGGTCAGCGCCTCGCTGGACATGGCCTGGGGCTGCCAGGACTCTTGATAGTCACCATTCCTCTGGCGGTGACCGATGGGTTCGCAGAAACTGGTGCCGTCGCGATGAACAATTGTGAGCAGGGTGATTTCGTAGTCAAAATCGATGAAGCCCTCGACTATCACCTTGCCGCCGCCGGCACGCCCACCCTCCTGGGCATAGTGCCAGGCCTTGTCGACTTCCTCCGCAACCATCACGGTACTCTGGCCCTTGCCGGAGGAGCTCATGATCGGTTTTACTACACAGGGCAGGCCGATCTCCGCGATAGCCTGGTCGAGCTGCTCCCGGGTCTCCGCAAAGCGGTAGGGAGAAGTGGGAAGTCCCAGCTCCTCGGCCGCCAGCCGGCGAATGCCCTCCCGATCCATGGTCAGAGATGCGGCACGCGCGGTGGGGGTCACGTTAAAGCCTTCGGCTTCCAGCTCTAACAGCGTGTCGGTGGCGATGGCCTCGATTTCCGGGACAATGTAGTGCGGCTGTTCCAGCTCGATCACCCGCCGCAGTTCAACGCCGTCCAGCATGGAAAAACAGTGTGAACGATCCGCCACCTGCATGGCCGGGGCATTTTCATAGCGATCACAGGCGATCACCTCGACGCCCAGGCGCTGGAGTTCTATGACGACTTCTTTTCCCAGCTCACCTGACCCAAGCAACAGCACGCGCGTTGCCGAGGCACTGAACGGGGTACCTATTTTGGTCATTGCATTCTCCAACAAATCCGCGAGCGGTTTCACAACCGGGCTTCATGATAAACGGTGGCGCCCGGCTTGTCGTCACCCGCGGGCCAACAGTTTTTCTGCCGTGGATTGCCGCGGTTGCCGTATCGACGGCGAGCCGATAGCATCCCGCCTTTCTTTGAGAGAAGCGGCGAGAGCCCTTGAAATCAGCAGTTCTGACCCGAACTATCCAGATGTGACACAGTCTCACACAGGTCGATGACAACAGGCCGGAGCGATCATGAACACTGCGGAGGAAACACTTTTGGTCCACCGGGATCACTTAAGCCAGCTGGAAGGCTGGCTCGGACAGCAGATCATTGGCCAGGCTGGCCTGGTGCGGCGACTGCTGATAGCGCTGCTGGCAGACGGCCACCTGCTGGTCGAGGGCGCCCCGGGGCTGGCCAAGACCCGTGCCATCAAGAGCCTCGCAGACGGCATCGAAGGGAGCTTCCACCGCATCCAGTTCACTCCTGACCTGCTGCCCGGTGACGTCACCGGCACCGACATCTACCGCCCCCAGGAAGGCGGCTTTCACTTCCAGCGCGGGCCGGTATTCAACAACCTGATCCTCGCCGACGAGATCAACCGCGCGCCGGCCAAGGTGCAGTCCGCCCTGCTGGAGGCGATGGCCGAGCGTCAGGTCAGCGTGGGCAGCGAAACCTACCGCCTGCCGGAGCTGTTCCTGGTGATGGCCACCCAGAACCCTATCGAGCAGGAGGGTACTTACCCGTTGCCCGAGGCCCAGCTCGACCGCTTCCTGCTGCATGTCTTTGTCGATTACCCGGACCGCGAGGCGGAGCGCGACATTCTCCGCCTGACCCGCAACGAAGCCGCAGCCACCCAACTGCCGCAGCCGCCGGAGCTGCCCCAGGACGCCATTTTTTCCGCGCGCCGCAGCGTGCTGGAACTGCATATGGCAGAACCGGTGGAGCGCTACATCGTCGAGCTGGTGATCGCCAGCCGCGATCCCTCCCAGTACTCCGCCGAGCTCGCCGGCTGGCTGGACTATGGCGGCAGCCCGCGAGCCACCATCTCGCTGGACCGTTGCGCCCGCGCGCACGCCTGGCTGCGCGGCGGTGACTTCGTTACCCCCGACGATGTCCAGGCGGTGGTGCACGATGTGCTGCGGCACCGGCTCATTCTCAGCTTCGAAGCGGAAGCCAACGGGATCAGCGCCGATACCGCCATCGACGAACTGGTGGCACGGGTTCCCGTCGCCTGAGGCTGCCCGGATGGCGTCAGCGCCCAACAAAGCGCCGGCCCTAGGCGCCTACTGTGAACTCGGCGAGCTGATCGAGGAGCGCCACCCGGCGGGCAAGTTGGACTTGAACCAGCGCAAGCGCGCCCTGAGTTTGCTGTCCGGACCCAACAAGACCAACTTCCGCGGCCGCGGCATCGACTTCGAGGAAGTGCGCGCCTACCAGCCCGGCGACGATATCCGCACCATCGACTGGCGCGTCACTGCCCGCACCGGCAGCGCCTATACCAAATTGTTTCGCGAGGAGCGCGAGCGCCAGGTACTGGTGTGCGTGGACCAACGTACCAGCATGTTTTTCGGCAGCCGCACCTGCTGCAAGTCAGTACTCGCGGCGCGACTCGGCGCCCTGCTGTCATGGGCGGCGCTACAGCGCGGCGATCGACTCGGTGGACTGGTGTTTTCCGAACGGGCGCACCACGAAATCCGCCCGCGCCGCAGCCGCCGGTCGGTGCTGGGGCTGCTTAACGCGCTAACCGCCATGAACCAGGCCCTGCCCCTGCCGCCTGCTGAAAACCCACAGACCTTCGCCGACATGCTGGCGGAGCTGCGACGCATTGCCCGTCCGGGCAGCTCGGTATTCCTGGTCAGCGATTTTCGCGGCGCCCTTGAAGACCGCGCCCTGGAACAGCTCTACCAGCTCGGCCGCCACCTGGAGATCACTGCGCTGCACTGCTTCGACCCACTGGAACAGGCGCTGCCTGAGGCCGGCCGTTACACAGTGACGGACGGCAGCGC